>JBDTOI010000142.1:0-10430 GCA_039933315.1 Pyrinomonadaceae bacterium
GTCACTCCGTGGGCGCCCCTGGTCGCGCGGAGGAGGGGCGCCCCTAATCGCGGCGAAGAAGGGGCGCCCACGGAGTGACGCCCCTACAGACTTTCGAGCAAAGGTGCTGGATTCAAAGAATCGCTTTACATGTGTTAGCTTAGTATTGTCGTCGTGCCGACTTTTATGAATGGATAACGGAACCTGGTGGCACAGACTTCAGTCTGTGATCACCCGTTCGCGATTACTCAATATTAATTTAGACGCAAACCGGCGTAACTGGGATCACAGACTGAAGTCTGTGCCACCTTCGGAGGATGGATTGGCTTATAAACAGGATGTGATGACGGTAAACGAAGACGCTGAGACACCAGCCAGCGCCTGGTTGATAGGCCTGGCGGCATGGGCTGTTCCGGGCAGTGGCCACCTGCTGCAGGGCCGCTGGCTGAGGGGCCTTCTGCTGGGTGGAGTCGTATGGGGAATGTTCATTATCGGCTTCTTGTTTGGCGGGCATCTCTTCGGCCTGAGCGGTAAAGAACAGGGGACCTCGACTCTGATGCAGATCCCCCCGATGATCGCCAATGTCGGAAGTGGCCTGCTTTACGTTTTCTGCTGGCTCAGCGGTTTCGGATTTACCGAAAACGCCAAACTCGTAACGTATGAATATGGCAACACGTTTCTCCTGGTGGCCGGCCTCTTGAACTACCTGGTCATGCTGGACGCGTTTGATATCGCGGTGAGGAGGAAAGCTTGAAACACTTGCTGGTAATGATGCTGTTTGCCGCGCTTACGGCAATTGTGTTTGGAGCTGTCGCCAAAGGGACGGAACGCGACCGCGCCCTCTATGGCGTTAAGGTGTTTGCCGAATTCATGGTCATCGGACTGGCGCTGGCATGGTTGCTCTATTTTCTTCCTTTGAAATAAGTGGCACAGACTTCAGTCTGTGATGCCCGTGCCAATGGCGGGCCCGCAACGATTTCCTCGAACTTTGATAATACTCCTGCTTGAAATCACAGACTGAAGTCTGTGCCACATATGGGACTCGTCGATACCGAAGCCCTCGTCTTAAGAACCTACAACCTGGCGGAGGCAGACAAGATTGTTCTGTGCTTTTGCCGCAGCTCGGGAATGATTCGAGGGGTGGCGAAGGGCGCGCGGCGATTGAAAAACAGGTTCGGCGCCGCGCTGGAGCCTTTCACTATCCTGCGGATTACGTACTACGAGAGAGAGAACCGCGAGCTCGTCACCCTTAGCCACGCAGAGATCCTGAAGTCTCACTTTAACCTCTCGCAAAACTCAGAAATAGTTGCGGCCCTGGCGTATCTCAGCGAGCTACTGATCGAGTTTTCACCACCACATGAGCCCAACGAAAAACTCTACCGCATGGCTGTAGCTTGCGCAGACGCTATGGCTGCGGTGCCGCTGGAGACGGAGTCGATCACTCGTTATTTTGAAACGTGGATACTAAAACTGGGGGGCTTCCTGCCGGATCTGAGGAAGTGTGCCGACTGTGGCGTACATTTTGACGAAACTGAGGGAGCGTTTCTTAATGCGGAGGCGAAGCCGCGTTGCTATCGTTGCAGCAGGGGCACGGGCACAGCGTTGTCTAACGAAGCCCGCCAGCATTGGCTATCGACTCAGAAGCTGGGACCAGTGGAGTTTGCGCGCTCAGCTGACACCTTAGGGTTAGCCGCCAAGACCCAGCTCGCCAGCTTCACGCAACAAATGCTGGTTAGCATCCTCAATCGCCGCCCCAGAGGCATGCCGGCACAATAGTGGCACAGACTTCAGTCTGTGATTCCCTACCCGGATTGATTCGGCAAGTACTGCGATTTACCGCGAAGCGGTTACGCCCTCCAGCCCAGGGTTGCCGAGCTTCGAGGCTACCCTGGGGAACGAGGCGTAGAAGCCGACGCAACCCCAACGGGGTTGTGTCCTCCTGAGCACCTTCACCTCAGGCAATGGGCACAACCCCTTTGGGGTTGGCATTTCTTTCTTAACTTGTTTCCCAGGGTAGCCTCGAAGCTCGGCATGGAGGCCACACCGCTTCGCGGTAGCTCAGCCTAGGTCCCGCTTTCCCAGCTGTTCATGTACTCGGTCTGCTCCGGAGTCAAAGTGTCAATTGACAAGCCCAGGGCGCGGAGCTTCAGGCTGGCGATCTCTTGATCAACTTCAGGTGGCAGCAGGTGTACACCAGGCTCCAGCTTGCCCTTCTGCTTCACTAAATACTCGACCGAGAGCGCCTGGTTCGCAAAGCTCATATCCATCACGCTGGCCGGGTGGCCTTCGGCGGCAGCCAGGTTAATCAGACGTCCTTCGCCCAGCACGATGATCCGGTTGCCGGTCTTGCGGACCTTGTACTCCTGAGCAAACGGCCGTACGTGCACGGCGGGATCGCTCATCTCGCCCAGCGCCACCAGGTTGAGCTCCAGATCGAAGTGGCCGCTGTTGCAAACAATCGCGCTGTCCTTCATAACTGAGAAGTGTTGACCGTCGATTACGTGACGGTTGCCGGTGACGGTAACGAAGATATCGCCCAAAGGCGCAGCCTCTGCCATGGTCATCACGCGAAAGCCATCCATGACCGCTTCAATCGCTTTGATGGGATCGATCTCGGTGACAATAACATTCGAGCCCATGCCGCGGGCCCGCAGCGCCACCCCTTTACCGCACCAACCATAGCCAACCACAACCAGGTTGCGCCCGGCCAGAAGGATGTTGGTGGCGCGAATTATTCCGTCCAGCGTCGATTGGCCCGTGCCATACCGATTGTCGAAGAAATGCTTCGTTTGCGCGTTGTTCACGGCAATCGAAGGGAAGGTAAGCACCCCGGCCGCCTGCATTGCGCGCAGCCTGACGATGCCGGTGGTCGTCTCTTCCGTTGAGCCCACAATCTGACTGGTTTGATCGGGCCGTTCCTTGATCAGCGTCGCGACCACATCCGAGCCGTCATCAATAATGATGTCGGGCCTGAAGTCGAGGGCCATCTGTACGTGACGCCGGTAGGTTTCAGTACTTTCACCTTTGATGGCACAGACTGGAATGTCCCAATCAGAAACGAGCGAGGCGGCCACGTCGTCCTGGGTCGAAAGTGGATTGGAAGCTATGAGAAGGGAATCAGCGCCCCCGGCTTTAAGTGCTCGCGCCAGGTTTGCGGTCTCGGTGGTGATGTGAGCGCAAGCCACCAATCGCAGCCCGCTCAGAGGGCGCTCGTTGCCAAATCTTTCTCTTATCAGACGCAGGACTGGCATTTCCCGCTCGGCCCATTCGATCCGCCGCTTGCCCTCGGCGGCGAGGTCCATGTCTTTGACGTCATATGATTGCGCAGGTGTAGCACTCATTAAATTTTCCTCGTGACGCAAACCTGGTTTGCGCGTTGGTAGAGATTCGAATCGCAAACTAACAGTTCGCGTTAAACTTTCGCGGCAGCGCGCAGGGCCTCAGCCTTGTCGGTTTCTTCCCAGGAAAAACCGTTCTCCGTACGGCCAAAATGTCCGTAGGCGGCGGTGGCTTTGTAAATGGGACGGCGCAGGCGAAGTTCTTTGATGATCCCCTGCGGCGTTAATTGGAAATGCTCACGCACGAGCTTGGACAAGGTAGCCTCACTGACGCGGCCCGTGCCCGAAGTATCAATGAAAACAGACATGGGATCGGCCACGCCAATTGCGTAGGCAAGTTGTACCAGGCAACGATCGGCTAGTCCGGCAGCCACGATATTCTTGGCGGCGTAGCGGGCCATGTAAGCGGCGGAGCGATCAACTTTCGTGGGATCCTTCCCCGAAAACGCGCCGCCACCATGGGGCGCATATCCGCCGTAGGTATCGACGATAATCTTTCGTCCCGTCAGGCCGGTGTCGCCCTGGGGCCCGCCGGTAACGAAACGGCCGGTCGGATTAATGTGATATTTGGTGTCGTTATCCAACAGCTCAGGTGAAACTGTAGGCTTGATAACGTGCTCCCTGATGTCTTCCCTTAATTGTTCAGTAGTAACGCTGTCCGCATGCTGCGACGAAATTACAACTGCCGCGAGCCGAAAAGGCCGGCCATCGCGATACTCCACCGTTACCTGGGACTTTCCGTCGGGCCGGAGGTATGGCAGCTCCTCCGATTTGCGAACTTCGGAAAGACGGCGCGCCAGGCTGTGCGCCAGTTGGATGGGAAGCGGCATCAACTCCGGAGTTTCATTGCAGGCGAAACCGAACATCAATCCCTGGTCGCCGGCGCCTCCCGTATCCACTCCCATAGCAATGTCGGGCGACTGGCTGTCCACGGCCGATAGGACGCTGCAGGTATCGCAATCGAAGCCATACTTTGCTCGCGTGTAACCGATTTCGCGAATTGTTTCGCGAGCTACCCTGGTGTAGTCAATCACCGCGGAAGTAGTGATTTCCCCGGCGACAACCACCAGACCAGTGGTAACCAAAGTTTCACAAGCGACGCGGGCCATTTCGTCTTTGGCCAGTGCCGCATCCAGGATGGCATCAGAGATTTGGTCGGCGATTTTGTCCGGGTGTCCCTCAGTGACAGACTCCGACGTAAATAGATAACTTGATTCAGTGCTCAACTCTTAGCTCCTTATATAGGGCGTACTACAGGCGCCAATATCCTCATGTAAAAGACCGCGTAATGTAACAGTAGCGGTTTGGGAGAGTCAAGCGACGGAGTTGGCAGTGGTGGGGCCCTTTTCATTGTTGAACAACAGGGCCATACCACAAGTTAAAGGCGGGATGCCAAATGCCCCTCCATGCTGGGCATCCTAAGTGTGGCAATAGTTTGGTATGCGCAAATTCCCGATCTATTAACCGTGAAATCGCCAAACATCCTCGCAACGGGCGGGCCTTGTTCGGCCTGATGGAAAGTCTCAAACGTCAGAACAAAGTTAGCTCTGCAAAAATGGTTGAAGGGGAGTTTAAGAAAGCGTGGGAAACGGCAGATACCCAACTTCGCGTGGAGGACCTTTTCGGCGCGCTGGTGGCTGCCGCACCTACTCGGGAGGCTCAGAAGGGAACTGACCCGACGCCAAAATCCATGGTGGATGACCCTACTTGAATCGAAGGGGCCGCACTGACAAACTCACGAAACCGTTCTTTGCGTGACGCAGGATAGCTGTACTACTGAAGACAACGCTTGTTTCGGGCATATGTGGGCCGATGCAATTCTTCTATCATTCCGGCTAGCTTGGTGTAGTGGCTTGGTGAGGCGCAGATTGTCGGCTCTGCTTTAACTATTTTCATTCCTTCCAGCCGATCGTGATTAACCGTGTCGTCGTCGACAACATCGCGAATCCGGATTTCCTGGACCTGCTGCGGATATTTGTCTTTGATCGCGCGGTAAACTTCAGGGTCAATCTCGCCGGAATCTCCAATGAGAATGAACTTCCGGCCAGGAAATCGATCCATCAGCTCAGAGATCGTATCCCTCTTGTGCCCGTACGTCTTCGCCATCGAACCGGAAGCTGTGTCTTTCTGCAGCGCATTGGTCACGGCCTGCCTAACCATCTCTCTGGTCTCCCTGGCCTCAAAGTTCTTTGGAAAAGAACTGAGATGAAACGTGCCTTCGGGAAAACCGCCCGGCCCGCTGATAAGAAAATCGTACAAGGGTCCGTACATTTGCCATGGACCACCCGAGACATAATGGAAAGAGACGTCGTCGCCCATTTCCTTATACGAATCCGCCATCCCTGGCGCCACAATGAACTCGCGGCAAAATGTGTTTCTCAGAACAATCGCTTTCTCGGCCGGGACCTCAGTTACTTTAATCGTGTCATCTATGTCAGAGACTACCGACACGCCCTGAGGCTCGATCAGCCTGACTCGTCCTTTTCCAGTATGGCCCTGCGAAACAGCGCGATAACTTAGCCATCCCCGCTTCGGGCCCTCGCTTGATCCCTGGCTCTCCAATAACCGTCGCGCCGTGGCATCTGGTAGTTTTAGCTCGAACTTGATCACGCCATTGGGATCACTTTCACTAAGCTGAAACTGCTCTTTGACCGGGTCGGAGTCGAATTGAATCGTAACTTTCTGCTCCTTGATATCCTTGGCTGGAAAATCCACCAGGCGTGACTTCGGTGTCTCCTTTTCCGAGTCGGCACACTTGAGCACTCTTTCAGCCACTTCGCCGATAAATAGCGTCGCCAGTCTTCGCTTTTCATGGACCCATGTACGTGTAGGAATGATCCAATTATCTCCGTCGCGATAGCCATAGGTAGGATAGAAGGTTACTTCGATGCCTTCCTCGACAGTTTCTCGTCGAATATCAGTGGTCACAGGCTCGCGAGGGGGCTTTTCCTTTTCCTTTGGTGAACAAACATTGAAAACCAGCGCGAGGACAATGACTGGGGGCAGGAAACGAAACATCTTCTTATCCTTCCACTTTTGGTATTTCTGTCGTGCGGATTATGACGAACTTCCGCCGGAGACGAAAGGTTTTCCCGGGGCCTTCGCAGCGCGCTCCTAACTATGAGAAAGGTGCTTCGCGTAGGGCTGATTGAAGCCCAAATAACCCAACCGACCACCAGCCCGGCGCCCAGAAAACGCCCCCTACCTCACGACATAATATATATTATCAGACGCAGCGTATAAGACCGTGGCCCACCTGTGTTTGGTCAGGGTTAGTGCGGGTGGCGTGCGTTCCCGGCTCCCTTTCGGCGGTGGGATGAGTTTGTGGACTCTCAGGAAGGTCGGGGCTTCGCTGCTGATGGGTTGAGGTGAAGCCCTCCCGGACGGTCGGGCTTCTGCTGGGGCGTTGCCGGAGGTCAAACTTGACGATGAATGGCTGCATCCCCTACAGTGCGGCGAAAAGAAAGGGTGAACACAAGGGTTGTGCGCCGCAAGTGCGTCATAAATCCAGCGACGACGTCGAATTGTTATGGCTATCAAGATTGAGGACAAGTCAGAGGGCAAGCTTCCCAGGAACGCCATTGCCAATGTGGAAAAGATACTGCAGAGCGTACCGCGCGAACATCTGCGGGGCGTGGATCGGCTCAGGCTGGTGGACTTCATTACTGATACTCGGGCCCGCATGCCCGCTAAGATGACTGAACTGCCTGGCCTGTATCATCCGCGCCAAGGCACGCAGCAACCGTGGCTGGAGATAGCGGTAGGCGCCCTCATTCCCCGGAATAAGCCATTGCTTAAGCAGATCGTCCCGCGCCTTTCCTTCAAGGGCAACCTCGCTGCTGTGATCTTTTCACTGGTGGGCCAGCACTATTACCTCACCCTGCGACACTCAGTGAAGCGAGGCCAGCTGGAACCGGCGGTGCGCACGTATGTCGAGAAGCAATTAAAGACCTGGAACGAGCAGCAACACTCAGTCAGGGCAAAACTCTTCAAACCACTTCAGCCTACCCTCGAGCGATGGGGCAAGAACCTACAGAAGCGGGCCGCCGCTGAGAAGAAAAGAAAGAGCGCGTGAGGCTTATCCGCAGATTACGCAGAATTACTTAGACTAAAAAACCAAAAAGGGTTTCGTTGGGCCTTTCAGAGTTTGCTACCGGATTGGATTGCCTAAACACCCTCACTTTTTCCGGTCTGCGTAATCTGCGGATTGCCTTAACTACTTCTCTTCCAACGACTCGGCCGCATCACGCAACGCATTCCATACGTCTTCTTCGGTGGCCTGCTGGCGCTGGAACTTCACTTCCACTCGATAGTCTTTTTGCGGCGAATCGAAGTGATAGACGAATGATTGCTCCGCGGGCGCTGATGCAGCAGCGGCGGCAGCCCCAGGGTTGACCTGAGCCTTTCGTACCTGGCGCGCTCCTTCGCGCGTCAGCCCACGCTCAGCGATGTCCTTCGCCATGTTGCGCATGGATTTTTCATCGGGTTGGCGGACTATCTCCAGCAGGACGGACTTGGCATTAATCCCCCCTCGCCGGCAAAGCTCGCGGATGGACTCGGGCAGGGCCGCGATCGAGAGCGCTTCCGTTACTGTGCTTCTGCTCTTCCCTACTTTTCGCGCCACGTCTTCGTGCGTGTACCCGTAACGCTCGCATAACGCGCGCAGTCCGTCAGCCTCTTCCCAGGGGGTGAGATCCTTGCGTTGCATATTTTCGATGAGCGCGATTTCGGCGACTGCCTGATCATCCACGTTCATCTCAATGCAAGGCACTTCCTCGAGGCCGGCTTCGCGCGCGGCCCGCCAGCGTCTCTCACCAGCTATGATCAGCCACCTGCCGGTATTAGCTGAGGGCTTTACCAGAAGGGGCTCAAGCACGCCGCGCTGCTTGATGGAGCTGGTGAGTTCCTTCAGGTCGCCAATTTCTCGACGAGGCTGGTCAGGATTAGGATCGAGCTTGGCGACGGCTATCAGGCGCCCGATCGGAGCGGGCCTGTCCTGCGCCAGCTCTTCAACGTAGTGCGCATCATGGCGCATGCTTAACCCGGTTGGCAGACCTCTTCTAGACACGGCTCATCACCTCTTCACAAAGTTTTGCGTATTCAATAGCGCCGGAAGACTGCGGCGCAAAAGTAAAAATGGATTCTTTGTAGGCCGGAGACTCTTCCAGCCGCACACTCTTGGTTATGACAGTCTCAAACAATTTAGGGCCGAACACTCTTTGAATCTGGTCGAAAACTTCGCGGGCGAGCGTGGTCCTCTTGTCATAGAGAGTGACCAACACCCCTATGATTTGCAGGTCAGGATTTGGCCTGCTCCTGACCTTCTCTATCGTGTCCAGCAGATCGTCGGTTCCCTCCAGGGCAAAGTAAGAAGACTGAATCGGGATCAGCACATAACGGGCCGCCACCAGCGCGTTAACCGTAATCAGCCCAAGCGCCGGCGGCGTGTCGATCACAATGACGGAATACTTCTCACGCAAAGGGACCAGACGGTCTTTGAGGCGGAACGCGGCGTCAAAATCACCAACCAGTTTGGATTCCACTTTGGCCAGGTTGATACGGGCAGGAATGATCTCGAGGCCTTCGATCGGGGTGCTGTAAATCGGCAGTTCCGGAGCTCCCAGCCCGTCCGTCATCAAGTCATAAGCTGAAAGGACCACGGTTGAAGGGTCGAGAAAAGAAATCGAGCTGTTGGCCTGGGGATCAAGATCGAGGAGAAGCGTCTTCGTTCCGCGCCGCGCGAAAGCGGCCGCCAGATTGATGGCCGTCGTGGTTTTACCCACGCCGCCCTTTTGATTCGCAATTGCGATTACTATTGGCTCATCGGCCATATTAATCAGACTTTTGTGGCACAGACTTCAGCCTGTGGAAAAGTGACTACACAGACTCGAGCCAGGGGCACCGCGTTACACCGAAAGGTTCTTTGGCTCATCGGCCATATTTGACCAGGCCTTTTTGGCACAGACTTGAGTTCTGTGGATAGTGGTTACACAGACTGAAGTCCGTGCCACTACATCGGAAGGTCGCCCGCTTCGCCGATCACATCCGGCCACTCTTCCGGCTCGCCGCTGCTTTCGAGCCCTTCGATATCCTCGCCCTCAGTTCCTACCGTATTCCGTGAGGCCTTGATCACTTCCGCGTCCACATAAATTGGGCAGTCGGCGCGCAAGGCCAGGGCTATAGCATCCGAAGGACGCGAGTCCAGCATCATGGGCGAGCCCTCGCTCGTTTGCATCTCAATGACGGCGAAGAAGGTGTTGTCACGGAGCTCAGTGACCACGACCCTTTCCACGCGCAGGCCCAATTCAATAATTAGATTGCGCAGCAGATCATGAGTCATTGGGCGCGGCGGGGCTATCTTCTCGATCTCCAGGGCGATGGCATTTGCTTCGTATGCTCCGACCCAGATTGGCAACATCGTTTCGCTGTTGACGTCCTTCAGGATGATGATCGGGGTGCCGCTGTTCGGATCCATCATCAATGCCCGGATCTTAACTTCTATTTCCATAACCACACCTCATGTCCGTACCAGCTCCCGGCTGCTCCGGCGCCGGAACCCCTTTTACGCCACTTCGAGGAGATCACCATAAAGACTATTTGGATTTGCCGTCCGGATACGAATCTTCGCCACCTGACCCAGGGCCACGTGCGGGCCCGGAAAATTAACCACCTTGTGGCAAGTCGTGTGGCCCATCCGGTCCATGTTTGATCGGGAACTCTCCCGTTCCACCAGGACTCGCACTTCCCTTCCCAGATAACCGTCGTAAATCCGACCCTGAATCTGCCGCTGCAGGCGCTCCAGTTCAAGAAAGCGTTCTGTCTTCTCGCTCGGTGACACATCATCTTCCAGCTTGAAAGCCGGAGTGCCCGGGCGCTCTGAGTATTTGAAGATATAGAGCCCGTCGTATTCGCAGCTGGCGATCAGCTTCAAAGTATCCTCAAAGTCACTTCGCGTTTCACCGGGGAACCCGACAATGATATCACTCGTCAGCGACAATCTTCGGCTGGCATTCTTTATTGTCTCAATTCGGCCCAGATAGTCGCGGCTGGTATGACCGCGGCGCATGGCTTTGAGAATCCGCAGTTCAAATACATGGAGAAAGGCAAAATGTT
>JBDTOI010000143.1:0-10334 GCA_039933315.1 Pyrinomonadaceae bacterium
GCGCGCGCCGGTTGCCGCGTCACAGTAGTGCCTGCGTCAACCAGTGCTGCCGAGGTATTGGCACTGACTCCCGACGGCATCTTTCTTTCAAACGGGCCGGGCGATCCGGCGTCGATGACAAAGGAGGTCGAAGAGGTGCGACTCATCGCGCAGTCCCGCACGCCCACGTTCGGCATCTGTTTTGGCCATCAGTTGCTGGGGCGCGCCCTGGGCGGCAACACTTTCAAGCTGGTCTTCGGTCATCGCGGCGGGAACCAGCCAGTGAAAGACCTGCAGGAAGGCGGCGTCGAGATCACTTCGCACAATCACGGGTTTGCGATTCAGCCGGGCAGCCTTCCACCTGAGGTTGAGGTGACCCATATCAACCTCAACGACCAGTGCGTCGAAGGCATGCGCCATCGTTCACTGCCCATCATCTCAGTGCAGTACCATCCTGAAGCCGCCCCCGGTCCTCACGATGCAGCGCATCACTTCCAACGCTTCATTAAATTGATGATCCAGGCAGAAGCCCGACCGTAAGGGAGGGCTCCGAACCAGAAGTCAGAAGTCAGAAGTCAGAGATCAGAGGTCGGAGGTCAAGGCAGGTCGGAAGTCACGTTCTGTCGTGAACTTCTGATGTCTGACTTCTGACCTCCGACCTCCGACTTCCGCTATTCCGCCGGCATCTTTAATTCGCCAGTCGTCAGGTCGGGGCGCGCCCGCGCCATTTCTTCAGGAGTGGTGGTGGGAGATAGATCAGGTTCGTCAGGCGCAGTAGTGCCTGGGAAGTCAGGAAGAAGCTGGGCCACAGTCTGTTCCCCGGGCTGCAAAAGATCTGCTACCAGGCCCTCGCTGCCGCGATGCTCCAGCCAGTGACGGTAACTTACGGTTAACAGCGCAATCACTGGAATCGCGAGAAAGATTCCCGCCACGCCCGCCAACTCAGCACCGCAAAGGATCGAGAGAATTACGGCCATCGGGTGAAGATGTATTCCCTGTCCAATCAGGCGCGGGTAGATCACGTAATCCTGCGCGATTCGCAGTACTCCCAGGAAAAGCCCCACCATCAACGCCGTACCCAGGCCGCCATTCAGCAGCGCCAGCATTATCGCGATCAACGCAATCAAAAGCGGGCCGACCAGGGGTACAAACTCCAGCAACCCGGCCATGACTCCGAGCACAAACGCGTTCGGTAACCCCAGTAAGGCAAACGCTACCCCGCAGATCACTCCTATCAACAGAGAAGCTATTAGCTGGGCGCGAACATAGGCGGCCAGGGTGCTGTTCACGTCCTGGAAAAACTCATCGCCGCGCCAGCGCCAACGGCCGCGGGGCAACATCTGCAGTGCTGATCGGCGAAAACTCTCGGCGTCCTTTAAAAGAAAGAAACTGAAGATGGGAATGAGGACCAACCAGGGGATGAACTCAAGCGCCCATGTCACCATGTGAGTGGCGACGACGCTTACTGATTCGGCCAGCTTCTCCGCTACCTTCGGAACGTTGCTGTTAATGACCTCGATGACATTGGGCGGTACGTTCCGTTGCCGCAGATATTCATTCAGCGTCTCGATGCTGCCGCCGACGTTTTTCGAGTATGACCGCGCCATCTCGGCAAACTCGGGAAACTGGGCACCAAGACGCGGTACCAGCAGGTAAATGCCCAAACCGACTACGGAAAAGATCACTATGTAAACGAGGCCGATGGCCACGCCGCGAGGTATCGTTCGCTTTCGTCCCCCGATGTTAAAGGGACGATGCACGAACTCAACCAGGGGAGCTACGAGGTAAGCGAAAAAAATTGAGAGAACGATGAGGAGGATTACGGCAGTTAGTTTGTAGACGATCCAGAGAGTGGCAGCCAACCCCAGAATGATCATCAGTACCCGCAGGACGGTACGCGTTTGCGACCACGCGGGCGCAGCAGCCAGGGCGGCCGCCTCCGCCACTTCTTTTTCACGGCGATCGCTCAAGGCAGGGCCTTTCCATGCAATCGCCTGATCAGGTCATTGACGTCCTGCTGTTCCGCGGCGGACAGCTTCGTGAACTCAACCCCGAACGTGTCTTCAGTGCCGTGATGGACCACCTCTCCCCGAAGCGATAAGGCGTCTTCGGCGTCCATCAAAAGGAGACCGAGACGATCTCCCACGCGAACATTCGGACAGGCCGGCAGGTTGCGAACGCGCAAGCCACCGACGCTGATATCGCCCGGTTCGCCGAGCCCTATGGACTCGCCCTGGCTTTCATCTTCGACCGCCAGCGTTAGTCGTGAGATAACGAAAAAGCGCGGATACTTGCGTCTCTCACTAAATGAAGGAGCGGGGGATCTATCGAGCATGCTTCGAAGTCTCCTTTCGAGTTGCGTTAATGGGTGAAATCGTCATCGTCGTCGTCGTCATCTCCCCCCTCGGTTGCCGGGGCGGAAAGTTGCGGAGCGGCCGGCTCCCAGACCAGGCCACGCCACTCGTCGGTAGCATCAAGCAATTGCAGCGCAGCCAGCGGATGCCCGGGGTTGCGCTCGATCCGGAGGACTTCGGCGACAACTTGCAGCTTGTCCCCGGTTTCGCCCAGTACCAGCAAGTGCACACGGCTGCCCACGTCAGGCAGGCCCTGCGGGAGGTGGACCAGCGCTCCTTGCGGACCGATGTTCTCGGTTTCTCCTTCGGCCACGACGTGCGCGCCGTCCTTGGTATCCCACTCAGCCCGGATGCCAACGGCGGCGAGGTACCGTGGTCCGGTTCGAGTATCAGTAGTTATAGGTCGGGGCATTCTTCATCTCCTAATTGCTAAAGCCAGTAAAGTACCCGTGGGGTCAGGGGCGTATGATATACGGAAACGAGTAATTAGCGCAGAGTTTTTGGGATAGTGGCACAGACTTCAGTCTGTGATGAGGGGAGGAGTAGTAATCACAGACTGAAGTCTGTGCCACTTCGAAGGCTATTCTTTGGCTCGTAACTTCTTCCGGTACGGAAAAATCTTTCCTTTAGTGTGTGATGAGGGGAGGAGTAGCAATCACAGACTGAAGTCTGTGCCACTTCACTCCTCTTCGGCTCTAAGTTTCTCCAGTACGGAAAAATCTTCCAGCGTGGTGGTGTCGCCGGCCACGCTGCCGCTGGTGGCCAGTTCGCGTAAGAGGCGGCGCATGATTTTGCCGGAGCGGGTCTTGGGCAGCATGTCGCTGAAACGAATCTCGTCGGGCCGCGCCAGCGCGCCAATTTCCCTGGCCACGTGCTGGCGCAACTCCTCCTTCAGATCGTTGGAAGTGACGCGACCGCCTTCGACGGTAACGAAGGCGACTATGGCCGATCCCTTCAAGTCATCCGGCCGGGCCACTACCGCGGCTTCGGCGACCGCCGCGTGTGAAACCAGGGCGCTCTCGATCTCCGCCGTGCCCAGCCGGTGGCCGCTGACGTTGATAACGTCATCTATCCTCCCCATGATCCAGAAATACCCATCCGAGTCGCGCCGCGCACCGTCGCCGGCAAAGTAGATTCCTTCTATCTGCGACCAGTACTGATCGCGATAACGCTCATCATCTCCCCAGATTGTGCGCAGCATCGAGGGCCAGGGACGTTTGATTACCAGGTAGCCGCCTTCATTGGCGCCGACGGGCTTGCCCTCGCGCGTCATCACGTCCATTTCAATTCCGGGAAAGGGTTTGGTGGCGGATCCGGGCTTGGTGGGAGTGGCTCCGGGCAAAGGCGCAATCATGATGGCGCCTGTTTCTGTTTGCCACCACGTGTCCACGATGGGACAGGCGCCCTTGCCGATTATCTTGTGGTACCACATCCACGCTTCGGGATTAATCGGCTCGCCCACTGTGCCCAGCAAACGCAAACTCGACAGGTCGTGCTTTAGCGGCCATTGCTCGCCCCACTTGATAAACGCCCGGATCGCCGTTGGCGCCGTGTAAAAAATATTGACGCGGTTGTGCTCAATGATTTGCCAGAAGCGATCGGGCTCGGGATGATTCGGGGCGCCTTCATACATGAAGGAGGTTGCGCCATTTGAAAGGGGCCCATAGACAACGTAGCTATGGCCCGTCACCCAGCCGATGTCGGCGGTGCACCAGTAGGTATCCTGATCTTTGATGTCGAAGATCCATTTGGTGGTCAGATGCGATTGCAATAAATAGCCGGCAGTCGTATGCAGAATCCCTTTGGGTTTGCCGGTGGTGCCGGACGTGTAAAGAATGAAGAGCGGGTGCTCGCTATCCAACTCTTCCGCGGGGCACTCTGTAGCGGCATGTTCCATCATTTCGTGCCACCAGTGATCGCGCCCGCTTTCCATGTGGACCTGGGAGCCGGAACGTCGCACCACCACGCAAGAGGTGACGGAAGGAGTCTCCTTCAGCGCCTCATCAACGGCGCCTTTCAACTTAACTTCATTGCCGCGCCGCCATCCGCCATCCGCCGTGACGACGACTTTGCAACTCGCGTCGTTAATCCGGTCAATCAATGCAGTGCTGGAAAAGCCGCCAAAGATGACTGAGTGGGTGGCGCCGATGCGGGCGCAGGCCAGCATCGCGATCGCCAGCTCAGGAATCAGCGGCATGTATAAAGCCACGCGGTCTCCTGGTTTAACTCCCAGTCCTTTCAGAACATTGGCAAAGCGACAGACTTCTGTGTGCAGTTGCTGGTAAGTAAGCGTGCGCTGATCACCTGGTTCCCCTTCCCAGATGATGGCGGCTTTGTTGCGCCGCCAGGTCTGCAGGTGACGATCGAGGCAGTTGTAGGAGATGTTGATCTTGCCGCCGGCGAACCATTGCGCATGCGGCGGATTCCAGTTCAAAACGGTGTCCCAGCGCTTGAACCAGTGCAGCTCTTCCGCCATGCGCGCCCAGAAGCCTTCCGGATCAGCAGCTGCCTCAGATCGCAGCCGCTCGAGTTCTTCCATTGAGCCGATGTGAGCTTGCGCGGCAAAATCCGGAGGCGGAGGAAACACCCGCTCCTCGTGCATCACCGATTCAATATTTGTTGTCGACATCCGCAGTCACACTTTCCTGGTCAATCCGATATTAGTTTCAGTCAAACCTGCTCTGCCGATTCAGCTTGACGAGATGGTTTTCAATTTCAGATCTCAAATAATCTCAAATTTCAGATCTCAGATCTTAGAAAAAGGTCCCTTGCAAAGCCTATCTGGTCCTGGGCGCCAGCTGCGCCGGAAGGGGTTTATCAACCTTCGGGCGCGTCGGCCGGTTCGCGATCTCCCACAGCATCATGTAAATCGTTTTTGTGATCTTTCCCATTTTCTCGTAATCAATCTTGTCCGCCGTATCACCGCGGCCATGATAGTCCTCGTGCACGCCGTCGAAGAAGAAGACGATGGGAATTCCCTTGCGCGCATAGTTGACATGATCGCTGCGAAAGAAAAAGCGGTTAGGGTCAGCGGGATCGTCGTAGCGATAGTCGTAGCTGAGATTCAAGTACGATTTGTTCACCGCCTCGGTCAGGTCGCCCAGCTCAGTACTCATCATTTTTGCACCGATGACATAGACCTGATTCGGTCCTGACAAGTCCTTGTTCCGCGGGACGGTGTCGCCTTCTTTCTTGCTGCGCCCGATCATGTCGATGTTGAGCTGAGTCACGATACGGTCCAGCGGGATCGTAGGATTCTCGGTAAAGTAACGCGAGCCCCAAAGGCCTTTTTCCTCGCCGGCGTGCCACACGAAAAGCACTGAACGCTTTGGGCGAGCCCTGGCGTGGGCCAACGCCTCTGCCATGGCCAGCAGGGCGGTCGTTCCGGAACCGTCGTCGTCCGCGCCGTTGTAGATCGTGTCCCCATTCACCGCGGCGCCCATGCCGATGTGATCGTAATGAGCGCCCAGCGCGACGTACTCATTTTTGAGTTTTGGATCGCTGCCTTCGAACACTCCGACGACATTCTGCGTTTGTGTCTTGTCCTGTTTTACCGCGACCGTGAAGGTAACCTTCTTACCCGCGCTCAGTTCAAAGGGCTCGACTGCTTCGCCCGCGTTTCCCAGCGTCTGCAACGAGGCAGCCTCTTGCTTTTCTCCCTGAAATAGTGCGGTCGCCATTTTTGTCGATAGCCAGATTGCCGGTACCGTTGGTGCGGGTTGCGTTTGAAACTTTTCTACGACGACACCCGGACGACTGCCGGCACGCTGACGCGTCCGTTCCCAGTTTGTCAGCATCGCTGAATCAGGAATCGCCAGCACGCCCAGGGCGCCGTGGCGTTGCGCGTAAAGCAATGGCTTGGCCCAATCTTCACCCTCCGTGCCCGTGAGATCGCCCTGACGGATTCCTTTGGGCAGGCCTTCACCAAAGACAACGACGATCTTGTCCTTAACATCGACTCCCTTGTATGAATCAATGTTCTTCGCCTTGATCATCCAGCCATGGCCCACGTAGACCAGTGGCCCGCTGATTGTCGCGGGCACGGCGGTCGGCAGGAAGTCTTCGCCGAAAGCGAACTTCTGGCCGTTGATCTCTGCAGAGCTGCCGGCTGCGTCAAGTTGATCGCGGCGCAAGACAATTCGTTGCAGATAGGAACCGTCATCACCGGCGGGTTTGAACCCCCAGCGCGACAGGTTCATGGCGATGAATTTGGCGACCGTGTCCAACCCGCGCGAGGGCGTGTCACGACCCTCCATCTCGTCGGAAGCAATAAATGAAAGATAGTCTTTCAGCTGGGCCGTGCTAATCGTATCGGCGCCACGCGTTGTTGCAGTCGAGGCGTTGATCTTTATCTTGGCACTGCTGCTTTGAGCTAGCGTCGCCGGCAATGGTGTGGCCAGGACTGCCGCTAGTAGAGAAACATAAAAGAACTTTTTCATTTATTCCTCCTGATGGCTTGGACAAAAAGTCTGAGTTCCGTTCGCGCAGCGGACGAATGAAAGTAGCCCAGCACTTTAGTGCTGAGATCTCTTTAGATAAGTCCTCGTAGTCCGTGTACGGACGGCTGAATATTAATTCAACGCTGCCACTTAGAAATACTCAGCCGCCCGTTTCACGGGCTGAGTCTCCTGGCGCGACTGGTTCCCAGCACTCAAGTGCTGGGCTACTTCCATTCGTCCGCTGCGCGGACTGTTCCGATTGCTGGTTGCGCAAAGCAGCTCCGGATAATTAAGTTGGAGAATCAATGTTTCAGGCATGCTGAACCGCCTGCACCAGTCTGGTCAGACTTTCCTTGGCATCGCCGTAGAGCATGCCGGTTACGTCTTTGAAGAAGAGCGGGTTTTCCAGTCCGGAAAAACCCTTACCCTGGCCGCGCTTCAATACCACCACTGACTTTGCCCGATCCACCTCCAGTATCGGCATGCCGGCAATCGGACTTCCCGGGTTATCGCGCGCATCGGGATTGACGACGTCGTTGGCGCCGATCACCACGGCCACATCGGTTGAGGGAAACTCGGGATTGATCTGTTCCAGCTCATAAAGCGACGAATAAGGAACATTCGCTTCAGCCAGCAGCACGTTCATGTGACCGGGCATGCGACCGGCGACTGGGTGAATGCCGTATTTAACCGTCACCCCTCTTTTCTCGAGGGTATCCGCCAGTTCGCGCACGATGTGCTGCGCCTGGGCCGTGGCCATGCCGTAGCCGGGTACGAACACGACCTGCTTGGCATACGCCAACTGGACCGCGACGTCCTCCAGATTGATTTCGCGCATCGTCCCCTGCTGCCCCTCGCTTACGGTCGCGGTCGCGGCGCTGCCAAAAGCGCCGAACAGCACATTGGTAATCGAGCGGTTCATGGCCCGGCACATCAAGATCGAAAGTATTAATCCGGAGAAACCATCAAGGGTGCCGGCGATGATCAGAACATTATTCGAGAGCACAAAGCCGGTCGCCGCCGATGCCAGCCCCGCGTAAGAGTTCAGCAGCGACATCACCACCGGCATATCGGCGGCGCCGATCGGCATGACCAGCAGCAGGCCAAACAGGAAGGCCAAACCGACCATGATAAAGAAGAGCGTAGTCGATCCCGGAAACACGATCAGGTAAAGAAATATGACGATGGCGGTCGCCAGCAGCGACATGTTGAAGATGTTCTGCCCTTTGTACGTTAAAGGAGTGCCGCGCACCAGTCCCTGCAATTTAGCGAAGGCCAGCAGACTGCCCGTCGTCGTCAGCGCCCCCAGCATGACTTCAAACCCGAGCGCGCCCATCGTGATATGGTCCAGCTGCCCGCCATGGCGGTGGTACTCCGAGATTCCCACCAGGGCCGCGGCGAAGGCGCCGAAGGCATGCGAAAGCGCAGTCCGTTGCGGCATCGCGGTCATCGGCACCCAAAGACCCATGGCCAGCCCGACCAGCGAGCCAACTACCAAACCGATGATGATCCAGGTGTAGGTGACGATCTCGAAGTGCAGCAACGTGCCAATGATCGCCATCAGCATGCCGAACTCGGCCAGGTGCATCCCGCGTTTGGCGGTTTCGGGATGGCTCAAGCCCTTCAACCCCAGGATGAAGAGGATCGAAGCGAGCAGGTAGCTGAATTCGATGAAGTAGGTTTGCAGGTGCATTCTGAGATTAAATTTGAGATCTCAAACCTGAGATCTGAGATTAGATATTGAAATCTGAGATCTTGAATCTGAACCTGAGATTCCGGACGCCCCGAGCAGTCACACGCGCCCACGCATTCACAACCCTAAACAGCGCCACCTCTACTTCTTATCCCCCGCCCCCGGCTTCCTCTTAAACATAGCCAACATCCGATCCGTGATCACAAAACCACCCACGACATTAGTGGTGGAGCAAACCACTGCCGTGAATCCCAGAATCGTGCTCACTTTGTTGTAGTTGGCGCCGGCCGTCACGATCGAACCGACCAGTGAAATTCCCGAGATCGCATTAGTCGCCGACATCAGCGGCGTGTGCAACAGCGGCGGCACGCGCGAAATAACCTGGTACCCAAGAAACGCCGCCAGCGCGAAAACGTACAGAGCCGTAATTAATGTTTGTGCCGACATCGATTTGCCCTCTCCAAAACGATCTTACTTTTTCTCCAGCGCACTCGCCACGCGCTGATTCATCCATTGCCCTTGATGTGTCACGCAGGCGGGACCGACCACATCGTCATTCATATCGATGTGCAGCTCGCCGTCTTTGATTAGCAGACTGACGAACGCGGCTACGTTGCGCGAATATAATTGACTGGCATGAACCGGGACGGTGGCAGCAAGATTCGTGGGGGCCATAACAACTACGCCGTTGCGCTTTACGATCTCGTCCGGCTTGCTGACAGCGCAGTTGCCGCCGGTGGAGCCCGCCAGATCGATCACCACCGAGCCGCGTTTCATTCCATTCACGGCTTCTTCCGTAACCAGCAGCGGCGCCCGCCGCCCGGGCACCTGCGCGGTTGTGATCACGACGTCAGCCGTCTTCGCTCGCTCAGCAATCAATTGCCGGCCGCGATCCATCGCTTCTTCCGAGAGTTCGACTGCGTAGCCGCCTTTGTCTTCAGTTTGAATGCCACCGAGATCAACTTCCAAAAAAGTCGCGCCCAGCGAACGCACTTGCTCCCCCGCCGCGGCGCGCACATCGTAAGCCTCAACTACAGCGCCAAGGCGTCGCGCGGTGGCAATTGCCTGGAGGCCGGCGACGCCCGCACCCAGAACGAGCACGCGGGCCGGCGGTACCGTACCCGCGGCAGTTATCAACATGGGAAACATGCGTGGAATAGTTTCGGCTCCAAGCAAAACCGCTTTGTAGCCGACCACCGTCGCCATTGACGAGAGCGCGTCCATCGCCTGGGCGCGCGTGATGCGCGGAATCAGTTCCATCGCAAAGCTTGTGGCGCCACTCTTCAACACGGGTTCCAAAGCGGCGGGCTGATCAAGCGGGCGCAGGAAACCAAGTACGACGGCGCCCTTCTTCAGCCGATCAAAATCGTCGGGCTCAGGCCGGTTAACCACTACCAGCACGTCCGCGGCGGCGAGCAAAGCATTTCGATCCGCCGACACTTCAGCGCCGGCTTCGCGATAGTCTTCGTCAGTGCGCGCAGCTGCCTCGCCCGCTTTGCTTTCGACTTGCACGGCGGCCTTGAGGGCGACCAGCTTCTTCACAGACTCGGGCATCAAAGCGACGCGTGCTTCTCCGGCCACAGTCTCTCTGAGCACCACGATGTTCATGAATCGCTGTAAAGTGCGAGCGTTTTCCTGGGATTTCGGATTGCGCGGGGAGTATAGCATTCGTCCCGCGCAGGGCTCAAAATTCTGATTTCAGATCTGAACGCGAATCAGTTGGCGCGCGTTCTGCGGGCAGCATTGTTCTTTGCTTCAGCGAGAGGGTAACTTGCGCGAGGCTCGCGGCCCCCTCTATAATCCTTTTCCAATTGCGGCGCATTGGTGTAGTTGGTTAACACGCTGCCCTCTCAAGGCAGAGATCACGGG
>JBDTOI010000144.1:0-10309 GCA_039933315.1 Pyrinomonadaceae bacterium
CTACTTTCTGCCAGCCCTCCGGGCTGAAGATGCCAAATGTCAGCGAGAAATGCCGTTCTGGCATTTTTTTAGAAGGCAACAGCGTTGCACTTCTAAGTTGAACCCACCCAAACTGAAAACCCGTAATCGAAGGCTTTATTTGGTGCTTGAGCGGTAACTAAACTGGCCTATCCAAAGCGCCGTCGCCGCTGCGCTCTGCCGGAGCACTCCAAATAGTCAGAACCCGCTGAAACCTCGTAGAGTCCCCGATTCTCCGGCCTCGCAAACTAACAGTTTGCGTTACGGTAGACCTTCGGCAACAATGTGCCCATGAGTGCGCATCAATTAACCAGGTATTGATGTTTTCTCATTGTTGTCTCCCGCTGGTTTGGTTGATTTGATGGAGTAACGTAACCATGTTTCTTTCTAAAAACCCTTCTAAACCGATTATTGAGACAGTGACAGCTCTGTTTTTCCGGCGCATCCTCTTCGCGGTCCTGGGAGCCACGCTGTTCCTTCTGGCGCCAGCCGCTGCTGTTGCTCAGCGTGATCTGCCGCGGGAAACCGTCGCGATAACCTATCCACTTGATCAAACTATTACCGTGAAGTTTCGCGGCACCACCCGGTTGCCGCGGGTGAGCGGCGAAGCCAAGGTCCGCCGAGCAGGCAGACGAGGCACGCGCGTCGAGCTAAGCGTCAGCAACCTTTCCCGCGCTTCTGAGCTGGGCGGCGCGTATACAACCTACGTGCTGTGGGCCATCTCGCCGGACGGAAATGTGGATAACCTGGGAGAGATCAAACGGGGTGGCAGCTTCCTGGTCAACTCAAAGATTGACGTCACCACGCCGCTGCAAACCTTCTCCATGATCGTTACAGCGGAGCCCCACTTCCTGGTACGCGTGCCGAGCCGCATGGTTGTGCTCGAGAACCTGCCACCGCAGCGAACTGATCAGGCAAGTGCCGCGGTCGTGAATGTAAGTTATATCGGCAACACCAGCGACTATTTCCGTGATGCGCGCGTGCCGGAGATCGCCGAACGGGATTTTCGCGAAACGCCCGTGACCTTGCTTGGCGCAAGGCAGGCGGTGAACCTGGCGCGTTATGCCGGGGCAGAGCGCGACGCGCCGGCCGAGCTGCGACAGGCCGAAACGGATTTGCAGAACGCCGAGGGCGCGTGGCGATCGAAGCTGGCAGGTGCCGAGGCCGACATTCTCGCCAGACGCGCAACCAGCAGCGGCGCTAAGGCCGAAGAGATGGCGCTGGCGCGCAAGGCTTCTCGCCTGCGGCGTGAAGAGTTGGAACGACGTGATGCCGCGGTGCGGACCGCCGAAAGGTCTGCCGCGGAATCCGAGAGGGAAATTGAAAGATTGCGCGCGGCCCTGGACGCCGAAAGGCGGGCCAGAGAACTGGCCGAGCGCGATGCAGCTTCGGCGACCGAGCAATTGCGCGATGCCCGAACAGAACAGGCGCGCTTGCGCGACGAGCTGCAGACTGTGCGGTCCGAAGGTGAGGACGCGAAGATAAAACTCGCCCGCATTGAAGGAGAAAAGCAAGCAGAAGAGAATCGTCGAACGGGGGAGCGCCGCGCCCTGGATCAGCGCGCGGAACTCGACAGCCTGAAGCAGACGCTGGCGCGTTACGGCATAGTGCGCGACAGCGGCCGCGGCATGATCCTGGTGCTGCCCGAATCGCTCTGGGCGAACCCGCGTTCAAGCAACCTGGCGCCAAACTCGGGCGCCAAGCTTGAGCCGCTGGCGGCGCTACTGGCAAACAATCCTGACTATCAGATCCAGATCGAAACCTACACCGACAGTCGCGGCAATGAAATTGCATTGCAGCAACTGACGCAGGATCGGGCTCGAGTGTTATCGGAGCGCCTGGCCGCGGGTGGCCTTGATGTCACGCGCATCCAGGCTACGGGCATGGGCGCCAGTAATCCGGTAGCCCCGAATACGACTCCCGCCGGCCGGACCAGAAACCGGCGCACCGAAGTAACGTTGACACTCAACGCCCAGGCCAGCGTCAATTGATTGCGGAATATTGAATTCGGAATGCGGATTGAAGAATGGCCAGGTTTGTTCTGAATCCGCATTCCGAATTCCGCAATCTTCGATCGACGTGCCCGCCCGCTACCGCAGGCGGTTCTGACAAATGTCTCTTTTAGAAGTTCTACAGCTTGTCGGTTATGGTCTGGGCGCCGTGCTGCCTTTGTGGATGGGCGGCATGCTACTCAAGCGACGCGCCGACATGGGTGCCATGCAAAAGTTGCTGTTGGCGCTCGCTCTCTGCATGGGGGGCTGGCACGCGAGCAACCTTGTGGTCACAGTCCACACGATGCTGGGGTTCAACAACAGCGTCTGGACTACGCTGCTCCGGGTCGCCGATACGATAGCCGTCGTTAGCATCACCTTTACCTATTCGCTACTGCTTCACGTCCACCTGCATCTCTGGGCCAATGCGCGTTCGCGAGAACTGAATAAAAGCGAACAGGTGCGCGTTTACCTCTCCTACATTCCCTGTATTTTTCTCGTCATTGGTTTGCCGCAGATTTGGATCGGGCCTTATGCCCCGATGTTCGTGAAGCTTTCCCAGTTCGTGCTGCCGTTTGTTTTGTGGATTGCTTACTGTCTGGGGTTGGTGGCGGTGACTGAGATACTGATAGCGCGCCGCGCACGGAATCCGGGTGAGCGGCGCATCATGGCCACGCTGGCGTTTTCCTTTGTTGGCATAGCCTTACTGATCCTGGCTGCCCTCGCGCTCGGTCTGGGGGAAGGGACCGCGCTGGGACTCTATCTCAAGACGTTGGCTAATCTCGGATCGCTGCTGCCCTCGGCGCTGCTCGCCTACTATATTTATCGTTACCGGTATCTCGAACTAATCATCAAGGAGAGCCTGATAGTTGCTTCGTTTGCGGCGGTCGTGCTCGCGATTTATCTCTACGGCATACGCACTATCGGCGAGTGGCTGACGGCGCGATACGGAGTGCGCACCGGCGTCATTGAGGGTTTTATGATCCTGGCGCTGACGCTGATGGCGGCGCCCCTGCGTCGCTGGCTGGAGAAGAAGTTCCGCAAACTGTTCGAACGCGAAACGGCCCTCTATCGCGACGTGGTGGCTCGCATCGGTTCACAATCGGGGCAGTACAAGAATCTACCGCAGCTATTGCACTTCGTCGAGGACCAAACCGCAAAAGCTCTCGCGCTGCGCCGAGTTAAGGTGGTCGTGATGGGAAGTAGCGAACGGAAGCCCGTTGAAAACGGTAATACGCCACCGCCGTCAGCCATCTGGATCGAGGCACTGATCGAGAAAGCGAGCCATACCGGATCGGCAGTCATCGAGGATGAACCTGAATTTGCCGAGCATGGCTATTCGTTGGCCTACCCCCTGCGCCGCGAAGATCAGACGGTTGGTCTCATGCTGATTGAAGCCGCCCCGAACGCGCTCGCGCCGGATGTACGCGCCGTCCTGGAAGTGCTCGCCAGCCAGGTCGCCATTGCCATCGAAGACTGTCGTCTGGTGGAAGAGAATGTGCGCCTGGAAAGAAAGCTGTTGGAGGGCGAACGGTTGGCGGCCCTGGGACAAATGGCGGCCACCGTGGCCCACGAAGTAAAGAACCCGCTGTCGGCAATCAAATCAATCGCGCAGGTGATGCGGGAAGACGTTGATTTGAGCGAAGAGTACACGCGCGATTTGAATATGATCGTGGGCGAGACTGACCGGCTGAGCCAGAGCGTGACGCAGCTTTTGAGCTTTGCGCGCCGCGAGCCGCCACCGTCAGCGCCCTGCGGCGCCGATGATCTGGCGCGCGCGGTGGCCGATCTATTTCGCGCCAACGCCGGAACCAAACGAATCTCGATTGAATGCTCGGCCCATACCGGGACCGATCTGGACGGAAGTCGCGCCGGCGCCGTGCGCGATTCCTTGTCGAACCTTCTGCTTAACGCCTTACAGGCCACCCCCGCGGATGGCCAGATAATGATCGAAGCCTTCTGTATGAACGGCGATGTCGTGTTTGCAGTTACGGACAGCGGCCCGGGCATTTCCGGCGATTTGCAGGAACGTATCTGGGAGCCTTTCTTTACCACCAAACAACGTGGCACCGGCCTGGGTCTGGCCATCGTGCGCAAACGCATGGAGGAAGCTGGTGGCACCGCTACGTTACAGTCCCGCGAAACCGGCAGGGGCGCCCGCTTCGAGCTCCGGCTGCCAGTCAATTAAGTAGTAGCTTCTTCTAAACTTCATTAACACTTTCACAGCGACTTCACGGCGAACACTCTAGCTGCGGTCCGATGAGGTCAGTACCACCACGCAGTAGCAGGTGGGTTCTCAGCAATTACTCATGCAAGAAACTAAGCACTACACCGCTGTCGTTGTTAGGTCCCTGCTCATTGACGTTGTATTGACCCCGCTGCAAGAGTCGACGGGATCTCATGTGGAACGACACCGATACTCCGCTCGCGTACTTCATATCCTTCCGTACCTACGGCACTTGGTTGCATGGTGATAAGCGAGGCTCCATAGATCGTTTTCACAATCAGTATCGATCACCCTATATCCAGCCAATTGATGAATGGCAGGTTCACAATCAACAACGACTAAAAACCAGGCCGTTGATCTTGAAAGCGAGGCATCGGAAATCGGTCGAATCAGCGATTCGTGAGACATGTGACATCCGGAATTGGTCCTTGCAGGCTATCAATGTTCGCACCAATCACATCCATACGGTGGTATCGGCAAGTCAGAAGAAACCGGCGCAGGTGCTTGGTGCATTTAAGGCGAACGCGACCAAACAATTAAGACAAGATGGTCTTTGGTGTAACCCGTTCAGTCCCTGGCAGATAAAGGTAGCAAGCGACGGTTATGGAACGAACAAAGCGTTGCGCGAGCAATCAACTACGTATTGAACGGTCAGGGAGAGGACCTGCCAGACTTTGATGATTGAGCATAGGCCATCGACCCACCCGCTACCGCGTGGTGGTACTGACTTCATGAGCCGGCAGTCCCAGGTTTGTGCTGTACCGGCTTTGCGGTTATAAACTGTCCCGCATGGGAACCAGGAAAGATAACCTGCGGCTGCTGATCGTTGATGATGAAGAGGCAGCCCGCTACGGCATCCGCCGCGCGCTAAGCAGTGCCGGCTACGACATCAGCGAAGCCGGAAGCGCCGAAGAAGCGCGCGCTTTGATGAAGGGACAGCAGTTCGATTTATTACTGCTGGACGTAAACCTGCCCGGCACGAGCGGCCTCGAACTGCTCAGTGAGCTGCAAAGCAATAAGGAAGACCCACCGCTCGTCATCATCATTACGGCCCACGGCTCTGAACGCATGGCGGTCGACGCCGTTAAATCGGGAGCCTACGATTACCTCTCCAAACCTTTTGAACTCGATGATCTGCGCCTGGTCGTCAAGAACGCCCTTGAGACGACTCAGCTAAGACGCGAGAACCGTTCGCTGAAGAAACAGATCGAGATCGAGGCAGCGCAGCGTGGCACGTTAATGGGCGAGTCGCCGGCCATGCAGCTGGTGCGCGGGCAAATTGAAAAAGTTGCCGACACCGATGCGACTGTGCTCGTCCGCGGCGAGTCAGGGACGGGAAAGGAATTGGTAGCGCGCGAACTTCATGAGCGCAGCACATCAAGGCGGGGCGGCGCATTCATTGCTGTCAACTGCGCGGCCCTGCCTTCGGAGTTGATTGAGTCGGAACTATTCGGACATGAGAAGGGCGCATTCACCGGCGCCGCAGCCCGGCGGCGCGGAAAGTTTGAGCAGGCGGATGGCGGCACGTTGTTCCTCGACGAAATCGGAGACATGAGCGCGAATGTGCAGGCCAAGCTTTTACGCGCGCTGGAGGAAAGACGAATCGAACGGCTGGGCGGTGATGAATCGATCCCGGTTGATGTGCGCATTGTCAGCGCGACGCATAGGCCATTGGAGCAGGAGATTGCCGCGGGAAACTTTCGCGCCGATCTTTTCTATCGACTCCAGGTAGTCACCATCGATATCGCTCCTTTGCGGGATCGGCGTGAGGACATTCCGCTGCTCGCCGAAGCGTTCGCGCGCCAGGCCGCGGAACACTACGGTCTGGCCCCACGCCCGATCGCGCATGGCGCATTGCGCCGCCTGGTCGATTACGATTGGCCGGGGAATGTTCGCGAGCTGCGCAATACTATCGACCGGGCCGCGATCATGTCGGAAGGCGATGAGCTGGACGCGTTGGACTTGCCTGAAGCTTCCGAGCATTCTCCCGAGGCAGATGAGGAGATTCGCGCACGTCTGGTCGCAGCCGGCGAGGAGGGCGACCTGGCGATTCCTTTCACGTCTGACTTTCGCAACGATCGACGCGAATTCGAGCGCCGTTACATTGCCCGGTGTCTCGATGAGTCGGGCGGCAATGTCACTCGGGCTGCCGCCCTACTCGGCATGCATCGCCAATCCCTGCAGCATAAACTACGCGAACTGGGCCTCGGCCGCCGCTACGTTTCGGTCCCCGAAACGCAGGATAAATCCGACAACTGAATAAAACCGGAACCCGCTCAGGCGGGCGGTAGGCTTGGGTCGATAGAAGTGCTGCCCGTAGTCTCCGTGGTCTCCGTGCCTCCGTGGTTAAATTGTTTTTCCAGCAAATTCACCATATCGACACGGAGAACACGGAGAACGCCCGGAAATCATGAGATCTCACTACCCCCCGAAAAGCTGCGCCAGCCGGAGCTTGCCGTTGGTACAAGCTTTGCCAGTGTCAGGCCGGAGGTCTGACTAATGCGGGTGAGTCGGAAACTTATGAAAACTATCACTGGTTCCTTTATCGCCGCTGCGCCGATGTGTTGCGCGCAGTTTTCTGTGCCGGCTGCCCTGGCGCAAGATCATCAGCCTTTGGCGAATGAAAGGGTTGCCACTCAACTTGAAATGGCGAGAAAGTCTCCGCGCCATCTAATTGTTTGTGTTGATGGCGTTGGCTTTTCCACCATCGAGAAGATGCGCGCCAAAGGTCGCTTCCGTTATTTTCAGCCGCCGACGCGGATGATTGCACCGTTTCCCAGTCTGACCAATTTGTCGCTCTCGGAAATCCTCGAACCGGCTGGCGCCAAGGCCAGTGCCGGCTATGAGGATTCCTATTTCGATCTGGAGAAGAACTCAATGCGCGGCGGTTTGGTGCAGCGCTTCAAGGGCGGTTCCTTCATTCACGGCACCTTCCGCGAACTGTTTGACTATCACCCCTCCGCGATTAAGAGCGGTTTAGGTTACGCCTTGCCCCCGGTGAGCACGTACGTCGAAGCGTGGTCCGACATTGTTCGCCTGAAGCAGAAGTTTCGCTCATCGCGCGAACCCGTTTTCTTCGCTTACCTCGGCTCCAGCGATTCTCTGGCGCACCTGGGAGGCGAGCGAATGCTGCGCAGCTTTATGTCGCAACTCGACGATGCGCTAAGCAAGATCGTGGCGGATTCCAAAGGCGACGTTCAGGTTACGATTTTCTCGGATCACGGAAATCATTTCACCGGCTACAAGCGTGTGGGATTGAAGGATCCGCTGCGGCGCGCGGGCATGCGTTTGGAGGGAAAGGTAAACGACGACCGGAGCGTGGTCTTCCCGCAGTACGGGCTGGTGGGATGCGCGCTATTGTTCACTACCGAAAACAGCGAGAAGCGTGTGGCTGAAGCAGTGGCCCGCGTGCGCGGCGTGGACTTCGCGGCCTACGAACACGATGGCGTGGTGCGCGTGACCGGCCCCACTGGCACAGCTACGATCGAAAAGCAGGGAGAACGATTTCGTTATCGCACCGACGACGGTGATCCACTGGGTCTGGCCGCCGTGCTGCTGCGGCTGGCGGCGGAAGGGAAGCCTGACGCGAAAGGATTCATTGCCGCCTCAGACTGGTTCGCGGCTACTAATGACGCTCCGCGACCGGATGCGGTGCGCAGGGTTTTTGAGGGCGCCACTAATCACGTGCGCAACCGCGCCAGCGTAGTAGTTAATCTGCAAGATGGTTATTACTCGGGCAGCGCCTTCCTCGATGTCTTTGCCGTGCTTCAATCCACGCACGGCAGTCTGGGCCGCGAACAAAGTACGGGGTTCCTCATGAGCACCCTGGGAGATCTGCCGGACTATGTTCGAGCCGATGACCTTTGGAGCGTGATCGGGTCGCCGCATTTGCGCAAGTCAGCGCAGGTGGCAGCGAGAAAATAATTGTAGGCGTGGCACTCCGTGGCCACCCCTCTTTCCATCGCGAGTCATCCGAAGAGGAAATGAGAGGGCTAGCCACGAGCGCCACCCCTCTCTCTCAAACACAAAAGGCAGAGTAGAATATTAAGAGGGGTGGCCACGGAGTGCCACCCCTACAAGTTTTCCGCGCGTTGCCCATCCTATCTGCACCCGCTAGACTGTCCGCGCTGAATTCCCCGAAAACCGAGGCACAAATGAAAGCACGAATCGACGCGATCATTAATCGTGAACAGGCGGAGTATCTGGATCAACTTCTGCCGGAGAATGAAGGCTTGCTGGCGGAGATGGAGGCCTATGCGGCGGAGCACCGGGTACCGATTGCCGATCGGGAGGTAGCGCGATTTCTTGAGATTACCGCGCGCGCGGTTGGGGCGCGCACGGTGCTCGAGGTCGGTATGGCCATCGGATACTCCGTGATTCACCTGGCGCGCGCAATTCCAGCCGACGGATTGATGGTTACGATTGAACCGAACGACGAAATGATTCGGCTGTCAGAAGGATTTCTCACGCGGGCAGGGTTGCTTGAACGCGTGCGCATTGAGCGCGGCTTCGCGTTGGAAGTCATCCCGCGTTTGACTGGCACTTTTGATCTGCTTTTTATCGATGCGTTGAAAGAAGAGTACCAGGGCTATCTTGATCTGGCCTTGCCCCGCCTGCGCGAGGGCGGAGTGGTCATCGTGGACAATTTGCTTTGGGGCGGGCAGGTGGCCGGCGAGATTCGCTCGCCCGATCAGCAAACGTCGACCGAGGCCCTCCGCGAATTCAATAAATACTTTGTTAACCATCCGCAACTGCTGGCCGAAGTACTCCCAGTGGGCGATGGTCTGGGCTACGCCATCAAGAAAACGTAAGCGCATAACACGGCAAGTAGACTAAGTTGGATGGCTTTGCACAAAAAGTCGCTGACTGGTTCGAAGCGGACCTGTGAACGTCTAAGATCAGCATTGGTTCGTGTTGCTTCGTAAGATTTCGTGTAATTTCGTGGATCGTGTGCCCGGGCTTCGGAGCCATACGATCCACGAAATCACACTAAGGTACTCGAAGGAACACGAAATAAGAGTTTTGTGCAAAGCGAAGTTGGATGGTGGTTGCTTACAATCAAGCCTCAGTAGCACAAGCGGCGGACATCATTTCGCGCGGTGGGGTGATTGCGTTTCGCACGGATACGTTTTACGGGCTGGGCGTAAACCCGTTTGACGCAGCGGCCGTGCGGCGCATGAAGGAACTAAAGGGAAGGGAAGAATCAAAACCCATCCTCGTCCTCATCAGCGACCGCGATCAGGTTCGGCGTTTCATCGATCAGCCTTCGCTTGAGTTTGAGCGGTTGGTGGGCGAATTCTGGCCCGGGCCGCTGACCTTAATTGGCGCGGCGCGATCGGAAGTGCCCAGTGAACTGACCGCGGGAACAGGAACGATTGGTATTCGTCTTCCGGCGGACAAAGATGTCATGGAACTGGTGCAATCCTGCGGTGGGGCATTGACTGCGACCAGCGCAAACCCCTCTTCCCAACCTGCGGCAAAGACTGCCGAAGAAGTGGCAGCGTATTTTCCTTCCGGGATTGATTTGATCGTAGACGGTGGGAGGTCGCGAAGTGATCAGCCATCGACGGTATTGGATGTTACTGGTGGTGAAGTCAAATTAGTTCGTGAGGGCGCGATCTCGATGTCAGATATTAGGCATCGGCCCTGAAAGTGGTGAATCCCGCCAGCTCTCTTGTGGGAGAAGTTTTGGGGATATCATTTGATGCGATAAGCGCCTCAATGAGTCCAACTGTTTTCCGCGAGGGGTTTCGCTTATTGATGAACATGAAAACGAAATCAGAAACGCCTGGCTCCAACACTTCGGAAGTTGAAGTGTCGCACATCTCGCAAAACGGGTTTTGGCTCCTGTTGGGCAATAAGGAGCTCTTCCTTTCGTTCAAGGAGTTTCCGTGGTTCCAGGACGCTTCTGTTTCGGCGATAAACAACATCATGTTGCCGAGCCCCCAACACCTCTACTGGCCGGATTTGGACCTTGATTTATCTGTCGAGTCCATCGAACATCCGGAGCGATTTCCCCTGGTGGCAAAACCTCTCACCTGACGTTGGATTGTAGGGGCGTCCCTCCGTGGGC
>JBDTOI010000145.1:0-10293 GCA_039933315.1 Pyrinomonadaceae bacterium
CGCAATCCGGATTCCCCAATCGATGGGCCCGCCCGCTACCGCAGGCGGTTCTGACAAGATGCCTCCTGTCTTTTCACGGTCGTAAGAGTACTTTCAGCACTCCGGGTTCAGCCGCGCGATGCATTGCCTCCACGCCATCTGCCAGCTGGTACTCTTCGCTAATTAGACTCTCCACGTCCACCAGGTTTTGCTGCAATAGACGCAGCGCCGGCGCCATGCGACCGCAGCGTGAGCCGACCACGGTGATCTCATCTACTACTAAACGCGCCGCATCAATCTCTGTCGTGCCATGAAAAGTTGATTTCAGGATCAGCACGCCACGCGGTTGCAGGAGATCGAGCGCCAGGGTAAAGCCGGAGGCTGAGCCCGAGGCTTCGACCACCGAGTTGAACTGGCGCGCGCGCTTGCGTGCCTCATCTACTGTCGCTGTTTCGATGCCGCGTTGCGACGCGAGGCGCAGCTTCTCAGGATGCTTGCCCACCAGCACAACTAGCGCGCCGGAAATCGCCAACAGCTGGGCACACAATAGGCCAAGCTTTCCGTCGCCAATCACAGCGACCGTGGTGGCTTCGGTAATGGCAGCTCGCTCGAGTATCCCGCACGCTGCAGCGAGGGGCTCAGCAAAGACTGCCTGGTGGTCTGTAACTTCCTCCGGGACCGCAAGTAGATTGCGCGCAGGCAGTCGCACAAATTCGGCATGCGCGCCATCGCGCCCGACAATCCCGAGCACCGTACGAGTCGCACAGTGGCGAGGGTCACCGGCCAGGCAGAGATCGCAATGCCCGCAACCCGCGTTTATCTCGCCGACAACTCGCTGTCCAGGCAGTAGCCCGATCGTCAGGAAGGGCTCCTCCACGTCTGAAATGGCTCCAACCGACGCAACCTGAGCCCTCCCTGACGGTCGGGCTTCTGCCAGGCTCTCAACGATCCCGACGAACTCGTGGCCGAGCGTGCCCTGGAAGCCTGCATAGCCACGACTGATTTCCAGATCCGTGTTGCAGATGCCCGAGAGCGTGACCCGCACGATTGCCTCCCCATTCACGAGTGGTCGGGGCAAGTCTGCAATGTAGAGATTCTTGTTTTCGTACCGCAGAGCTTTCATGATATCTAGAGGCTAGGGGCTAGAGACTAGAGGCTAAGAGCCGGCTGTTAAAGGCAACACTTCAAATCAACGTAATCTGAACTTAACTAGTCTCTAGCCTCTAGATTTCAAAAGACTTTCGAGCGCCCGTACGCGTTCTCCGCCGTCAACTCAACGCTCTGCCGCCGGCCGGCCACATTGATTGGCAAGCGCCACTCGATCTCATTATCGCCGGAGAGTTGCGCCACCAGCCACCAGGCTCCCTGGGGAACGTTAACGGTTGTTTGGCCTTGCTTATCGAGCCGGCCCTTCAATGGTGAGCGTCCATCCATCCGGCGTTTCAGAAAGTCTTCGAAGGTCGTGCCCGCATGCGGTTTGGAAAGAAATTCCCGCTGCACCGCAGAAACATCAACCGGATAGAGATTGACAGCGACATCCAGCCTCCCCTGAAAGTTCGAGGGCTGGCGCAACACGATCTGCAGAGTAGTCTCCGCAGCCGATCTGATTGCGTTTCCCGCATCCGGCTCTTCGACAGGGAGATTGCGATAAACACTCCAACCAGCCATCAGCAGCGCTACCGGCAGAGCAGTGCGCAACAACACCAGCAGAATCTCTCTTACGGGGCCTTCGATCTTCACGAGTTGCCTATCGCTTAAACTGCCTGGCGTAACTTACCAGCGCATCTATCTGCGTGTCGGAAAGCTTCTTGTTGAACCCGGGCATGTTGCTGCCTCGCCCGTTATTGATGGAGTTGAATATGCGCTCGTCACTAACGCTGTCCTGCCATTCGGGAGCGGTCAGATTACGCGTGTGGGTCCGCCTTCCTTTGGATGTCTTTGCTCGTCCGACACTGTCATGACAAATGGCACAGTGTTTGGTAAACAGCGCCCGCGCGTCGCTGTTGTTCTGCAAACCTCCGCCTGCCGCTGAGGCTGATGACGAAATCTGCGAACCATAAAACAATCCGGCGACAGTCACGACAAATGCGATTACGATCGTGGCTAGCCCGGTCAATGAGATCATCACGGGTCGGTTCCTTTCTCGGTCTGCTCTTGAGTTTTGCATGATACCGAAGCTGACGCTGTTTGGGTATCACGCGCGCCCTGCGGCGCGGGCGGGTTGAAAGCAAACAGAATGCGCGATAATCTCAACGCTCAACGCTGCAGCAGTTTTAGGAAGACTCGATGGCCAGGAACACCAGGGGATGAAGACATTGCAATTAGACAAATTTCGTGACGAGTGCGGCGTGTTCGGAATTCACGGTCACCCCGAGGCGGCCCGTATGACATATCTCGGGCTCTATGCTTTGCAGCACCGCGGTCAGGAGTCTTGCGGGATTGTCGCATCGGATGGGACGTTGCTGCGATCAGAGCGGGCTATGGGCCTGGTTTCTGACGTGTTTGATCAGGCCCGATTGGATCGGCTGCACGGGGATACGGCGATTGGCCACGTTCGCTATTCGACCGCGGGCGAAGTTTCAATTCGCGAAGCGCAACCGTTTCTGGTTATTTGCCAGCACGGCCAAATCGCCGTCTGTCACAACGGCAACCTGCCGTTCGCCAAGGAAGAACGGAAAAGGCTGGAACGCGATGGCGCAATCTTTTCCTCCACCTCGGACACTGAAGTAGTGCTGCACGGCGTCGCGCGATCTTCCGCTCCGGTCACGGAAGCGATTCCCGATGTTCTGCGCGAGACGGAAGGCGCCTTCTCCATGCTCTTTCTGACACCGTCTTCGCTGATTGCGATTCGTGATCCCAGGGGCTTTCGGCCGCTGGCACTGGGCCGGCTGGGGGACGCGTGGGTGGTCGCTTCGGAAACTTGCGCTTTCGATCTAATCGATGCCCGCTACGTACGTGACGTCGAGCCCGGCGAGATGATTGTCATCGATGAAAACGGGTTGCGCTCTTCGCATCCTTTGCGCGCTAAAGAGCATTCCATGTGCATCTTCGAACATGTTTATTTCGCGCGGCCCGATTCATTGATCTACGGCCGGTCGGTAAATCAGTCGCGCCATCGCATGGGCCGACGGCTGGCCATCGAACATCCGGCGGAGGCGGACATGGTGGTGCCCGTGCCGGATTCCGGGGTGGCCGCGGCCATTGGCTATGCGGCTGAGAGCGGCATCACTTATCGCCAGGGGCTGGTGCGCAATCATTACATCGGCCGCACCTTCATCGAACCGAAACAGTCGATCCGTTCCTTTGGCGTGCGTATCAAGCTCAATCCCGTGCGGCATCTGATCGAAGGCAAGCGCCTGGTCCTGATTGACGATTCAATTGTGCGCGGCACTACTTCGAAAAAGATTGTGCAGATGATTCGCGAAGCGGGCGCGGCGGAGATACACATGCGCATCTCCTGCCCACCGACAATCAGTCCTTGTTATTACGGAGTGGATACGCCGAATAAAGCTGACTTGATTGCGGCCCAGATGTCTGTCGAGGAAATTAGAAAGTTTATCGGCGCCGACTCGCTCGGTTACCTCTCACTCGAAGGCATGCTGGCCGCTACCAGCATCAACGCCGATTCCGCCTGCGTGGCCTGCTGGAACGAACGCTATCCGACTCGGATTACGCAAGAGGCCGAGACGATGCACTCGCGCGAGATGGCGACGCTGCAATCAGAGATCTAAACGTGACCAGGCAAAACCATTTCGCTGGCAAGCTTGCCGTCACGGCATTCCTGCTACTTATATTCAGCAATTGGAATAAGGTACCGGCAACTCTTTCTCAACAGCGATTAGCCGAACAGCCTATCCCGGTCGATTACCTGCAGGTGCCTGAGCTGCCCCTGAGTATCTCAATGCCTGCGGTGGAGAAGACGGAGAAGGGTTATCTCTTGCGATGTTCCGCGGCGAACAGTTCCAGCGAGCAATTGCTTGGCGTAACATTTCTCATCCTGGTGCTTGATCCTGAAAACAAGGTGCGCGGCCGCGGCAGTTGGAGCTCGGGTGTGCGCGTGCCTGCCTATGCCACCACGAGACTTTCGATCAAGCTACCGCTCACGCTTTCGATTAAGAGCCGGTACCGCGTGGTGCTGGCGCCGGAGCAACTCATTGGCAGCGAATCAATCTGGCAGGTCATGAAGGCCCGCGAACTAACCGAAGCCTATGCCAGGGGCGACGAATATGTGATGCCAAAAGTGCGCCGCGTCGCGAATCAGGTTGATCCCCCAACGGTGGAACAGGTGATCTATTAATGTTCACAGGATTGGAATACCAACCGCTCGGTTAGTTGGCGCGACTCTTAACTGTTTATCATGTAAATCCAGTTAATCCTGTCGAAGAACTCATCGGGAACTCTTTGAGGAATATGTGAAGCGACCCACACGCGGATGCGGATGTGCGATTGCCGTGCTCGTGCTCTTATTGGCCGGGGGCGCGGTAGCGTTTTGGAAGTTTGGCTGGCCGGCGTGGAAGACTCGTCTGCCGCCACCTTCCGGAGGCGAACTCCAGATTCACGTGCTCGACGTGGGGCCGGTGCAGGGCGATTCAATTCTGATCATATCGCCCACCGGCAAATCAGTGCTGGTCGATGCTGGTGACCAGGGCCGGGCCAGGATCGTTCTCGAGGCTCTCAAGCGACATAACGTCGCGGCTCTGGATTACTTCATCGCCACGCATCCCCATCCCGATCATATTGGCGGCGCGGCTGAAGTACTGAAGGGTATTAAGGTGGGTACGATCATCGATAACGGCGTGGATCTTTCCCCGCCGGCGCCCACACCTTCGCCCGGAAAACAGTCAGGCAAAGGTGCGGCGAACTCTGCCGGCAAAGAATCGGCGCCCAAACAAAAGGGCAAGGCCAAAACTGTTACGGGCTTCTTCGATGATTACAAGGAAGCCGTAAAGCAGAGCGGCGCTCAATACGAAAAGGCGGAGTTCGGAAAGAAATATGATCTGGGTGGTGGCACGCGCCTGACGGTGCTGGGACCAACGGAGCCTTACCTCACGAAGGAGAAGATGAGAGCAGGCGGCAACGACGTAAATGCAAACTCCGTCGTGCTGCGCCTGGACTACGGTGAGTTTTCGATGCTGCTGATGGGAGATGCGGAAGCGCAATCTGAAGACCGCCTGATGTCGAAAGACATCGACTTGAATGCCAGGGTTTTGAAAGTGGCGCATCACGGATCGAAATATGCCACTTCGGAGAGTTTCCTTGAACGAGTAAAACCGGAGGTGGCGGTAATTTCCGACGGCGCCTGGAACCGCTATGGCCATCCGTCGCCGTTGGTGCTTAATCGCCTGAAGGCAGTGGGCGCGAAAGTGTTTCGCACCGATCTGCAGGCTGAGATTTCCATTACCACTCGCGGCAAAGGCAACCCGGCTTATACAGTCAAACCCGCGAAGGAAGCGGAGAGCGACGTGTGGGTGGGACGCGAGGCGCAGAAGGACGACTCGTCACGATCGGGCTTCATCGCCTACGGTGATTTCGGGCCCCCGCCAAAACCGAAACCGGTTAAGCCCGAGAAGAAATGATTGTAGGGGCGACACTCCGTGGCCGCCCCTCCCTTGCGACCGTTTGTTAAGAAACGTCTCGCTACCAAAACCAGGGGCGGCCACGGAGTGCCGCCCCTACAAACTAATGACACGACCAGTAACCTACAGCGATGCCGGCGTTGATATCGACGCCGCCACTCGCGCCACTAACAAGATCAAAGAATTGGCCAGCGCGACCTTCAACGCGCGCACGCTTTCTGAGATCGGCAGCTTTGGCGGCATGTTTGATGGCGCCTTTCCCAATTTGCCACAGCCGATTCTGGTAGCCTCCGCAGACGGAGTCGGCACTAAACTAAAAATCGCTTTCGCGACGAACACGCATAACACTATCGGGCGAGATCTGGTTAACCACTGTACGAATGACATTTTAGTGCAGGGCGCGCGGCCTCTTTTCTTTCTCGACTATATCGCCACCGGAAAGCTGACGCCGGAAACTGTGGCCGGCATAGTTGAAGGCATCGCGAACGGCTGTCGCGAGAACGGTTGCGTGTTGCTGGGTGGCGAGACTGCCGAGATGCCCGGATTCTATGCGGATGGCGAGTACGACGTCGCCGGCTTCATCGTAGGCGTCGTCGATCGGGCCAGGGTGATTGATGGAAAGAGAATAGAGCCAGGGGATATTTTGCTGGCGCTGCCATCGGTGGGCCTGCACACAAATGGCTACTCGCTTGCTCGCAAACTCTTTTTCGAGCTGGCCGGATACACTGCCGATACCTATCTGCCGGAGCTTAACTCCACAGTGGGCGCCGCGCTGCTGCAGCCACACCTCAGCTACCTGCGACCTCTGGAAGGATTGCTCGACGCCGGTTCAATCAAAGGACTGGCGCACATTACCGGCGGCGGCCTTACCGATAACGTCCCGCGCATATTGCCTGAGGGAACGGCAGTTCAGATCAAGCGCGGCGCCTGGCCGGTGCTGCCGATTTTCACACTCATGCAGCAACTGGGAAACATTGCGAACGCCGAGATGTTTCGCGCCTTCAACATGGGCGTCGGCATGGTGATCGTTTCGGCCGCGTCAGACGCGCCCACCATCACATCCCATTTCGCAAGCCGGGGCGAGCAGTGTTATCAGATAGGCCAAGTCGTAGCCGGCCATCAGAGTGTCCAATACTTGTAGGGGCGGCACTCCGTGGCCGCCCCTCGGATTGTCTGCCACTCAAGCTCCACCGAGATTCAAGCTTCATTTTCCATATATCATTTTCCATTTCTCATTTGTCATTGCCAGAAGGTTCAAGGCCAGGGAACCTCATGCAGGAGGAGATCACTAAATGTTTTTCTGCGATGACAAATGAGATATGGAAATTGATATATGAAAAATGGAAAGCAGACCCAACCCCCGGTCCTGACACGATATCGCTAACTGGCTTCTGCCTGGAAATTCTTATCCCGGACGGTTGGCTCCTGGGCACTCACAGAGGGGCGCCCACGGAGGGACGCCCCTACAGTCATTCCTCACTTCACCATTTCCGATAGTGGTTGCACGTTTTCCGCTAGCCTCTTCTCCCAATCCCGAAATTTGCTGGCGATTCGCCGAGCTGCCTGGTAAAGGATCTTCGCGGCATGGAGCTTGCCAATATGCTGCGCGGCGTCAGGCTTATGTGCCAACCCCAGACACGATGTTCGAAAGACTGGGCCGGCCGGCGAGCTGGTTTAATCGCTGGGCCTAAATAAGGAGATGATAATCATGACCAGGTTCAATTTAATCAAATCGATTCTAGCCGCAGCCCTCCTGGCGTTCTCCTTGCCGGTACTCGCTGCCGCGCAGGGGACCTATGATCCATGGGGCCGCAACCGCGACGACGATTACCGGAGGGATCGTAACAACGGTCGATACGGACGTTACGATGAACGCTATGTGCGCGATTCCGTGCAGAGACTGGATAGGCTGGCAAAGGACTTCGAAAGGGAGCTTGATCGCGATCTTGATCGCAGTCGCGAAGATGGTACCCGCCATGAAGATCGGGTCAATAACGAAGCCCGCGACTTTCGCGACGCCGTGGGTAATCTGAAATCGCGTATTGGTAACGGGCGCGATTTGAATCGCAGCAGGAATGAAGCGCAGCGAGTTTTGCAGGAAGCCAACCGGACTGAACGCGTGGCGCGACATCACTTCGATAACTATCGACTGGCGTCACAGTGGTCGCAGATTCGTCAGGAACTGCGCGTCATCTCGGATGCCTATGGCATCGGCTCTTACCGCAGCGACGATGGTTATGGCAACGGCCGTCGTAATGACGATATCTATCGCCGCACGCCAAATAGCAATGACCCGTGGTACCGCCGCATTCCCGGTATTCGCGTGCCTTAACTGAAGTCTGCCTAAGGTGGTAAATCGAGAGCCTCGTTCACGCAATGGACGAGGCTTTCGTCTTTTCCAAGTCACGCGGGCTTCGGCATCGCAAGATAGGATAGAATCACGCACACAGTTCAGCGTGAGGTCCGATGGAGTGGCAATGAAGTTTCTGCCCTTTCTATTCAGCGCCGGCAAAACGATTGTTAGACATCCGTCTGCGGCTATGCTGCGGGTGCGCATGGCCGGATGGGTATGTGTGCTCTCCCTCGCAGTTAAACTACAGCCACTGCCCCGCGCCCTCGCCCTGCTCTCTGTCAAAACCAAACAGTCTTCCGGCCAATCCTTTCCAGCCGTCGCAGAGAAGTTAGCAGGCGCCATTGACCCTTTGCTGGCGACCGGCTTGCTTTGCTTCCGGCCCGTCTGCTGGAAGAGAGCCGCCGTACTCCATCGTTACCTGGCGCTCAATGGCATCACCACGCAAATTATGTTTGGGATAAGGAAAGAAACAGACGGGACCCTGGGCGGACACGCATGGCTCGAAGCTGAAGGGACGCCGATTCTCGAACGCGTAGCGCCGGATTACATAGTTACCTACACGTTTCCTTCCAGCGAACGTTTCGAAATTGACCTCGCCTCGCTGGCCCGCACTTCCGGTTGAATGACAGATCAGCTCCGTCACTGTTTCCCGATTAACAAACATACTTTCGATTGACGCACCAATAGGCACATGATAGTTTTGCTTCACCATTTCAAGCTGGGAATCAGAAGCCGGGAAACACACCAATGACCCAGCAAAACCCCTTTTCAGTTGCCAGTAAGTCCACCGCCGCGTGGAGGGTTTCACCGAACGGCCCTGCCGATGTCGCTGATATGCAAGCCATTTGCGAAGTAGCAAAGTCGACGCGACGAACGACTTACCAGGTCGCTGGCCAGTCTATCGTGGTCGAGACGCAGGACACCTGGGCGGCGAAGGTGATCGAAGAGTTATTCGCCGGCTGGTACCTGACACCAGCGGGCGTAGCAAAAGCAGACTCGTCGCCCGCCATTGTCATCAGGAGCAGCGTTTCACCGCCTCGGGTACCAGGGAATTGGCCGCAATTTGAGATCGCCGGCGGCGGTACATGCTTTACCGACGGTAAGAGCTCTCACATCGACATCGAAGGTTCGATAGTCGCTATCGGTAAACCGGGGCACGCCGCCGTCGAGGTTTGGACCACGGGAAAGCTCGAGATTGAATCGCCGGCGCTGACGCGGGTGGTGACTTATGCGCTCGCCGCCGCGCTCCGCCGCTGCCGCTTATTTGAATTGCATAGCGGGGCGGTGATCGATCCGGAAAGCGGCCGGGGAGTGCTTATTATCGGACCATCGGGCAGCGGAAAATCGACTTTGACGGTTCAACTGGCAGCGGCTGGCTGGCCATTTCTGACGGATGACGTGTTGTTGTTAAGCGCGGCCGGCGCTCAGATCCAGGCCTGGCCACTGCGGCGTTGTTTCGCGATCACCTCTGACACCTTTGCGGCCAGTAACTTTCTGCAAGGCCGTACCTCGCTCGATTACACGCAAGCGCGCGCCGACAAAAAAAGATTTTTTCCGCAGCGCGTGTTCGATTCGGAATTCAGGGAACAGTGCCTTCCGCAAACGTTGTTCTTCTCCGAATTAAGCGGCGGCGAACGCAGCCAGGTTTTGCGGCTTTCTCCTGCTGACACGATGGCGCGGCTCATTCGCATGAATCCGTGGTCTTGTTACGATCAAATCACTGCCGCGGATCACCTGGCCGTTCTATCTACTTTGGCGCGGCAAGCTACCGGGTACTCTTTGCTCGCCGGTAAGGATCTTCTCGACGTGGAGACCTCAGCGAATCTGATAGCTGGTTACACACGCAATTAGTGGAAGGGCTGGAATGAACTTAATCTCCCAGAAGACATCCCTCCCGGACTACGGGCCCCGCCGGCTGACCGTCGAGCTGACTAACATCTGCAATCTACACTGCAGTTACTGTCTTCGTGACGAAGATGCTCTTTACCACAGTCCCGCAGACTTTCTTCCGGTTGAACTCTTCGCTCGCATAGCCAGGGACGCGCGCGACTCGATGGGCATCGAGCAAGTTATGTTCACTGGTGGCGAGCCAACGCTTCATCCGGATTTTGGCAAACTACTGGCAGCCGTGGCAGGGCTGGATTTGAAATGCAGCTTTGTGACCAACGGCTGGCATTTCGAACGCGTTTGGCCGCTCTTGATCGAGCATCGAGAAGCCGTGACGCACGTGTCGTTCAGTCTTGATGGCGCGACGCGGGAGGCGCACGATCGCTGGCGTGGCGAGGGATCTTTTGCACGCGTGGTGCGCGCTTTTTCGCGTTGCTGGGCCGGCCATCTTCCTTTTAATGCGAAGGTCGGGATTCGTCGCGATACTGTTCCCCAGCT
>JBDTOI010000146.1:0-10192 GCA_039933315.1 Pyrinomonadaceae bacterium
TCGACGTGTTGATGTCTCCCACGACATCAAACCTCGACGCCGGATTCGTGGTGTTGACGCCCACATTGCCGTTGCTGCCCAGATACAACTGGCCATTATTGGTCGTGTTGTCGGACAGGAAACCGGAGGCCAGCATGAACGGGCGATTCACTCCGCTGCCCGCTTTGCCGGTTCCGAATACGAAATCACTGCCGCGGGCCCGCAATGACGCAAACTCATAGTTGGTCGCGTCGGCATTAACGTCAGTGTTGAAGACCGAGAACTGGGCCCGGTTGTTGACAACACCTATGCCTCGCGGCACTACTGAAAACGACATGTTTGTGTTTGGCCCAGTTACCGGATAGAACCTCAGCTGGGCAAACCCGGCCACAGTGCTCAGGTTCGTCAAGGTTGGGTTGACTCCGATTCCGGGCGTCGCTGGACGCAATTCAATCCCGCCCCCACTCTCTCCCAGCAGCGAGTCCCCGAGAGTGCCGGCGTTGTCCGTCCATTTGGGGATGTAGTTCTGCGTGCCGGTGCCGGCGACTTTTGGCGTCAGGTTATCTTCTTTGTCTTTTCTGAAACTCGAGCCGCTCGACTGAACTGTTCCGTCGGCAAATTGGATCCTGTTGGCGCGTACCGTGCCCGTCGCCTGAATGTCTCCGGCCACGTCCAATGTGGCCTGCGGCTTGTCCGTGCCGATACCGAGCCGGCCATCCGGGGTGATTCGCATCTGCTCCTTATCTTTACCGGAGAAGACGTCACCGGTACGGAAGGTCAACGCCCCCTCAGTGCTCGTGACCTGTCCGTCCCTGCCGTCGTGCGCAATGATCGTTACCGACTGGGAGGCGCCCTCAGGGAGAAGTGTCAGAGGAGTGGCTGCATCATTTCCCGAGACCTCGACCGCCGGCTTGACGCGGCTGGAGTCAAGCGCCAAGGCTGCTTTCAAGCGCTCGTACTCGAGGGCGTGCAGCGACGCCTGGCCGCCGCGCACACTCAGCATCCCGTGCCGTTGATAGAGCCGCCCGGAAAGTGTTTTGACCGTCACCAGACACAGGTAATCCACGTCTTGAACCCCGGACTGCGCCTGCGCACCGCGCCAATTCCAGTCCATCAGGTTGCCATCGCTAAAGCCGGAATCTGATACCGGCTGCCCCATGTCCGAATAAACTTCGAGGCGCAGTTGGACCCCCTCGCCCGGCGCGGTAAAGCGCACCAACTCTGCCGCCGCCGCCGTCACCGTCACTGTGGTTGCGGAAGTTCGCCCCGGCTTGACGGGCCCCTCTTGCGCAAAGATGGCGCTTGCCAGGGAAACGACCACCACGGTGCAGATCAGTGAGCGCCGGAAACTACGGATCGAAAAAGTTTCAGCCAGGTTCAAACTCATTTGTCTTTCAGCTCCTTTACCAACAGGGACGTCTTTGGCCGGCTAAGTGGCGCCGCAACCACGATCGGCCAGCGCGCTGGCTTGAAGACAACTGACGCAGGCAGGGCTCGGCGAATGGGATAGCCACGGCGAACCATCAGGGGAGCGCGACGAATGACCACCGGGGCCGTACGGACCGGGTGACGCACCACCACTCGAGCAGGGCGGACCACTACGCGGCGGCGTTGGCCGGATACTGAATAGGCCGGCACTAAAAGTGTGATGGCTATGACAAGAACAGGCACGTTCAGAATTAGTCTTGTCATTTTCGCTTCCACTCAATCTAAGTAGTTCTGCGTCATTTGGTGATTAGCTCAAAAGGTTCAGTCAGTTTGTTTGCTTGTCGCTACGGACAGGCGATGACCGTGGTCACCAGAGCGCCGGCATTGCTGATTGTGAGACTGGCGCAGGTTAGACCGTTTGGTGACGTGAGAATTACGCCCTGGCCAGTCCCGCTGAGCAGGAGATCACCGGCAGCAACGTGAAGCTTCTTCTTGGGCGCCGTTGTGCCGATGCCGACCTTCGCGCTGCTGCCGAGAATGATCGAATCACTCTGCGTGACGCTGGCGTTGGCGCCGATGGCGGTGGCGTTGGTAATGCCCGCCGCGCCGTTGGCATTTGCCCCGACAAAGGTATTGTCAGCCTCGGTGGTGTTGGACTGTCCGGAGTTGTAGCCGACGAAAGTATTACTTGCCCCCTCCGTGTTAAACTGCCCGGCATTTCCCCCAAAGAAAGAATTGGTACCGCCCTCGGTGTTACGCCCGGCATTCAGGCCGAAGAAGGAGTTGTCGTTGCCGGTCGTGCTAAATTGGCCGGCAAAACTGCCGAAGAAGGAGTTTGAACTGCCCGTCGTCGTAGCTTCACCTGCCTGAATACCGAAGAAGGAGTTGTTGGGGCCCGTCGTGTTGTTGGCGCCGGCATTCCTGCCGAAGAATGAATTGCCTGCGCCCGTCGTGTTATTGAATCCCGCAACAGCGCCGAAGAAGGAGTTGTCGTTGCCGGTCGTATTTCTGACTCCGGCCTCATTGCCGAAGAAGGAGTTGTTGGGGCCCGTCGTGTTGGCGCCGCCGGCGTCGTTGCCGAAGAAGGAGTTGCTGGCGCCCGTCGTGTTGGCATCGCCGGCGCGATTGCCGAAGAAGGAGTTCGCGCCCCCCGACGAGTTTGCGATTCCGGCAGATGCGCCGAAGAAGGAGTTGGCGCTACCCGTCATGTTAGTGGAGCCGGCAAGGTAGCCGAAGAATGAGTTGCCGCTGGATGTGGTGTTAAGCTGGCCGGCGCCTCCGCCAAAGAACGAGTTGCTAGTGCCCAACGTGTTACTGGTTCCGGCGTTGTGACCGAAGAATGAGTTGCTGTTGCCCGTCGTGTTAGAGTCGCCGGCATTGCCGCCGAAGAAGGAGTTTGCAGAACCCGTCGTGTTAGCGGTGCCGGCAGCGTTTCCGAAGAATGAGTTGTTCTCGCCAATCGTGTTTTCGGCGCCTGCCACCGCGCCGAAGAAGGAATTGCTCGCGCCGGTTGTGTTGAGGCCTCCGGCAAACAAACCGAAGAAGGAATTGCTAGTGCCCGTCGTGTTGGCGGCACCGGCGGACTTGCCGAAGAAGGAGTTGTTAAGGCCGGTCGTATTGGCAGCGCCGGCACTCCTACCAAAGAAAGAGTTTGAACCACCCGAAGTATTAGCGGCACCGGCGGAGGTGCCGAAGAAGGAGTTGTCTTGCCCGGTGTTCGCGTTCCCGGCGCTGGCCCCGGCGAACGTGTTGCCGGTCCCCGCAATGCTGAAGATACGATTGCCGCCGATGTTGTACTGCGTCGACGTGTTGATGTCTCCCACGACATCAAACCTCGACGCCGGATTCGTGGTGTTAATACCCACATTGCCGTTGCTGCCCAGATACAACTGGCCATTATTGGTCGTGTTATCGGACAGGAAACCGGAGGCCAGCATGAACGGGCGATTCACTCCGGTGCCCGCTTTGCCCGTCCCGAATACGAAATCACTGCCGCGTGCCCGCAATGATGCAAACTCATAGTTGGTCCCATCGGCATTAACGTCCGTGTTGAAGACCGAGAACTGAGCCCGGTTGTTAGTAATACCAACGCCCCGGGGCACTACTGAAAACGACATGTTTGTGTTCGGCCCGGCTACGGGATAGAACCTTAGCTGGGCAAACCCTGCCACGGTGCTGAGGTTCGTTAATGTTGGATTGACTCCCACGCCCGCCACGGCTGGACGCAATTCAATCCCGCCGCCGCTCTCCACCAGCAGCGAGTCTCCCAACGTGCCGGCGTTGTCCGTCCATTTGGGGATGTAGTTCTGTGTGCCGGTGCCGGCGACATTGGGCGCCAGGTTGCCTTCTTTGTCCTTTCTGAAACTCGAGCCGCTCGACTGAACTGTTCCGTCGGCAAATTGGATCCTGTTGGCGCGTACCGTGCCCGTCGCCTGAATGTCTCCGGCCACGTCCAGGGTGGCCTGCGGCTTGTCCGTGCCGATACCGATGCGGCCGTCAGGCGTGATGCGCATCTTCTCTTTCTCTTTGCCCGCAAAGACGTCGCCGGTGCGGAAGGTCAAAGCCCCCTCAGTGCTCGTAACCTGCCCGTCACTGCCGTCGTGCGCAATGATCATTACCGACGGGGAGGCACCCTCAGGGAGAAGTGTCAGAGGAGTGCCTGCATCATTTCCCGAGACCTCGACCGCCGGCGTGAGGTGACTTCGATCGAGGGCCAACGCTGCCTTCAAGCGATCGTAGTCGACGACGTGCAGCGAAGCCTGACCGCCGCGCACGCTCAGCATCCCGTGCCGCTGGTAAAGCCGCCCGGAAAGAGTTTTGACCGTCACGAGACAGAGGAAATCAACGTCTTGAAACCCGGACTGCGTCTGCGCACCGCGCCAATTCCAATTCATCACGTTACCATCGGCAAAGCCGGAATCTGATACCTGCTGTCCTGTGTCCGAATAAACTTCGAGTCGCAGTTGCACCCCCTCACCGGGCGCCGTAAACCGCACCAGGTCTGCCGCTGACGTCGCCACCACCGACACTGTTGGTGAGGAAGTTCTACCGGGCTTGACGGGCCCCTCTTGTGCAAAGATGGCGCTCGCCAGGGAAAAGAAAACCACCGTGCAGGCCAGTAACCGGCGGAAACTACATATCGGACAAGTTCCAGATAGAGTCATTTGTCTTCAACTCCTTTACGAACAGGGAGGTCTTCAGCTGGCTTAAGTCGAAGATTCACCGGCTCGACCGATGGCTGGGGAGACCACCGGAAGAATCTTCTCGAATGCAAATCGCCCTATTCATTCCCTAGTGGGAAATTAGACAAAAGTATTTCATCCAGAGGCAGAGGAACCTCCGGCACAGTTAAACTCGTTTGGTTTGTTCTGGGTGGGACGCGCTTCCGGCGCGGGATTTACAGGCGGGAAGCCGGTTTTTCCCAAAAGCTACCAACCCATGAGAATCCGGCTTCGCCGATAACTCTTGAGGGACAGCCGCGGGACGGCTTGCACGCTAGCTGGATTCTATTTCCGTGTGACGCTGAAGAAATAGTTGGCAAGGCTTTCCGGTGGGCCGGCAGCGTTGACGCCGCTTACTTCAACCAGGTAGTCATCTGTCGGCAACAACCTGGCGGGAACGGCGACGGTGATCGATGGCCTGTTCAGAGTGCCGGCGCGCATTGATCCCGCTTGCCAGACCAGGTGGCCATCCACAGTAGTGATGCGAACGGCGTAGGAACTGTAATCGTTCCGTTCCAGATTAAGCTGCACCCGAACCTGTGTGACTGAAGGCGCAATAGTGAGCTTGTTTGCTGCCGCGGGATCGCGCACCAGGGCCGGTCGCAACATGATTGACGCCAGTGTGGGCCCGGCCGGTGGTTTGGGCACCGGGGTGGGACCTGGGGCGGCAGGGGTTTCAGCAAGCAGCGGTGTCTGTGAAGGTTGAGAATTACCCGTAGACGGCAACGGAGAGACTGCCGCGGGTGATGCAGTCTGAATAGCATTTCCGTTCTGTTGCGCGAGCTGTGCGTTTTGCCGTTCGCCTAACTTCTTGAACAACAGCCAGCCGCCAAATGAAAGGGCAACTAATATGACGGCTGCCGCAGCGTAAGAAGTCAAACCGCGTTCCAGACGAAACAATGCCGGCAGGTTGGTCCAGCGCGACGGCGACGATTCAACCTTTGCTGCGGCGGCAGCATTGGCCGCTGCCAGCACGCCCTTCATCACTACGACGCGTTCAAGGCGTCTGGGATTGGTCAGAAACGCAGCTGCAAATCTCTTGTGATCCGTGGGAGAGAGTTCCCCGCGTAAATATGCTTCAATCAGCTCGCCCTCCACCATCTGGATCTGCTCGGAGAAGTCTTCGTTGGCCAGGAAGCGCACTTCGATCGCCGCGCGCTCCGCTTCAGGCATCTCACCAAACAAGAAGCTGCGAAGTTTTTCCTCGTTGTAAAACTGTTCAGTCACGCCCTGCCACACTCCCATCCGCTTTGTAGTGGGAAAAAATAAGAAAGCATTTCAGACATGACCCGATTGAACGCCACCGTCTATCCAGTTAATCACCTTCGCGCATCGTCTTTGAGACACGCATTGATGCATTTATCAAGTTGGGATCGCAGCCGATGAGCGCGAATGCGAAGCGCGTTGACTGGTATCTGCAACTGCGCGGCCAGCAGTTTCCTTTGCTCGATCCGTTTACGTTCGCTATCACTATAATAGTCAACGATCAGGCGTCGTTGAGGTAGCGGTAGCTCATTTAAGCAGGCAAGGAAACAATCCAGCCGGGGGTCAATATCCGCCGCTGTCACATCCACCATCGCGATGGGTTCGGGGAGCTGGTCGAGCGCCTTTTGTTGCCGCTCGCGCTGCTCAAGCATCTCGAGGAAAAGGCGGCGCGCAACGCCGCCCACGAAGTGATTAATGTCTCTAATCTCGACGCCTTCCACGATTTTTCGGGCGACGCGATTGAAGACTTCATCAGCGTGTTCTTCAGGCGTCGGACTTCCCCGCCACTCGAACAATCTCAGTAGCCGGTTTCGCAGGCCTTCGTATTGTCCCGCGGCCCGTTCGCGATCCGGATCCAGAACATTGAGCAGCTGGTCGAAACCCTGCTGCGTCAGCTGCCAGTCCTTCTTCTTAATTCCTGGTTGGGTTTCGTTCAACGCCATTCGCCCTGCAGGACGAAGCCGGCCCAGAAGTACGGTTCGTGCCAGCGCTTTTGTTTGATGAGTTCCAGCTGGGCCGCGCGTAAGGAGGCCGCGGGCGAAAGCTTCTCTTTCAGCATGAAGCGATAGAATTGGGCCATTAGTTCGGCGGTAGCCAGGTCGTCAACTTTCCATAGACTGGCAGCCACACGCAGCGCACCAGCGAACATGAAGCCCCGGGTCAAGCCTATTAGACCTTCGCCTTTGACTTCCTTCCCCAGCGCAGTTTGACACGCACTCAGGACCACCAGGTCCGCCTTCAGTTGCAGGTTGTAGATGTCATGCAGGCGGAGGACACCATCCTGCGGCTGGCCCTTCTGGTTGACCAGCGAGAGCACCAGGCCAGAAAGCTCCGGCCGGGTGCTGTCCAGCCAGCCGTGGGCCGCGAAATGCACGATACGATATCGCAGCAGCGCCGGGCTGGTCGCATTCGCGCGATTGGCTTCGAAATCCAGTGCCGCGTAAGTTTCCTTCGGAGCCGCAAAGGCCAGGATGGCGTTCGCTTCGCGGCGCGAGAACGGAAGCCGCGTAATCGCCGGTCCGGTGGCGGGCCTTTGTTCGTCGCCTTTATCGCTGGAGGTTTTCGTCAGCCAGCCATCGTTAATGGGCCGAAGTGGGGCCGGTGGAATGGCTCGTTTGTTATCTTTGCTTTTGATGCCGTCGACGCGCACGTCGTCTCGGGCAAACACCGGGTCGGCAAACACAGCCACGGCCATCGGAGCCCGTGGCTGCAAGCCGGTTTCACCACGCAACACATTAATTAACGAGGCCGACGGCAGGGTGACGATTTCGTGATGCGCGATCAGCGGCTGGTAGTCAGCATCTGGCCGGGACCCTTCGTCCCTCGCGACTTTCGCGTTGGCGCTGACAGCGCCGGCTATTTCCGAAGCATTGCTCGCCGATAGCCCGCGACTGACTTGGGTGGGGACAGGCAATGCCGCAAAGGGAATGTATTGCAGCGTGCCGTCGCTAACGATGACCAGGCGTTGAGAATGTAAAGCCGCCGCGACCGGGCCCAGTAGCATACGGCTCAATCTTCCAGCGGCTTCATTGTAGTCGGCTGCCGAACGGCGCACGCCGGCATTGGTCTGGATAAGCTCTGGCTGCTGGCGCGCCGTCAGGAGTTGATAGACGCGGCGCGAGAGGGTCTCGATTTCGGCGCGTTTGGGAAGCTCGAAGGCGCTAAACTCCGTTCTGGTAATGGCCCAGAGAAAGCTTCTCTCCTCGCCGAGTTTATACTCCAGCAGAATCGTATTCTCATCGAGGGTTCGCTGAATATCTTTTAAACTCAATGTCTGCGGCTGAGTCAGGGCGGCGTAGCGTGGACTTTGCTTGCGAATTTCGGCCTTGGTTTCAAGGAGAGCGTTGCTTATCTTTTCGATCTCCCTGCTAGTGGCGGCTGTTTGTTCCCGCGTCGCCTCTTCATCGCTCACGAGAAAAGGTTGTGCTTGAGCTTTGGCGTTCAGGTGCTGCTGCAGGTCCCGCTCGCGGGCCAGCAGCTCGGCCGCCACGCCATGGCGAATATCTACTCGAGCTTCATGCAAAAGCTCCATCAAACTTCGGGCGCGTGACCTTTCGCTGACCTGCAAGGCTCTTTCGTCAAACCCCGCGCCGGGTTGTTTCTGATGCAGTCGCCACAGGATTTCAAGATAAGCCCCGTAATAACGCTCCACCGAAGCGAAATACACCGTGCGAAGCTCCGGAGAGGACAAGCTTGAGCGCAACGTTTCCGTAATACCAACCGAATCTTCGATCTCTTTAAGGGCTGCGCTCAAATTGTCCTGGCTTAACTCGACGCGAGCCAACCAAAAATGAGCTTGCGCCTGGCCCGCGTGATCATCAATGTTGCGCAACAGGGGCAATGCCTGCGCCAGGTACTCTCTGGCCCTGCCCGGGTCATTCAGATGGTAGTAGGCCTCGCCCAGTCCGGCGAAAAGGTTAGCGCGATTGTATTCGCTGTCATACTCCCGCTCGTGCAAGAGGCCCTCTTCGAAGGTCTCCAGCGCTTTCGCCATTGCTCCCATCTTCAGATGGGTGAAACCAACCTGGCGCAGGGTCGTGATTAAGCGTAACGGGGTTGAGCGCTTACGATGAATTTCCAGAGCTTGCGTGAAGTAACTCAACGCCGGAACATATTGTTCCATCGCGTAATAGTCTCCGCCTACAAACTCAAGCGACGAGGCCTCGGCTAATTTGTTGCCGTCCCCACGCGCGAGCGCGAGCGTTTGCAGGTGGTAAATCAAAGCCCGGTGCGGATCGCCCAAACGAAAATAGACGAGGCCAATTTGATTGAGGCTATTGGCTTCAGGCTTCGTGAGGTGCAATAAGCGACGTAGTTCCAGCGCCTTCAGATGGCAATCCAGGGCTTTCTCGTATTCGCCTGAGTTGGAGTGGGTCATGCCGATGAAGGTCAGTAATAACCCTTCCCGCCGGCGATTTCCCAGTTCTCGGTAGAGCGAAAGAGCCTGTTCGAGATGCGCCAGGGCCGAAACCTGCTCTCCCAGCAAGTGGTAACTTCTGCCCGCGCCATACAGTGCGTCAGCAGCGCGCTCGCGATTTCCGATTACCAGGAAAAGTTGGGCGGCGCTTTTCGCCTTGGCGATCCCTTCGCGGCGCGTCTGCGCAGTGGCGTGTGACAGCAGACCGCGAGCTTCTGCCCAAAGGCGCTCGGCCGCGACCAGGTCCCGGTCATTTTTTTCCGCCGGGCGTAAGGCCGTTAGTTCAACGGTGTAGTTTCCATCTGCGGCGGAGCTCTTTAAGGCGCGGACTTCGAGGCGCAACACCTGTGGTTCTTCCGCTACAGCGGATACTCTGCCAATAGCGGACCAAGCCTCGCCGGCCTGGCTTCCCGCGATTTGTTGGCCGTCCGCGGCAAACAAAGTCAGCGTTACGTCAACACCTTTCGCTTCGACAACAACCTGCGCAAAGTAGTCTTTTTCCAACTTGAGAGAATAAGTGTGCGTGGCGTTCACGCTGACCTGTTTTTGAGACGTTTGTCCGAGAATTAACGGAGTGTCAGCCGATCGAGTCGGCTCCTGGGCCCCCGTTGTGGTACCCGCGATCGATATCAGGAGCATGGCCAGGCACCGAAGCAAAGCCATTCCTTTGCGTGACCTAAACTGTGGTTTTAACGGATGAAGCACGGTAGCTCCCTCAATTTCCGAAAGCTAAAAAGCAGCCAGTTCAATACAGAGTGGCGGCGATTCCAGCGTCACTGCGAGCTTTAGACGCTGAGCAAAGTGGTTCGGTCGAAGGACTCAACTAGTTGGACCCTGGACTCGCTTTTGGCACGGCTTGGGCTGGTCCGCTTAGCATTGTATTGGAACGGACGTTGATGACAAAGTCCGCATACTAATTAAGCCTGTTGCTGGCTGGTCAATAGATTAATCTGGCTTAATCCGCTGCAGGGGAATCTGGTGTTTCAATTCAGCTTTGAACAAGAGTCTCGATTACTCAGCGGCTTCGCCGCCGCACAGTGCAAAAAGGCTACGCCTTTCCGTCCAACCATTTCTTTAGGTATTGAGGCTATGCCTCCGTATTCTCGAGGCGTAGCCTCAAAAGAATAAGGGCTGATCCCGGTGAGGCGGAGCCTCACCGCAC
>JBDTOI010000147.1:0-10126 GCA_039933315.1 Pyrinomonadaceae bacterium
TCGAGCGGGATCTTCATGTCTTTAGCGAAGTGGTTGAGGGTACCCAGAGGCAATACTCCCAGCGCCGTGGGAGTGTCAACCAGCACAGAGGCCACAGCGCTAATCGTGCCGTCCCCACCGCCGGCCACAATTGGATTGTAGCCCTCGCTCAGCCTGCGTTGGGCCAGGGGTATCAGCTCGCTGCCATCATGAAGCAGGGAAATAACCGGCGAGAGACCGCGCGCGGAAAACAACTCGGCCAGCTTGTCACGCAGACTTTCTTTATCGTCGGCGCCGGACTTGCTGTTGATGATAATTGCGGGCTGGGCCATAGGTCTTATAAGGAGTCCGTTAGACAGGATTTACAAGATTCACAGGATAAATTTAAGAGCGTCAACTGGGCCGCCAACAGTTACTGTGTGCTCTGCCTATCCTGTAAATCGTGTTAATCCTGTCCCAGCTATTAAAGGCCGATATCCTAACACGCAAATAAAAGGGCGAGCCTCACGTGAAGCTCGCCCTTTTGGTTGTTAATGCCGCATCGGCTGAAGTCTTAGTTAAGCCCCGGCTTCGCTTGGTCGCGGTAAGGCGCTGCCGCCGCTGGCGCGATCGGCTTTGCCCGGTTGCGCTTCATAACTGCGACCGCTGGCGGACGCACCGGCGGCACGCACGCCGTAAACCTCACGATCGTCGCCACCCGCATGGCTCCCGCTGGCGAGACGTTTCTCTTTGGCCGGTTCTTTCTCAGAGAGGTCTATGCCGATTAGCTCGGTGACCTTCTTCAGCAGCATCGGCAGCACTACTTCGGTGGCAGTTTTGGAAAGTTCATCAACCAGTCGTCCTCCGAGGCTGGAAACTTCCTTCTCCAACCGGTCGTAGGCCGCGGTCTCTTTGAATCTTTCAATCAGGCCCGGTCCGGAGGGCTCTTCCGGCGCCGCTGTGCGCGCGGGTTCCGGCGTATCCCGGGCTTCGTTTGCATGTGACGCGTAGTACCGGTCCGAGGGCGAGAAGGATCGCCCCGAGGGCGTGACGCGCTTCATGTTCCGCAGCCGGTAGTCGTCGTACTGCTCACTCTCGCCTTTGATCGTCGAGGCGATGCAGTAGCCCACGGAGACTCCCACTCCCAGGGCGCCGGCGGTCCAGAGTACCGGTCGCTTGCGGACATGTTCGCGCCAGTCAAGCGTTTCATTGATTTGATCCTTAACTGATTGATATTGGTTTACCACTGTGTCTTTAATCTCCGTGACGGTATGTGAAATGGAATCGCGCGCTTCCTCCATGCGTCGCTGAAGCTCTTCCTTAGACGGCTCTTCGTCCGTCAAATCCCGCGCGCGGGCAACTCCTAAAGTTCGTTCTTCAGCCATTGCTTGTCCTTTCTGAGCTCGTCCAGACTGCGATTGGGCACAATGTCCTGCTTGGCCAGACGGCTCTTCATTGCCAGCACGATGATTCCGCCGATTACGAGGTAAGCACCGCCGGTGATGACGAAACCCAACGCATAGCGCGCCGGTTGACTCAGCTGCGCCTGCTCAAAGAGGGTGGACACTCCGAAAGCCACCGCGACGTTCAGCAGCGCAAAGCCCACGAGGGCAATCACCGCGCCGACGGCAATCATTACCCCGCCGCGGACGTATGACTGAACATCCTCTTTAACTTCGACCTTCAGCAGGCTTAGCTTGGTGTCGAGTAGCTCAGTGACGTCCTCTCCCAAACGGGAGAGTAAGCCGGGAATGTTCTCGAGTTCACCGCGCGGCTCGCGGGCCACTGCCACGCCCGAGCCGGCACCTTTGTTAAGATCAGCCATAGCCATTCTCCTTTCCTTCAGGTGGGCCTCACGCTCTGTGCTGGCAAAGCAATTGAATCTGCTTAGCGCCGGGTACCCCGGATCAATAGGCCAATTACCAACCCGGCTGCTGCGGAAATCAGGATCGCCTGACCTGGGTTCTGCCGGGTGTATTGCTTGGCGCCATCGACCAGCTCTTTCGGGTCGACGTCTTTTAGTTCTTTGAACTTGTCGCCCACAACGGATGCTTTATCGACTACGAAGTCTTTGGCTGTGGTAGCGGCGTCGGCAATCTTCTGTCCATAGTCCTGTGCGGTCTGCGCCAGGCTGGGCGCGGTCGCAGCGCCGGTGCCGCCGCCAGTGCTGGTGGTGGAAGGCGTCAGGCCCTGACTGGAAACTCCGCCGCTCGCGCCGGAATCACGAGTGGTGCCCGCATCGGTAGCGCCGGTGCTGGCTCCGCCAAAAGTGCGCGGTGCGCTGGTGCCGCCGCCGAATGGATTTTCGGGGTTGTTTCTGTTTTGTGACATTACTAATTCTCCTTCTGGTTTGAGTTCAATTGCTGATTTTCTATGAAAGTTACAAGTTGACCGTTCATCAGGGAGCAAACATTGTGCCGACAGGTCCTTACAGCCGCTTCTGTCCGAAACAAAGAAATAACTGCGGTAAAAAGAAATTAGATCGCGTCGGACTTGTTGCGAAAAAGTACGTAGGCAACCAGTAAGAGTCGGGAACAATACATGAATTGTAGGGGCGGAACTCCGTGGCCGCCCCTCTTTTTATCACCACAGTGGGGCCCTCTTTAACACAACATCAGAGAGGGGCGGCCACGGAGTGCCGCCCCTACAACTGCCTTGACAGGCTTTCGGGAAAAGTGGTAAGTAAGCACTTACTTCAGTAGAGGCTGCGAGGGAGTTTCCTGGTTTGAGCAAGCAAATAAACACTGCCGCGGTAGGCGCGGACGTTCCCCTGGGCGGTCGTATGGCCGGCGAAGAACGGCGGCTGCAACTCCTGCAGGTGGCCATGCGGCTGTTCTCGCAAAGGGGCTTTCGCGGCACTACTACCAAAGAAATTGCCAGGGCGGCCGGAGTTTCGGAAGCCATGGTCTTCCGCCACTTTGCCACCAAGGAAGATCTGTACACCGCTATCCTCGATCATAAAGCCTGTGCCGGCGGCCTGAAGGATCCACGCGAGTTGGTCGCCGATGCGATCCAGCGCAAGGATGACAGCGCCGTCTTTGAAGGTCTCGCTATCGGCATGATGAATCATCATCAGAACGACACCGAGTTTCTCCGTTTGCTGACCCATTCGGCCCTGGAGGAACACCAACTGGCGGACATGTTCTGGGAAACTACCGTGCGGGACATGTACGACTTTCTCGGCGGCTACATTCGTGACCGGCAGCGCGACGGCGCCTTTCGCGAGATCGACACCGCCATCGTGGTGCGTTCTTTCATGGGTATGGTCATTCATCACTCTCTGAACAATACGCTCTGGGACAAGACGAAAAGGATTCTGAACATCTCCAACGAGCGGGCCGCGAAAGAATTCACCAACATCCTGTTGTACGGGATCGTAAATGAAGCACGAGTCTCAGCGGGCGGAAATGGAAAACGTTCCGCCACAGCGGAACGCGCAGCAGCCAAAATTGCGATCGCAGGAAAGAACAAGAAGAGAACTTGATATGACGTCCGCCGCGTTTTCAAAAGTCAGCTTATCGATCCTGGTTCTGGCGTTTACGCTCGCCGGTTTGGGATGCAGCCGCGGGAAGAAATCTGAAGCTGCAGCAGCGACAGCATCGCCCACGGTCGTACAGGTCAGCACCGCCTCCGTTATCGTTCGCCAGTTGCCGCGCTTCTTTGAGGCGAACGGCAGTTTAGCTCCGAACGAGCAAACCGACGTCGCTCCATCCATTGCCGGAAAAGTGGTGGCAATCGGCGTTGACCTTGGCAGTTTCGTCAGGCGCGGGCAGATGGTCGTGCGGCTCGATCCGGTCGATTCGCGCCTGCGCGTGGAGCAGGCACAAGCCCAGGTGGAGCAGGCGAAGGCGGCGGTGCGACAGGCCGAAGCCAGGATTGGTTTAAAGCCGAGCCAGAGTTTCGATCCCACGCGCGTGCCGGAAGTCTCCGCCGCCCGGGTGGCGTTGGAGTTGGCCGAAACACAGTTGCGGCGCGCCGAAAAGTTATTGGAATCAGGTGACGTTTCGCGCTCGTCTTACGACGAATTAAAAGCGCGTCGTGACGGGTTACGCGAGCAATACGAGGTGGCATTGTCTCAGGCCCGGCAGAACTTTGCCGCGGTCCAGGTGGCGCGCACGAACGTTGCGAACGCGCAGGCGCAACTGGGATTAGCCCAGCGGAGCCTTTCTTATGCACTCGTGTTTGCGCCAATCAGCGGTTACGTTTCGGATCGACCGGTAGGCCTGGGTGAATACGTCTCGCCAACTACCAAAGTCGCGACCATCGTAAACATAAACCCCTTGCGCGTGCGCATAGACATTCCCGAGCAGGCAATTGGCAACGTACGCGTCGGCGAAAGCGTTTCAGTCACGGTCAGCGCCTTTACGGACCGCGCTTTTGCCGGCCGCATAGCGCGCATCTCCCCCAGCGTCAGCGCTCAGTCGCGCACACTGACTGTCGAAGCCGAGGTTAACAATGGCGACGGGATTTTGAAGCCCGGCCAGTTTGCCACCGTGAAGATCATGCAGCCGCAGTCAACGCCGGCGGTGCTGATACCTGCGCGTGCGGTGCGCACGGCAGCAGACAGTCATCGTGTTTTCGTGATCAAGAACGGACACGCCGAACAGCGTTTGGTGCAACTCGGTCAAACCGAAGGCGACCTGGTAGAAGTCAGAAGCGGAATACAGGCCGGCGAGCTGGTAGCGACCAGCAATGTGGAACAACTAAGCGACGGTATTGCGGTCCGGCAGTGAGGCTGACGTGGTTATCCAGCGTCCCTTTGAATACTTGCAGTCAGGAAGGCGGGCTTGCCCCCGCTGCTTTGAATGGCTTGAGCGTTGATTCATCAAGGAAAGAGCGGGGGCAAGCCCGCCTTCCTGACTGCAAGTTTTCTCAAGTTGACGCAGAATTCATAACTACTGACTTAAACAAAGTTTTATGCAGCGACTAGCTGAAATTTGTGTCCGCCGGCCGGTCTTCGCGACCATGCTCATCCTGAGCTTAACGGTCGTCGGCATCTTCTCGTTTAACTCCCTGGGCGTCGATCTCTTTCCCAAAATAGATCTTCCCACCATTACGGTTACGGTCGTTAATCCGGGCGCCTCGCCGCAGGAAATCGAAACCGAAATCACGGACAAGGTTGAAGGAGCGGTTAATACAGTCAGCGGTATCGACGAACTGCGCTCGACCTCTGTGGAGGGCGTCTCGCAAGTCTTCATCACCTTTCTGCTGGAAAAGAATGCGGATATCGCAGCCCAGGAAGTTCGCAATAAGGTCGATCTAATCGCGAATGAATTACCGGTTACCGCCGAGCAGCCCACCGTGCAGAAACTGGATACTGACGCCGCGCCCGTACTGCGGATTGCTGTTTCCGCCCCTCGTTCGCTACGCGAAGTGACAGACATTGCCGACAAACAGATCAAGCAGCGTATCGAAGCCATCAGCGGTGTGGGCCAGGTGGAAATCATCGGCGGGCGCCAGCGCGAAATCGAAGTTTGGGTCGATCCCGACAAGATGCGCGCCTTCAATGTCACCGCCGCCGACGTGGCCCAGGCGGTGCGATCGCAGAACCTGGAACTTCCCGGTGGCCGGGTAGAAGAAGGCGCCCGCGAACTTACGGTGCGCACCATGGGCCGCATTGTCGATCCGGCCAGCTTCAACGACCTGGTGGTGGGCAACCGCGGATCTTACTCAGTTAAGCTTAGCGACATCGGGTACGTTGAAGACGGGGGCGAAGAGCAAAGGACCGAGGCGCGTTTGAATAACCAGCCGGCGGTCACACTCACCGTTTCCAAGCAGTCGGGACAGAACACGGTTGCTGTCGGTGACGCGGTCAAGGAGCGGCTGGCCGAAATCCTGCCCACGCTGCCGCCGGGAGTCAAAGCGGAAGTGGTGGGCGATCAGTCCATCTTCATCAAGGCTTCACTAAAGGCAATTCAGACCCACCTGATCGAAGGCAGCATCCTGGCGGCGATCGTGGTGTTTATCTTTCTCTGGAGTTTTCGCTCTACCCTTATCACCGCGCTCGCGATTCCCACTTCAATCGTGGCCACCTTTGGCCTGATGGCGGCGATGGGTTTCACCCTGAACCAGATAACCATGCTGGCGCTGACATTGATGGTCGGCATCGTTATTGACGACGCCATCGTGGTGCTGGAAAACATTTTTCGTTTTATTGAAGAGAAAGGCATGCCGCCTTTTCAGGCGGCAATCGAAGGCACGCGCGAAATTGGCCTGGCCGTGACCGCCACCACACTTTCGCTGCTGGCAGTATTCCTGCCGGTGGGATTCATGGGCGGCATCGTGGGCCGCTTCATGTCTTCGTTTGGTCTGACCTCTTCATTTGCGATTGCGGTGTCGCTGCTGGTTTCGTTCACCCTGACGCCAATGTTGGCGGCGCGGCTGATCAAGCGCAAAGACAATGCCAGGGAAGGGCCGGTGGAACGCGACACCGAACCGGCGGACCATGGTTCCAAACAGTCCCGCTTCTATCGCCCGATCGAGCGCACTTACACCGGGATGCTGAGTTGGTCGATGGCCCATCGATGGGTGGTGGTGCTGGCCTGTGTGCTGGTCATAATCAGCATCGTGCCGCTGTTTATGTTCGTCGGCAAAAACTTTTTGCCGGTGGACGATCAATCGCAATTCGAAATCAACGTGCGGGCCCCGGAAGGTTATACGTTGCCGGCAACTTCGGCCCTGACGGAACGAATCGCCACCGACATTCGCCAGCTTCCCGGTGTTACTGACACCCTGGTGACCATTGGCGCCGGCCAACAACAGTTGGTTAACCTGGCCTCTATTTACGTGAAGCTGGCGCCGATTGACCAGCGAAATATCAGCCAGGACCAGTTGATGGCCCGGGCACGGGCGGAAGTCCTCAAAAAGTATCAGGCTCAATATCCAAACCAATTGCGAACCAGCGTCCAGCAGGTGGCGGCGATCTCAGGCGGGGGTTTTCGTAATGCCGATATCCAATTTGTTCTGGGGGGGCCGGATCTACAGAAGCTGACGAAATATTCCGAGGATCTGCTGGCCAAAATGAAGACCATTCCCGACGTGGTTGATGCCGATTCCACTTTGATCGGGGGTAAGCCGGAGGTGCGGGTGGTGATTGATCGGGCCCGTGCGGGAGATCTGGGCGTGCGCATCGGCGACATTTCCCAGGCCTTGAACACGCTGGTGGCGGGACAAAAAGTTTCCACCTTCAACGCTGGTATTGATCAGTTAAACGTGCGCGTGCGGGCCATTGGTGAGTTTCGCGCCAGTGTCGAGGCGTTGAAGCGAATGATTGTCACGTCCTCAAAAATCGGCTGGGTCAGTCTCGACAATCTGGTGCGGCTGGAAGAAGGGACCGGCCCTTCGGCAATCGACCGGCTCAACCGCGAACGCCAGGTGACGCTGCTGGGTAACGTCAAGGCCGGTGGTTCGCAGGCGGCGGTGATTAGCCAGATGGAGCAGTTCGTCAAAGAAGAGCGGATGGAACCGGGCTACAGGAGCGGGCTGGCCGGACGCTCAAAGGAGTTGGGCCGCGCGGGCTATTACTTCATGCTCGCTTTCGTGTTGTCGTTTGTCTTCATGTACATGGTGCTGGCGGCGCAGTTCGAATCGTTCATCCATCCGATAACGATCTTGTTGACTCTGCCTTTGGCTATTCCCTTCGGCATTCTGTCATTGCTGGTGACGGGACAGACGGTAAACATCTTTTCCGGGTTGGGATTGCTTCTCCTGTTCGGGGTGGTGAAGAAGAACGCCATCCTGCAGATCGATCACACCAACGGGTTGCGGGCGCAGGGAATGGAACGGCTGGAAGCCATCCTCCGTGCTAACCGCGATCGGCTGCGTCCCATTCTGATGACCACGGTCGCACTGGTGGCCGGAATGATGCCGCTGGTGGTTTCGAGTGGGCCAGGCTCGGGCACGAACCGCTCGATCGGAGTGCTGGTGGTGGGGGGCCAGTCACTATGTCTGTTACTGACACTGCTGGCGGTGCCGGTTTTCTATTCGTTGTTTGACGACCTTGCCAAAAGTCGCGTCTGGGGCCGCATGGGCCGGCGCGTCACGGGAGTGTTCGGTTGGGCCCGGCGGAAAGCGGCAACCGCCAGCGCGTCGTTGTTTGGAATAATGAAGTAGTAGCGTTATGAGATTCGAACTACCAACAGAATTTGCGGATTTCAGAAATCTTCCTCCCGTAGGGAGGATTGAAAATAGCCCAGCGATTCATCGCTGGGATAGCGGAAGTGAAGGGGTTTTGAGTCCCGTAGGGACGGCTGATATGGGCGGCCGTGCACTGATTCAGTCGTCCCTACGGGACTCCGGTCAAAGATGCCTACTTAGACCCAGCGATAAATCGCTGGGCTATTTTCAATTGTCCCTAATGGGACAAATAATTTTGACGCTACTTTGGTTCGTTCTTGGTGGGCCGGCTTCTGTCTCGGCGCAAGAACCGACACCGTCACCGACACCGATCGTGATCGAATCCGTCACCGCCCCCTCGATCACCAATGAGTTTCGCAGCAGTCCCGTCAAATCCCTTCCGGACCTGGCCCGCGTCGGGGTTGATGCGAACCAGCAGCGCCCGCTTACTATGCGCGAAGCGCTGGAGATGGCGCTGGCAAATAACAAAGACATCGAGGTGGGCCGCGATCATGTTCGCCTCGCCGAATTTGATTTGCTGGGGGCCCGCGGGGCTTATGATCCTAAACTGAGCACGCAAACCTACTACGAACGAATCAAAACACCCGCGGCCAGTTTCCTGAGTGGCGCGTCCGACGCGCTGGAAACGAGCGACTTTACCGGCACGGCGCGGTTGGAAGGTCTGGCGCCAAAGTATGGGGGCAATTATCGTTTCGACTTTTCGTCCATTCGCCAGACCAGCAACAGCCAGTTTGCCGCTCTTAATCCGCAGTATCCGACGGCGCTGACGTTCACTTACACGCAGCCGCTATGGCGCGGCCTGCGATTCGATCAGCCTCGACGTCAAATTGAGATCGCCAGAAAGAACCTCTCGTTGACAGACGCACAATTTCGCCAGCGCGCTATCGAGACCATCACCAACGTACAAAGGGTGTACTGGGACCTGGTATTTGGGTTGCGAAATTTGCAAGTGCAGCGCAACGCGGTAAGTGACGCCCGCGCCCAGCTCGACCATAACAAACGACTGGTGGCCCAGGGGGCGCTGGCCCCAATCGATATCGTGGCGGCGGAAACCCAGGTAGCAAATTTTGAGCAAGAAGAGTTTGCCGCGTTGGAGGAAGTGACGCGCGCCGAGAACCGTCTGAAGAACCTGATTGCCGAGAACCGGCAGTCCGAATTGTGGAACGCTTCGATTGTGCCGGTCGACGATGTGGATTTGACGGTGCCTGACGTTTCGTTGCCGTTGGCAATGAAGGGGGCGCTGGAAAACCGTCCCGAGCTGAGGCAAGCCGATCTGCTGCGCGAGATCAATGAACTGGACCAGCGGTTGTATCGCGATCAGATTAAGCCGCAAGTGGATCTGATCGGCAGTTACGGTGTAGTGGGAACGGCCGGCACTCTGGTTTCGACTACCAATCCGTTCTCGCGCTCCAACGAGGAGGTGCGCGAACGAGTGAATCAGTTGTCGATACTTAATGGCTTGCAACCTCTGCCGGCGATACCGGCAGGCTCGTTGCCGCCGGACTTAATCGGTGGCTATCCGCAGTCGCTGCGGAATTTGTTTTCCGATCAGTTCAACAATTTTCGCGTGGGGGTCGCCATAAATCTGCCCTTACGTAACCGCGTGGCGGAAGCGCAGCTGGGTCGTTCGCTGGTCGAAGGAAAACGGATTGCGACGGAGCGCGAACAGCTGGAGCAGTTGATTCAGGTGGACGTGCGAAACGCCTTGCAGCTCTTGCGCACCAGCGCGGCGCGCCTGCGATCGGCGGCGACAGCCCGCGACTCTGCTGCGCAACAATATGCCAGCGAGCAGCGCAAGTTCGAGTCGGGACAATCGACTCTGTTTCTCGTGCTGGAGCGTCAGACCGCTTTGGCTGCGGCCCGCGCGAGGGAATTGCGCGCCCAAACCGATCTCAACAAAGCTATTGCCGAGCTGCAACGGGCCACCGGGAATTCACTTACCGCCAACAACGTCACCGTAAGCGTCCGCTGAAGTCAGGATTGTAGGGGCGTCCCTCCGTGGGCGCCCCTTCTTGAGTTGGCGCCCGTTAAT
>JBDTOI010000148.1:0-10122 GCA_039933315.1 Pyrinomonadaceae bacterium
TCAATCGCAAGACGCATGAAAGCCGTAGCCTGCAGCCGCTGCCAAAATACAAAGAGGGTAAGCTTCGCTATAACTGGAACACGCCGATTCATGTCACCCGGGATGGCGCCGTTTACCTGGGGTCGCAATTTCTTTTTCGCTCGCGCGATCACGGTCAAAGCTGGGAACGCATCTCGCCTGACTTGACCACCAACGATCCGGAGAAGCAGAAGCAGGAGCAGTCAGGCGGCGTAACCATTGATAATTCCTCGGCCGAGATGCACACCACCATCTTTTCCATCGCTGAGTCGCCAAAGAACTCAAACCTGATTTGGGTTGGCACCGATGATGGCAACGTCCAGGTGACCCGCGATAGCGGCAAGACCTGGAACAATGTCACGGCAAACATTCAGGGCCTGCCAAAGAACGCCTGGGTAACATCAGTTGAACCAGGCCATTTTGATGAACGTACTGCCTACGCCACCTTCGACCTGCATACCTTTGGCGATATGCGGCCCTACGTTTACAAGACCAGCGATCTGGGCCAAACCTGGATCCCGGTGGTCGCGCCGGCATCCGGCGTCCGCGGCTATGCGCATGTAGTCAAAGAAGATCTGGTAAACAAGGATCTACTTTTTGTCGGCACCGAACTGGGACTCTGGATCTCTCTCGATGGCGGCAAGCAGTGGGCGCAATATACCGGCGGCGACTTTCCCAACGTGGCCGTGCGCGATCTGGCAATTCATCCCCGCGACAAAGACCTGGTGATTGCCACCCACGGGCGTGGCATCTGGATCATTGACGACATCACGCCGTTGCGTGTTCTGACCCCGGAAAATCTCGCGAAAGACGCCGCGTTTATCGAAGCCCGTCCCACCGTGCAGCGGCTTCCCGCGGGCGGCGGCTGGGTCAATGGCGATGCCTCGTTCTCGGGCCCTAATCCCACCGAAGATGCGGTCATTACTTATTATCAGCAGAAGCGCCACATCTTTGGCGATTTGAAGATTGAGATTTTCGATCAGGACGGAAGGCTTCTTACTACAGTTCCCAGCAGCAAGCGCCGCGGCCTGAACCGCGCGACGTGGGGCATGCGTTTGAAAGCTCCGCGCGTTCCCACCGCCGCTATCGCAGCCTTTGGTGCGAGCGTTGGTCCGCGGGTCTTGCCTGGTACGTACATCGTGAAAATGACGAAAGACAAAAACGTCTACACGACCCAGTTGCAGGTCATGATGGATCCGCGGGCTAAGCACTCGCTGGAGGATCGCAAGGCGCAATTCGATCTTTCAATGAAGCTCTACAACCTGCTTGGTGACATGACCTTTGCGGTCGATAGGATTAATGGGGTGCGGCTGACGCTGGATGGCAACGCCGCAAAACTCCCGGCAAACGATCCTCTGGCCGCACGATTGCGCGCGGCATCGGCGCAGGTCAATGAGTTGCGACGAAAGATTGTGGCTACTACGGAAGGCGGCGCCATCACCGGTGAAGAGCGGCTGCGGGAAAATCTCGCCGACCTTTACGGCAACGTGATCAACTACGAGGGCCGCCCGGCCCAGACTCAGGTTGAACGTACGGAAGCGATTGCCGGCGAGTTAGCCGACGTGGTGCGGGACTTTGACGCCTGGCTGGCAAAGGAACTGGCGGGCCTTAACTCTGCGCTCTCAGGCAAACAGTTGCAGCCCATTCAACCCTTGACGAGAGATCAGTGGGAGCACAGGTAAAAAGCGGATCTCTGACCTTCGAACGCCGGCCGGAGACCTAAGAAGAGAAGCGCTTGGCGGCAAGTCAGAGACTTGTCGCGCACCGCAGTTCTTCACTTTCTGGTTGTTTTGGTCTCGACACGCGAGACTGGGGTTAGGCCTTATCAACCCTCGATGGTGCTGTCGGCAGTTACCGCCTTTTTTTCGTAGGCGGTGATCGTGGCAATGTTCCGCTTTTCGATCTCGCTTAAAGACGATTCACTGAACTTTGGATCGGGCTTGTACCAGTCAAAGCTGGCGAAATACTTTTGCGTCCATGGTTCCTTGAAGACCTTGCCGTGCCGCGCGTAAATCTCATCGCGCATCTGGCGCACATCTTCGACGAAAAGCCCGCTCAGCAAGCTAGCCGGTATGACCTTAGTGCCGATCTGGTTGTGTAGCTTGGTTTCATAGGCCACGATCAGTTCGACATTTAGCTTGTCACTGCCGGAGACCTGTTCGTCCCTAAACTCCTCCGAAGGTTCGTACCAGGGCTGGTTGCCGAAGTACTGCTGCAGCCATCCGGTACGAAATATTCGGCCGTGCCGGGCATAAATCTCATTACGCAACAAACGCAGCTCGTGCAGACTCAGGCCCTGAAGCATGCGCTCGGAAAGCAGCTTGTTTTCAAACAGCTCCATGTCACCCGGCGAAAGGGCTACCCGGCGAAGTTTCTTGTGCGCAGCCACGATAGTGTTCAGGTTCTTTCGCTCAATCTCGGTTAGCTGGCGGGGATCGTATTTGTCGACCGGCTTATACCAATAGCGATCGTCGAAATACGCCTGCAGCCAGGCGATGTCATCGAAACGCTTGCCGTGGATTGCTTCAACTTCGGCCGCCAGCACGGTCCACTCGCCCCCGGTATGCTGTCCCAGTTTCCGTGGCGTCAAAAGACGCGTGCGATAAAAGCGCATATCACCGGGTTCCACGCTGGTGTGCTTCCTGGCCTCCGCGTCGCGAATTACATCGAGGTTGTCGCGCTCCGTGTGATTGAGCTGCGAATTCTTAAACTCTGGTTTGGGTTTGTACCAGGATTGCCCGGTAAGATAGGACTTGATCTCGAAGTCCTTGAAGATGCGCCCGTGCCGTCCGAAGACGATGCCGCGAATGAGTTTCAAATTCTCCAGCGAAACTCCAGTAAGGTCTGCAGGTTGAATGCTTTTGCCGGCAAAATCAAAGGCCTCCCATTTGGCCATGGTCTGCTGGGCCGAGGCAGAAGTAGAGGCGACTAAGGCGATGACAACAATCGCCGCGGCGAAATAGCTTCGCGCGGCGACGGGGGATGTTCGGAGCATAACAAGCGCCCTTTCCAGTTAGGGGGATCTGGTGTTTCCGTTAAGAGGCATCACAGACTGAAGTCTGTGCCACTAGCCGAAGATGTCCCGCACCTTGTCCACCAGGCCTTTGTCTTCCAGATCCGTGGTCTCAATTTGTGATAACTGCTCCAGCAGTTTCCTCTGCTCGCGCGTGAGCGTGGTCGGAGTAACAACGCTGACCGCGACGAAGAGATCACCGCGGCCCCGGCCACCAAGCACCGGCATTCCCTTGCCCTTCACGCGGAACACAGTACCTGTTTGAGTTCCGGCCGGGATCTTGAGCGATTGCTCGGCATCAAGCGTTGGCACCTCAACCTCGGCGCCCAGGGCAGCCTGGCCGAAGGTGATAGGCACAGTTGAATAGAGATTACTTCCCTGGCGCTCAAATTGTTCGTGCTCGCTGACGTGAATCACGACATAAAGATCGCCCGCGGGGCCGCCATACATTCCTGCTTCACCTTCGCCCTGAATGCGCAAGCGGGAGCCGGTTTCGACTCCGGCAGGAATCTTGACCTCCATGGTCTTTTCGTTTTCGACTCGCCCTGCGCCGCGGCATTGCGGGCATGGGGTCTTGATTACGCGGCCCGAGCCACGGCAGGTGCCGCAAGTGCGCGCGACGGAAAAGAAGCCCTGCTGGTAACGAACCTGGCCTGCCCCGGCGCATGTCTGGCAGGTTTCCGGTTCCGTTCCTGCCGCGGCTCCCGTGCCGCTGCATACGGTGCACGAATCAAGTTTGGGAATCCGTAAAGACGCTGTCATTCCCGCGGCGGCGTTGCCGAGCGTAATTTCCAGGTCGTACCGGAGATCGGCCCCACGTTGGGCCGCTGAGCGGCGCGAGCCGCCCCTACCTCCGCCGGTTCCGAACACATCACCGAAACCAAAGAGATCTCCCAGAATGTCCTCGAGGCCACTAAATCCTGGCGCGCCCCATGATGCACCGGCCCCGCTGGAGACCCCGGCATGGCCGAATCGATCGTAGCGCTCGCGCTGTTCGCCGTCAGAGAGAATGGCGTAGGCTTCAGCTGCTTCCTTGAACCGGTCTTCGGCCTGATTGTCATCAGGGTTCTTGTCTGGATGATGCTGCCGGGCGAGGCGCCGGTAGGCACTTTTTATTTCTTGTTCGCTGGCGCCCTTCTTTAAGCCCAGCACTTCGTAATAGTCACGTTTACTCATTTGATATTCAACGCTCTGCTTTTTCCCTGAGACCGCACTAGTCGGCGGCCATGAAACGGGGCCTCATGCCAACGCGCTTCATGGCCGCCTATGAATTCTAAGTTTTACTGAATCTCAACTTCCTTGCTATCGGCCGCGGGCTCCATCATCGCAGTGGTCAACTGCGTTGCCAGCCGTTCCAAACCATCCAGACCCTTGCTAATTTCGGTCGGACTATCTGAATCAATCGCAGCTTCCGCTTCACTTAACACGCGTTGGCCGATCTGCTGATCATTCGGTGACAATAACCCGCCAAACTCCAGGAAGGTCCGCTGGGTGTTCTTGATCAAGCTCTCGAGTTTATTGCGGAGGGCAATCGACTCTCTCACTTCGCGATCAGCTTCGGCCGACGTCTCGGCCTCTCTTATGAGGCGCTCAATCTCATCCGGCGAGAGGCCGGAAGTGGGGGTGATACGCATCTGTTGTTCGCGCCCGGTCGCCTTATCCTGAGCGGAAACTGAAACGATACCGTTAGCGTCCACTTCAAATGACACCTCGATTTGCGGCACGCCGCGTGGGCTGGGCGGAATCCCGACCAACTCAAACTTTCCCAGCGAGCGGTTGCCAGCGGCGACCTCGCGTTCACCCTGTAGAATGTGAATCTCCACCGACGACTGATTATCAACGACAGTGGTAAAGATCAAACTGTTCCGCAGAGGAATCGTTGAATTCCGCTCGATAATTCTCGTGAACAAGCCACCGCGCGTCTCCAATCCCAGGCTGAGTGGCAAGACATCCAACAGCACAATGTCTTTGACATCGCCGGTCAGCACGCCTCCCTGGATGGCGGCTCCCATGGCCACAACTTCGTCGGGGTTTATTTCGGCGGAGGCCTTCTTCCCAAATATCTGTTCTACCGTGCGCTCCACGATGGGCGAACGCGTCTGCCCGCCTACCAAAATCACTTTATCGACGTCGGACGGTTGCAGCTTGGCGTCTCGCAGGGCGTTTTCGCAGGGCGCTACGGTTTGCTGTACCAGGTCGCCCACGAGTTCCTCGAACTTTTCGCGGGACATCGTTCGATTGAAGTGTTTCGGTCCGGAAGCGTCGGCGGCGATGAATGGCAGGTTAATGGTCGTTTCACTTGCCGTTGACAATTCGCACTTGGCCCGTTCGGCTGCTTCTTTCAAACGCTGCAGCGCCAGCCGGTCTTTGCGCAAGTCAATCCCATTCTCGGCGGTGAACTCATCCGCCATCCAATTCATGATGCGATCATCGAAGTCTTCGCCGCCGAGGAACGTGTTGCCGGAAGTCGAAAGCACTTCGAACAAGCCGTCATTCATTTCCAGAATCGAAACGTCAAAGGTCCCGCCGCCAAGGTCGAAAACGACAATTCGCTCAGATTCCGATTTGCCCAGGCCATAAGCCAACGCTGCGGCAGTGGGCTCGTTGATGATGCGTTCCACTTGCAGGCCGGCGATTTTGCCCGCGTCCTTGGTGGCCTGTCGCTGCGTGTCGTCGAAATAGGCGGGCACAGTAATAATTGCGTCGGTGATTGCCTCGCCCAGAAAGTCTTCCGCGGCCGCCTTGAGCCTTTGCAGAAGAATGCCGGAAATCTCGGGCGGACTATAAATGCGTCCCTGCACACTTATGCGGGCATCACCGTTTGGCGAATCAACTATCTCAAAAGGAGCTGTCTCGCGCATTCGCTCAGTTTCCTGCGCGTTGAATTTGCGACCAATTAGTCGTTTGACCGCATACACGGTGTTGGCCGCATTCGTCACCGCCTGACGCTTGGCAATTTGGCCGACCAGCTTCTCGCCCTTATCGGTAAAGCCGACGACGCTGGGCGTAGTCCTTCCGCCTTCCTTGTTGGGCACAATTTGCACAGCACCACCCTCGAGCACGGCGACGCAACAGTTTGTGGTGCCCAAATCTATTCCAATTATCTTGCCCATAAATTATTCACGCGAGAACGGTGTAGACAGTTCGCTAATTATTCCCACCGGTTCCAGTGGAAACTTTGACCATGGCCGGCCGCAAAAGCTTGTCGCCTAAACGATAACCGCGCACAAGTTCCTGAATAACCGTGTCGGGCTCGTACTCATCAGTTGCCTCAGTAACAACTGCTTCGTGCAAATGCGGATCGAAAGGCTCTCCCATGGCCGGAACGGCTTCGAGCCCCAGCGATTCGAGAATCTCGTTAAGTTGCTTGTTAATTAACTCGACCCCGTGGAGAAAGTGGCGGAACTCTTCAGACTCGTTGGCTTCCATCGATCGCTCAGCCTCGAGCGCCCGGCGGAGATTATCTATTACCGGTAATAATTTGTTAACGACGTCGGCAACTACCCGGTTGTAGGCTTCGCCACGTTCACGCTCAGTTCTTTTACGATAGTTATCAAAATCGGCCTGGCGGCGGGCCAGCCGTTCCTGCGACTCGGCGAGCTCGCCCTCCACTCTCTTCAGCTCAGCTCTGGTAGCCACCAGCTCTGCCAGCATTGGTCCCGACATAACAACGTCAGCACCACGGCGGCGGCTGCCTTCGGAACCGCTTCCTGACAAACTGTTTTCGCCGAACGAGCCTTCGTCCGCCGAATCCGCGCCGCGAAACTCGCCGTTAGATTCTTCCGGCTCGTTCGCTTCCGATTCCTCGTCTTCATCGAAGAAACGCACAGGAATGCTGCTCCATTTCTTTTCCTTCCCGTCTGGCGCCATGTTTCTCGAAACTTTCGATTATTGAAGAACAGTTACCGGGGGTTGGATAAACCGTTTAATGGGAAGCTGTGTCCGGCGACAACGTACGTTCGATCAATCGCGCCATGTAGTTTACCACAGCCATCATACGTGCATATTCGATTCTCATGGGACCTACCACACCGAGCGTTCCGGTAGTTTCACCTTCGCCAATCCGGTAGGGCGCAGTAATCAAAGTGCAATTTCGCATCGAAGGCGTAGCGTGTTCCCGCCCGATCACCACTTGCACGCCGCCAGGGAATAATTGATCCTTCGCGACACATTCGTTCAAGATCTTTACCAAACGCGATTTCTCTTCGAACATGCGGAAAAGCTCGCGCATGCGGGCTGCATCAGCAAAGTCCGGCTTGGCCAGCATATTCGAAGTGCCATCGACGTAAACATCGCCGGCGGTGGAGTCTTCGTCGGCGAGACTGGTATCACAAAGCAGTATCGCATTCCGCAAAAGCTGGTCGTAGAGGGCCTTCTCTTCCCGCATCAACTCCAGGATTTCCGCTCGGATCGCCAGCAGGCTCTTGCCACGGAATTCCGCGTTCAAGTAACGCCCCGTTCGCTCCAAATCCTCCTGGCTCAACTGTTCGTCCACATGAATGATGCGATTGCGAACGATATTTGTCGTGGAGACCAATATTACGAGAATGCGGTTATCTGCGAGTTGCAGAAACTCGATGTGCTGCAAAAGGTTTTCCGAAAGCGGAGGCCAGACTACGATGCCGACATTCTCGGAGAGGGCCGACAATAAGTGGGACGTCTTCTCCATGAGCCGATCAGGTTCGCTCCGGGCCCCATCCGCGGCGCTCATGAGCAGTGCATCGATCGCCGATCGGTCGGAGCGCGATAACTTCGCATTCTGAAGTATGTGATCAACGTAAAAGCGATAGCCCTTGTCGGTAGGAATTCGCCCGGCCGAAGTATGGGGCTGCTCGACGAGCTCAGCTTCTTCCAACTCTCCCATAACGTTACGAATCGTGGCGGCACTCAAACCTGCCGCGTGCGCAAAGCGATCCGAAAGCACACGGGAGCCCACGGCCTCGCCGGTAATGAGGTGCTCTTTTATAATCGCGGAGAGTACGGCTTGTCCCCGCGGGTCAAATCCAGCTTTTTTGTTTCGTTGGGCATCCATAAAGCCATGTCCTACCGGCGCAGAGTCCCCCAGCTATCGTTAGCCGCTTCCTACGGAGTTTCCGCCCACAACCGGGGGCGCGGGGTCATGTCCGATTTGTGGAGTATAAGGGATTCATCGAATATCCCGCAAATACATGAGTTAAAAAGGCAAATCTGATTTTCCTGACTCTTCCGCGAGGTCATTGGGCGCCCCTCCACAGAGCAACAATCCGGTGCAAGTTACATCACAAATCAGACTAAGCCGTTAACACTAATAGGCTTAGGCTCGGTCTTCGACTGCACCCAAACAGGCTGGGACTGTCTGATCCGCGTATGTATCCGGTTTTCAATAACTTACGATGGCGACTTGCCGGGAGTTTGACGGCCCGAATAAACCCACCCTAAGATTGGCCGAACCCGGTCGGCTGTATCCCTTTTATGCCCCAGTCAAAGAACCATCTTCCTAAGGTCTTTAGCGACGCTTTCAAACAATTGAGCGGTAGCCAAGCCACGCCCGAGGTTGAGGTTAAGTTCTACCCGTACGCCGGCTTACGACACACGATTAGGATCCGTTCAGGTCGCGTTTACGTTCGGATTTCCGATGTTTTCAAGACGGCGCCGCCCGAAGTAATTCGGGCTCTGGCCTTTATACTGGTGGGCCGGCTGCTCTCCAGAAAAGCTCCCAGGATTTACGATCGCGTTTACCGCCAGTATGCTTTTACTCCCCAGGTATTGCGCGCGTCGGAGATCGCTCGCCGCCATAGGGGACGAAAGGTAATCTCTTCAGCACGCGGGCAATTCTACGATCTCGAAAAACTCTTTGCCCGGCTCAACCGGCGCTATTTCGAAGGGAGCGTCGAGAAACCGGTGCTTACCTGGTCACAACGGCGCACACGCAACATCCTCGGCCATCACGACCCGGTCCATGAGACGATTACGATCAGCAAGACTTTGGATGCGGCGGACGTCCCCGAGTGGTTTGTAGAGTTCATTCTTTTCCACGAAATGCTTCATATTAAACATCCTGCACGCATCGTAAGGGGCCGTCGCCAATACCACTCCCAGGCTTTTCGGGCCGACGAGCAGCGCTTCCACCGGTATCAACAGGCGCAGGATTGGCTGGACCAGGTGGTTCGACAACAGCATGTGCTCCGGGCTCGGGCTGCCTGAAATATTTTCTGGAACTTTCGCTTAGTGCGAACGTTAAGACGATTGAGGTAGGTGGGCTCCTCCGAAGAGCGGGACGCGGAATGCGAGATTTCGATCGATCATTCCGTGGACCCGCTCTTTTGTTTTTGTAACGAAGCAACGGATAATCCAACCTACCCTGCTGGACAAATGGTGCTGGGGCTGGCTAGACTACGCGGTTTCCGGCCCGAGCCTTATGCTCGCCTGTCGGCAGCAGCTTTTGCAGAAGGCAGAATCATGATTCAGGAGCTATCCTAACACTATGGCAATTCCGGCTACTCAGATTCGGCGCGGGATGGTAATCGTGTTTGAAGGCCAACCATGCAAGGTCATGGAGTTTCGCCATCACACGCCGGGTAACCTTCGCGCGATGGTGCAAACAAAGTTAAAAAACATTCGTACCGGTTCCTCTTTTGAACATCGGTTCCGTTCCGCTGATACCATTGAGCGGGCCTCTCTTGAGCAGCATGAAATGGAGTACCTCTACTCTGACGGGTCCCACCATCATTTTATGAACACCGAGAATTACGAGCAAACCGGCTTGAGCGAAGAAGAGCTGGGTGACGCCGCTCAGTGGCTGACCCCGGGCCTAAAAATACAAGCCGAATTCTACGAAGGTGCTCCCATAGGCGTGGAATTACCCCCCTCGATGGAGTTGACTGTAACGCGGACTGAACCGACCATGAAGGGGGCCACCGTTTCCAACGTTAACAAACCAGCCACCCTGGAAAACGGAGCTACGGTTCTGGTTCCTCCTTTCGTAAACGAAGGGGACCGCATCCGGGTGGATCCATCTGAAGGTAGATACATTGAGCGGGCCAAGTGACAAGTGGCACAGACTTCAGTCTGTGCTTCGGTAGAGACGTTCACAGACTGAAGTCTGTGCCACT
>JBDTOI010000149.1:0-10099 GCA_039933315.1 Pyrinomonadaceae bacterium
AGCAGCAGCACCAGACTAAAGGGCGCGTTAGTAGGTTCGAAAGAAACAATCGGCCGCCGCACCCCGTCTTCGAAAACCGCAAAGTCGTTTGGTGAAAGCGATGTAATAGCGCGCCCCTGTCGATCCACCACACCCACATGCAACTGGACCAGCGAAGTCTCGGTGCGCACTATGTCATCCGGCACCTGCGCTAAGGTAGAGGCCGGGGCGGCCATGAGACACAGGACCGCGACACTGAGCGCGAAATACTTGCGTTTTTGAAATATGAAAACTGCCAGGAGCAAACCCATAGATTCTCGATATCTTTCTGTAACTTAGTATGCTATTCGCGCCGCTTGATTGGCAACCACCGAGGTTTAAGTCCTTGCCTGACGCCATTCTCGGACGCCTCAAACCGGCCCCGCGTTGCTTTTGTAGGGGGGGCACTCCGTGGCCGCCCCCCTCTTCTGCTCACAAGGACCGCCCATTCTCGGCATACAAGAGAGGGGCGGCCACGGAGTGCCGCCCCTACAATCCACTGAACGTAATGAGTTTTATTTGTGATGGCGATAATTCCGAATATAATCCTGCGCTCACGGAGTTCTCACCATGTACAAGCCTAATTTTTGCGCTGAGTGTGGCTCGCCTGTCAGCAGAAGACAATGGCTGCTCTGGACCAGTCGCAGGTTCTGTGGCGAGTGTACGGGACGCTATCGCAAGGCGGAACTGGCACTACCCTTGATTCTGGGTATGGCCTTGCTAACCGCGGGCTTCATCTTCGGCCGTTTTCTTCGCCCGGCGCCGCCGCCACTGATAGTGCAACGCCTAGCGACCTCTTCTTTGTCCGATGCGCCCTTCAACGCTGCTTCGTTGAGTCAGGCACAGTCGCCCAGCGCCGGGGGGTCGGCCGGTCGCTCAACTGACGGTGTCTCTCCCGAGGAGATTATTTACACGTGCGGCGCCCGCACAAAGAAGGGGACTCCATGCGCGCGCCGCGTCCACGGACCGGTGCGTTGCTGGCAACATAAAGGCATGCCGGCCATCCTGCCGCAAGAGAAGCTTCTGATTAAGGGATAAGATTTCGGAAGAGGCTTGAAAAACCCAGGGGTTGAGTATAAACTCCGCCCCCTCCAGACCTCGTTTGCGCACTTCGTTACTGGCCGGTCCCAGGTTCCCTGGGCTTTTCCCTTCTTGAAAGGAGACCCCTTCGATGTCAGCACGCGAATCTTTGCGAGAAGTTGAGAACCTTCGTTTCCGATTTCAAATGAACAATCGTTTACGGCTGGAATGTTTGGCCGCAGTATCGAAAGTGTTTCGCGAATTCCACGAGCCGATAAGCGACGAGTTGTTGTCTGCTTTTGTCTTTGCTTTGCCCCAGGAGTTGCTGAGCGGGCGCGCAGGTAGCTTTGCGAGTATTGAACAGTCGAGCGCGTTGGCATTTGAACACATGGGCAAGCCGGGTCTGCCACCTAACAAGCCGGGTGGGCCTGATAAGGACAAACCCGAAAAGCCCGACAAGCCGAAGGAAAAACCAGCCCCGCTGCCGCCGGAAAGCCCAGCCTATTTGCCGCCGGAAAGCCCGGCTTATTTGCCGCCGGAAAGCCCGACACAGCCTGGTTTGCCACCGGAACAGCCCAGTCAGGTCGCGTCCGAATATCTGGCCTAGCGGCGACGCTCCAGACTTTTGTGCCGACGAGCTGGCGGTTTGTCATCCACACCACAGGGCGGTGAACGTCTAACATCGGCATTGGTCGGCGTTGCTTTGTGAGAGTTCGTGTAGTTTCGTGGATCGCGTGCCTGGGATTCGGAGCCATACGATCCACGAAACACACTAAGCTACACGAAGGAACACGAAGTAAGAGTTTTTGTGCAAAGCCACACCACAGGATTACGGCGATGACCTGCCACAATCGCACCGAACTGTGTGTCGCCGCGCTGCAAAGAAGCGGGCACCACGCAATCATCAATTGGATCTCAGCCAATGCTCCCGGCTCAGTCTGTTTTCTTAACAACTGCCGGCCAAACACAGATCCGTTTCTGATGTGCACCCGCGATCAGAAGAGCGAACTGGCGTTCAAGGACCACTTAATCTACAACTATGAGGACCGGCGCCTGACGGAAGTGTTCAAGCAGGATTTTCTCCAGCACAAGAAGAAATGGTTTGGCGAGAGCGGCTCATGTGTTTATGTTCTGGTGTTGCGCGATCCGTTTAATAACTTTGCCAGCAAATACCGCTGGGCCATAAACGGAACGAAGTGGACGCCGCCAATGGAGTGGGTAACCCGAGAACTGCCTGGCCTGTGGAAGTCGTACGCGAAAGAATTTCTGGGCCAGACAAAGGTTTTGCCGGGGCCCAGTGTCTTTATCAACTACAACCGTTGGTTTGTTGATAATGAATATCGCTGCGAGATCGCCCTGCGCCTGGGACTGGTCACGGCGGGCAAGGGGCTAGCCGAAGTTGCCAGATGGGGACCCAACACCTGGGGAGACTCCTTCGATAATCTTGATTTCGATGGCCGGGCCAATGAAATGAAAGTGTTCGAACGTTGGCGCTATTTTGCCGGCGACAAGGTGTTCGCTGATCTGTTTCGCGACCCCGAACTGCTGAGTCTCTCAGAGGATATCTTCGGCCCAATTCCGGGGACACATGTTCTTTATCAATGAATGAGCTAGCACACACGCTCTTATTTCGTGTTCTTTCGTGGAGTCTAGTGTGGTTTCGTGGATCGTGTGGCTCCTAATCCTAAGCACACGATCCACGAAATTACACGAAATCACTTTTGGGAATGACTGAGTACAAAGAAGAATCACCTGGTGTGATCTCGATTCAGATCTACCAGCCCTCCGAGTGCAAGGTAATCGTCGAAGAGTTGAAGAATCTAACGGGCTGGACACCGGCCACGGTAAGGGACGCAAAAGACGCCGACAACTATGAAGTCCTTACGCGGCGTGACATTCGTTCGTCCCGCACGCTGGTTTCCCGGGATACGCAAAAGTTCTATCAGGAGTTCGATAGGCGGATGAATGCTGCGCTCAAGCCGCTGGTCAAACAGCGCTGGGAAGTGGACCTGGCGAACCACTCGGGAACGCATCTCCTCAGATATGGCCCGGCCGATTACTATGTGCCGCACCGGGACACTGGCCCTGGCTTTGAAGATCGCTACTTCAGCGTAGTGTGCTATCTCAATGATGACTTCACGGGCGGACAGACCGCGTTTCCCGAGCTCAGCTACTCTGTGACACCTGAATCCGGCAAAGCGATTGTCTTTCCCTCAAATCACTTGCATTGCAGTGAGCCGGTAAAGACTGGCGAGAAGTTTGTGGTAGTGTCCTGGATAAACGGCCCTAAGCCAGTCGAATGGTTACGAAAGAGAGTAGGTCGCGCCGCTGGATTGTAGGGGCGGCACTCCGTGGCCGCCCCTCTTCACATTAAAATAGGGGCGCCCACGGAGTGACGCCCCTACAAATCCGTTTCAGAGTACCCTTCGCTTTTAATGAGTCCCTCGTGACCCACGGGCTCCTTTCAAAGGATCGCGATAAAACTCTCCGGCCTCTCTGATTTGCTTCAACAGTTCACCTAGTATCGATCCCTCCGCGGCATCCGCGCTCGGTGTCCAAAGATTCCGCACTTGCTCATCTCGGAAATAGTTACGTTTGGTCCAGCCCTCGTCGCCGTAACAATAGTGAATGACGGGCGCATCCAGTTTTTCATCCGGCCAATAATTATGGGTGGCAAAGTGAGTTAGATTCACCTTCAACCCCAGCTGCATCACCGCCAGGCCGAACGCGTACATGATGTCTTCCCAACGGCGGGGCGAGAACGCATCTACCGCCGCGAGCCAGGCGCTGCCGATCTGACTGGCCTGCGCGGTCGGAATCACGTAGGGCACTCCACAGCGAAGCGTCTCCCTTTCAACCGGCGTAAGGTCCCGTTTTATTCCGACACTGTTCCTGGCCGCGGGAATGAAGTCTTTGTCGTAGTTCACATACGAAACGAAGTCACCGGACAGGACTTCGGGAAACTGCATCGCGCCAGTGAAGATCAGGTCCGGGTCGCAAAGTACCATGAACTCATTTTCCGCGCAGAGTTTCGCGGCATGAATGAGGGACCCGGCGGTGTTCCGCGGGGCATAGTCATCACCCTTCCCGCAATGCCGGTAATTCGGGGCCCGATGAAGAACACACCCGGCTCCAGCCAGTTCATGGAAGTCCGGATGCCATTCACCGCCGGAATCATGCACGATGATTATCGGCTGGCGCTGCAGGCGCGTGACACAGGAAAAGTAGAACAGTTTGCACTGCCAGCCGGTGTAGGCATTATTCTCCGCGGAGACAACGATCTGGTGCTTGCCCGTCATGTTGCTCAATTTATCAGATAGTGACCTCCGGCAGCATCAGGCTCTAGCTTTCGATCTCCACGATCAGTTGAACGTTCGACTTGATGCTCAACTGCCCCACTGCAATGGGCGTCTCTCTCGCAACTCTCATATCCATGCTGCTGGCCTCGTTTACCATCTGCGGCGATCCGCCCACTGTCGAGCCTTCACTTTCTTCTACCACACGAAGCACCCGGCCGCCGAGGGCCTGCGCTATCGAACGGGCCTTGTTCATGGCTTGCTGCGTGGCCTCTGCCAGCGCTTGTCCGCGAGCCGGGCTGGTCTGGCGCAGAATGAAGGAAACGCTGTCGATACTGTTCGCCCCGGCGCCCGAGGCAGCGTCGATCACTGCACCTACGTTCTTTAAGTCATCCATGGTCACGATCACAGTGTTGCGCGCGTTGTAACCCACGATCTTCGGCAGCTTGTTATCGCGATAATCGTATTGCGGCTGGAGCATGTAGTCGCTGGTCTTGATCTCGACGTTGGCGCCGCCCGTGGCTTTGACGGCGTTAGCGACCAATTCACTCTTGCGCGCGTTTTCCTGTTGCGCGCTGAGAGCCTGGCTATTTTGTGTTACCACTGACATCACCAGCACGGCGGCATCGGGCTCGACCCGGGTTACGGCTTCGCCGCCAACGGTAACCTTGGTGGTGTGATTGGATTTCCTGGCGCATCCCGCCAGGACCAATAGCAACAGGCACAGGCAGATCAATAACATTGAGCCGGTCACTGAAGAGCGGAGAATTTGTCTTTGCATTTTGCGAGCCTCCTGTAGTGTTAGATCGGTCTGTTCATTTAGACATCAGCTTGCGGTGGTTGGTTCCGGGACCTTTCGCACACCAAAGCCAGACTAAACGAGAATCATGCTCTACATGATGAACGCACGCAGGTCAGTAACTTGCGAGTTTGGGGGTTCGGGCTTTCGAGGGGTTGGGTGAGGTGAGCAGGTAGAGCCGGCAGCCTTCATGGGACCGAGCCTGGCGCCGCTTGGACTGGTTTCGATCGCCTGCGCGAAGTCGCGAAGCGACTGCAGATCGGTCTCAGCAAAATCGAAAATCAGACCATCCATACTGACGGCCAGTTTGCGCGCTCGAGTGATTCTGAGCAGTGTTTCACATCGCATATGAAACTCGAGGCGCTCACCGACCCAGCGTTTTCCTGGCACCGGATGCTTTATGGCTGAGCGGCTGGAAGGAAGAAAGATCTCCTCGCCGTCAACGATGAAGACGACATACAGATCTATTTTCAGTAAACGCCGCTTCACTACGGTCAACAACTCGAAGCTGAGCTTTTGCGGAAGGCGCTTAGTTTTCCCGGGATAACTGTAAAAGACGGAGTAACTGAGGCTGTGATAGTGGGCCCTATTGCCAGAGATCTTTGCCGGCGCCAGCCGCACGGTAGTCTGGTCTTTGGCCGCGTCATAGCTGGTGGTGATGTGTGCCGTCTGTGGAACGAAGAGCTGCGGCAAACCCGCTTCCTGACTGCGCGTATTCCCGGGCCACGCCGGGAATGGAAGCAGCATGAGTATGAGAAGAGCCAATCGGGTCATTCTCTAATATTCAGCGGACCATCATGATTACTTTCCGCTCGCGACCGCCATCAAACTCACAAAGAAAGATCCCCTGCCAGCGTCCCAACAGCAGCTTGCCGTCTGTAAACGGAATGGTCACTGTCGAGCCGACCAGGCTGGCTTTTATGTGTGCGTCGGAATTCTCTTCGCCGTGGCGAAAGCCCATGCCGTGCTGCGGAATCAGCGTACGCAGCAGGTGCAACATATCGCGCGGCACGTCCGGATCGGCGTTCTCGTTAACGGTCAGGCCGGCAGTCGTATGCTGCACGTAGAGGACGACTATGCCTTCCGGCTGGTCAGCCTCAGATAGCTTCTGCTGGACGGCCTCGGTGAACTCGACCAGTTCTTCGCGTTGATGTGAACGAACTTTGAGAATATGCATGAAGGGATTTGTGGCAACACGAGTTCGGGATTGTAGGGGCGGCACTCCGTGGCCGCCCCCGGTTTCCACTCACAAAAGAGGGGCGCCCACGGAGGGACGCCCCTACAATTGCTCCAGAAATCTGTTATGCGCCGCGCCGAAGAAGGGCCCAGCCTGAGGGCAATACGGCGGCGGCCAGCAGGATCTTTACGATGTCGCCGATGATGAACGGTGCCACGCCGGCTTTGAAGGCATATGATGGATTGTAGATGAACGAAAGTCCTGCCCAACCACTCAACAGAATCACGACAGAACCAATTGCCATCGCCGCAGCGGCAGTGAAGAAACGCTTGTCCCAACCATGCTCGGCGAACGCTCCGGTGATGAAGGCCGCGGCCGGGAAGGCAACGAGATAACCGCCCGTCGGCCCCAGCAGATGTGCGAGTCCTGCGCCTCCGGCTCGGAAGAAAGGCAAGCCCACTGCGCCTTCGATTAGATAAACGATCATGGCCGCCGCGCCCAGACGCGATCCCAGCAACGCCCCTGTTAGCAGTACCGCAAAGGTCTGTCCGGTGATCGGCACGGGCCACATAGGAATGACAATCTGCGCTGACAGTGCGGTAATTAGACTAAACGCGACGACGAGCCCGACCGTTCGCGCCCAATCAAGCGGCGCCAGCGCTACTCCGGCAAGGGTTTCCGATTTCGCAAACGAAGCTTCCATAGTTTTCAGGCCTTTCCAAAATGGTATGACAAGTAGCAAAAGTTGCGATTTCGTAAAGAAGTTATTAAGCCTTCCATGGCCTCACACATAGTACGGGGCACGGAGCGTTGCGAATGATGAACTCAGCCGTATCAGTCATCTCCCGGTTGCCGCCGCAGCAAAGCGCAGTAGTGATTGCCAGGATGTCTGCGTTATGTCGCGAGGCGTAGTCCACTACTCCCTCGGCGACGCCGCCGCGAACGGTATCGAACCGGCCCAGGAAATCCGAGGCATCTGCTTCGGCAAAAAATCTTTCCAGCGTGCCCTGGCCGCCATCCGCCGGCTGCTCGTCGCCTTCGCCGAAAACACAAACGGCTTCAAGCTGGGCCCCGGTCTTGCGCGCGATCGCAGCGGCGATGGGCAGGATGGCGCGCGATTCTTCCCTCAAATCGGTCGCGTAAGCGATTCGCTTGAATTGATCGATTGGCCGCGTAGTGCGGCGCGGCCCGTAAAGCCGCGCGATGATCGTGGGAATCCTGGAATCGCGGGCCACTCGCTCAGCCACGCTGCGACCCAGGAAAAACTGCGCCACATCTGAGCGCCCGTGCGAAGCCATCACTATCAGATCGCAAGTACGCTCCTGCGCATCCCGCATGATTACCTCGGCCGGATCATCATCACCCCTGGGAATAACTGCTTCGTTGACGCGTACGACAGTGGCGCCTTTGGCCAGGGCGGGAAACTCATAGCGCGAGGTTTCAGTTATGTGCGGATCGGCGCCGTCGGAAACGTGAAGTGAATAAATCGTCGCATCGAACTGCGCCGCAATCGCCACCGCCAGCGGAAAGGCGCTGTTGGCGACTGCGGAGAAGTCAGTTGGGAACAGTATCGAGCGAATCATGATTCCAGAACGTGTTCACGGTTTGAGTTGCGAATCCCGAGTACCTGCGAATGGATTCCATCATAACTCGAAACTTCAAATAACTTGAAACCGAAGTCACCAGGCAGGTGTTGGAGTCTCAGGGCCCATCTCATTAACACCTGGCTTCAGCCAGGTGGTTACAGCGGTCTATTAATTCCTAAACCGTTTTATCGGTTTACCCAGTCAAACCGTTGAAACGGTTGGAATGAGATCGCCCGATTGATCACCGCACTGAAGTGCGGTGCTGATGAGAATTAATTTTCCCCTACCCATCGGGCATTAAGCCGCCATCTGAGGGGGCTGGTCTTTCTTAGCCCGCGTCGATTACGTCGCCGCGGCCCTCACTAGCCGCAGCTTGAACCGCACCGATGCGCATGCGGTAGAACGAGCGCCAGACGAAGAAGGCGGAAACGAGAAAGAAAGCCAGCGCCATTACATGACTGATCAGCATCCCGTTTTCCCCGAATTGGCCGCGCGGGCTACGGATCGCGACCGCCAGTTCAACTGCCAGCAAACCAAACAGAGTGGTGAACTTGATCACCGGATTCATGGCCACTGACGATGTGTCTTTGAAAGGATCGCCCACTGTGTCGCCGACGACGGTGGCATCATGAAGGGCGGTTCCTTTCTGTTTCAAATCAACCTCGACCACTTTCTTCGCATTGTCCCAGGCGCCACCGGCGTTGGCCATGAAGATCGCCTGGTACAAACCGAAGATGGCAATCGAGATCAGGTAGCCGATGAAGAAGAAGGGTTCGACAAACGCAAAGGCCAGGGTCGAGAAAAAGATGGTCAGGAAGATATTGAACATGCCCTTCTGCGCATACTGGGTGCAAATCAGCACTACCTTTTTGCTGTCTTCCACTGAAGCTTTTTCCACGCCTTCGAGCCGGATGTTTGCCTTGATAAACTCCACCGCGCGATAGGCGCCGGTGGTTACGGCCTGCATCGAAGCGCCGGTGAACCAGTAGATCACAGAGCCGCCGGTAATCAGGCCCAGCACGAACGGGGCATGCAAGAGCGACAGACTGCCCAGAGCGGTAGCGTCATTCAGCTGATTCGTTAGCACCATGATGATCGAGAAGATCATCGTGGTAGCACCAACGACGGCCGTCCCGATTAGCACGGGCTTGGCGGTCGCCTTGAACGTGTTGCCGGCGCCATCATTCTCTTCCAGCAGGTGCTTGGCACGGCTGAAGTCCACCGTTATGCCAAAGTCTCGCTTCACCTCTTCCTCAACATTGGGCACTTGTTCGATCAGGGAGAGTTCATAAACGGATTGTGCGTTGTCTGTTACGGGTCCGTAAGAATCAACTGCAATTGTCACCGGCCCCATGCCGAGAAATCCAAATGCCACCAAGCCAAACGCAAACACGGGAGCCACCTGCACCATCGTGGTAGAAATCATCAACGCATCGAGTCCCATGGTGCTGAAGTAGTAGCCAATCGCCATCAGGGCGACGATGCTCATTCCCAGCCAGTAGGCGGAGAAGTTACCGGCCACCAGGCCGGACAGGATATTCAATGAGGGCCCGCCTTCGCGCGAAGAAGTTACAACTTCGCTGACGTGGGATGATTCGGTTGAGGTAAATATCTTGACCAACTCCGGAATAATCGCTCCCGCCAGCGTGCCGCAGGAGATGATCGAAGCCAGTTTCCACCACTGGCTCGGGTCATTACCCAGCGTGGGAATGGTCAGATAGGAGACAATGAACGTCAGGATCACGGAGATGATCGAAGTGATCCAAACCAGCGAGGTGAGGGGCGCTTCGAAATTCATCTTATCCGCATTGCGATACCGTGATTTGGCGATGGCATCGTTGATAAAGTAGGAGACGGCGCTGGCGACGACCATCATGATGCGCATGACGAAAATCCACACCAGCAACTGCACCTGCACGAGGGGATCGCGCACGCCCAACAGAATAAAGGTGATCAAGGCGACACCTGTCACACCGTAAGTTTCGAAGCCATCGGCGCTCGGTCCCACGGAATCGCCGGCGTTATCGCCAGTGCAGTCGGCAATCACGCCTGGATTGCGCGCGTCGTCTTCCTTAATCTTGAAGACAATCTTCATCAGGTCGGACCCGATGTCGGCAATCTTGGTGAAGATGCCGCCCGCAATACGCAGGGCGGCCGCGCCCAGCGACTCGCCAATTGCGAAGCCGATGAAGCAGGGGCCGGC
>JBDTOI010000150.1:0-9961 GCA_039933315.1 Pyrinomonadaceae bacterium
CTCAGCGACGCCCCTCACTTTCAGTACCAGGTCCAGGTATTTCTTGTCGCCCGTGAACTGCTTCCGCAGTTCATTCTCGACCAACTCCGCTGGTAGAGCCGGCTTGTACGAACGGCGGCTGATGAGTGCGTCATAGATATCCGCCACAGACACTATCTGTCCGAAGATGTCCGCCAACTCGGAGGGCGTTCGCCTGCCGCCGGCTCGCCCGCCGATTCTCCGCTCTTTGCCCTTACGCGGGTAGGGGTCCAACTTATATTCATGATGCGTGACCACGGCGCGCCGGACAATCTCGCTTTCCGCTCCGCTCAGTTCCGTAAAACTCAACCGCGGATGGCCATCCATAATCTCTTTCTCTTCCGCGTTCAGGGCTGACTTTTTGGAAAGGATGTTCTCGGGAATCCTCCTCTTCCCGATGTCATGCAATAACCCTGAGAGTCCGAGCAACTTTAGCTCGTCGGCCGCCAGTTCCAGCGCCTCCCCCACTGCGAGACAAAGTTTCCCCACCCGCAAACTATGCTGGTAGGTCTCCAGATGGTGGTCCTTCAAGTGAGGCAAGGTATCGATCGACGCTCTTCTCCTGCAATAACGCTGCGAAGACCTTCTGGATGCGAGTGGGCATGAATCTATTGCTCTCGTACGGGAAAATGCTGGACCACCGAGTCTATCATTACTGCGCGGGAATTCGTGGAACGCCTGCCTATCAAATATAGACAATGGAATGCTGAAGTGGTAGAAGTACGGCGTTCTACTAGCTCGCTGGAAAACCTTACTTCTTTGCACTGGATCTACTCTCCCACCGGGAGAAAATCCTCTACGCGTAATAGTAACTCCAGCCCGCTCCTCCATTGACCCAAGCCAAAACCCCGAGACTACTCACGCAGGAGAGCAGACATGAACGACTTCGAAACCAGTGCCACTAAAAAAGGGTTCTCCATGAAACTCTGGCGAGGCGAGCGCATGTGCCTGATCGGTTTTGATGTCGATAATCCTGAGGCTGACTTTGTTGGCTTTGCCATCGAATGCAAACCGCCCAAATCCACCAGGTTTGCCCCGCTGCTGAATCGAATCGCCTTCTCCTATGACGAGCCGATCGTCAAAGCCGTGACCGGCGCGAAGCAATATCCTTCGACCAGGGCGCCTTTTCAGAAGTTTCGCTGGGTGCATTTTCCGAACAACCCACAGGCCGGCAAGTACACTTACCGGGCGACCAAGCTGCACATGCCGAAAGATGGAGCACTTAAGAAGGGTACGTCCATTACTTTAAAGGTCTCACTGGATCCGGTTACCTATGACAAGTTCCTGGACATAGGTTTCGCGCGCGGCTTTGCGTCCTCGCAGGCATTTCGCGATAAGTTTCCCGACGATGCAGACATGGACGAGGTCGGTAAAAAGATTATTCCCTCGCGGGCCGACGATGGGCCGGGCTTCACCAAAATGCCAGGCAACATTTACGAATGGATGGGCTTCGAGGCTTACGATTTAATCTTCGGATTCCTCGATGAAGCGCTGAAAGACAAAAAGGTTACGCTCGATGTCTTCGCGTATGATCTGAACGAACCCGATCTGGTTGGCCAGTTGGAAAAGTTTGGCGCCCGGCTGCGAGTGATTATCGACGATTCCAGCTCAAAAAAAGACGGCAAGGTCTCGGGTCATGGCGCCGCCGACAGCGCTGAATCACAGTCAGCGGAACGCCTCAGAGCCTCAGCCGGCGCGGCAAACGTGAAGCGCACTCACTTCAACGGTCTGCAGCATCACAAGGTTTTCATCGCCAAACGCGACGGCAAACCGGTTCGAGTTCTGGCCGGCTCTACCAATTTCAGCTTTCGCGGCATCTATATTCAAGCCAACAACGTCCTGGTGTTTGACGAGCCGACTATTGCTGCACTTTACGCCGGAGTGTTCGAGACTGCCTTCAGCAACCCGGCCACTTTCAAGGCCGACGACCTCGCTTCGAAATGGCACCTGGTGCACGTGGAAGGAAAGCCCCCGATCAGTTTCTGCTTCTCGCCACATAAGTCATCTGACCTGGCGCTTAACCCGGTGCGTGGAGCAATCGAACAGGCCAACTCCTCCGTGCTGTATTCGGTCGCCTTCCTGAATCAGATGAAGTCGGGGCCTACGAAGGAAGCGCTCGATCGCCTGATGACAAGGCCGGTGTTCAGTTATGGGGTATCCGACAAATCGGGCGGCCTGGAAGTTAAGAAACCGGACGGCTCCACCGGGCTGGTGGATTTTGAATATCTGGCAAAGAATGCGCCCGAACCTTTCAAAAGCGAATGGAGCGGCGGCGGCGGCATCAATATTCACCACAAGTTTGTGGTTACCGATTTCAGTTTGCCCACAGCGAAGGTTTTCACCGGGTCATCCAATCTGTCGCCAAGCGGTGAGGAGGGTAACGGCGATCATCTGATAATGATCGAGGATCGGAAGGTAGCCATCAGCTACGCTATCGAAGCGATCCGGGTCTTTGACCATCTTCATTTCCGTACAGTGATGAAGGAGGCTTTGGGAACAAAACCGACCAGGAAGGCTGATCAGCCGCCGCCCAAGCTCGTGCTGCAAAAGCCCACCGCTATCAGTGGGAAAAAGCGGGCGTGGTTCGATCGCTTCTACATGGCCAACTCGCAGCTCGAGGGCGACCGCAAACTATTCTCCCGGTGAGGTGGCACAGACTTCAGTCTGTGATTCCCCGTAACAAACGGTCGGGTTGAGTTAGATCACAGACTGAAGTCTGTGCCACTTTAAGAAGTTATGACGCGAGAGCGAAGGTCAATCATTACCACGTTGAGCCGTAGCGCGCGCCTGGTCTGCCCGGCTTGCGGTAAGTCCTCGATTGTTCAAAGCCCTTTCCAGATTAAGCATCATTGTCCCGTGTGTCTGGCCTTGTTCAAACGGGAGGACGGGTTCTTTGTGGGGGCGATCATGGCTAACGTAGTCACCACTGAGATCATGATCATGGTCGCTTACGGAGTTTGCCTGCTGACGATCATTGGACGTGAAGAGTTGATGCTGGCAATCCTGTTCGGCATAGGAGTCACCTTCCCCATCGCCTTCTATCATCACAGCTGGAGCTTCTGGCTCGGCTTCGACTTCTTGATTGAGTCCCTGCCAAAGTACGTCCCCGGCAAGCAATCCAACCCACCTCGAAGCGGAGCGGCGCTCTAGCTTATGGCTTCGCCGGCGGCCGATTAAATTTTGACTCGTCTACGGGAACATTGATCTTAATCTCCGCATACTTTCGCGTTGCTACGAGGCCCGGCTCCACGGAGGAGAATCGAACATCCCCCAACCCGAGTGGTGTTTTAATTTGGAGTGCGCCGGCAGAGCGAAGCGGCGACGGCGCTTTGGATTGGCCAGTTTTCTATCCCTCAAGCACCACCTAAACTCTCAAGTATCTTTCGGCTTGAGGAAATGGCTTACTGGCCTATCGAAAGCGGTGTCGCGCTCCGCTTGCCACCGCACTCCAAATTAAGACACTACTCCACAACCCGAGGCGCTGAGCCTTCGTGGAGTAGAGGGGATAAGCTGAAGATTTAACAATTAGCCTGGCTGGCGTCCTTCTGGAGCGCGCTTAGTTAGTGGCTTTTGGCCGGCACCAGGCTGTCGAACGAACGGTAAATCTGAAGATACATTTGCGTTTCGCGCGGTATCAGGGTGCGCCAGGCAGTGCCTCCGCGCTGCAGATACCCCGGCAACTTCGCCGCATTGGAATTGTAACCCGCGGCCATTAGCTCCCACTCGCTCGCGAGTTTTGCGTTCAACGCGTACTTGACCTCATCGTTGGCAGTCAAGTCATTCCAGGTATCGTGCATGTAGAGGAGCATTGCCTCGAGCGCGTTGCCGTGATTTCGCATGCCGCTGACAAAGTCAGGATTCAGACCAGCGCCCGGGTGCCTCTGCCGTACAGACTGATAAGCCCAGGGGATCATTTGCACCATGCCGCCGGCGCCCGCTGAACTGACGGAGTAGCGATAGGTGTCAAGCTCGTTGAGTGCGTAGAGCGAATATATTTCTTCAAAAAGAGCGATCCTGTTTTCCTGGCGGAAGCGATCGTGGTCGGTGTGCTCGACAATGCAAAGCCGCTTGGCTATCGCCACCAGGTGCGGCGCAACATTGGTGCCTTTGTCGCGCAACCGCTTGGCAGCGAGATCAACCATCGTGTTGACGTAGGTCTGACCAGCCTTAACCACATCAGCTGACAGCAAGGCAGGATGGGCTGAAGTGTAGTAAGCCAGCTCGCGAAACACGCCTCGCCTTTCAATAGGAAACTCAACCAGCAGCGGCACCAGGGATCGGCCCTGATTATCAAAGAGAGTGACGGCCGTATTCACGCCATTCGCGCGGATAATGCGGAGCTGCAAGGGAGTGCCCAACGAGCTGGTTAAACCCAGCTCAGTGCCGCGGGCCAGAAATGATTGCTTCGAAAGCGTTATTAAATGGATTTGCCCGGTTTCGCCCTGCAAAGCCGCAAGAGTCACGTAGTCGAGCGTCGGTGATGACATCGCGGTGAGCGAAGGCCGCGATCGCAGCAGGCGTTTGGCCTCGGAGAGTTTTGCGTGAATCCGTGTGGGTGACAGTTGCCGTTGACCCTCCGCCTTTTCCTCAGCCGCATGCAGTCTCTGCGTCGCATCAACCCTTTGCGGATTCACCGGGATTGCGGGCTGGGCGGGCGCTGGAGTCACCACGGGCGGTTGTTTTTGCGGTGGCGAGAGCACGACCGAACGTGGCCTGGTATCAGGGTCAGTAGGTCTCGGCTCAGCAGGTGATTGTGCATGGACTGAACTCACGAAAAGCACCACGAGGACAGTCGCCAAAATCGAATTTGCAGTCGGTTTCATATTCATTAGACAGTAAGGCCGCGCCACTTGCGAAGCTCAATCGTCAGATTCGCCCACCGCTAATAGAGTTGTCAACAATTTTCTGCGGGCGTTAATACCGCAAACCACCGCACAAATTGCGGCATAACGACCGGGGCATTAATGCTCATTCCGATCATGTTAACGATCACTACAATGATGGTGACTTTGAGATTCTCGCTTCGATCAGGGGCGATCACAGATTACTAAGGGCAGATTGACCGGTGGTGTTCTCTGACAAGACGATCAGAATGGCCTAAGTCTCTCGAAGGCTACAACTCATTACCCTACATGACCTCATTTGGTTCGGAATGTTGCCGCTGTGGGTGAGTTATCACGAAACAGTCACATTGGGTCTTGTGGCCGCGATGCTCGATCTATAGAATCGCCCGCGTAGTTCAGCAGTGCCCCCCTCACGCGGTACCTCAAAAAAAGAAGTTAATACAGCACAAGAAAGAGACGGATATCCCTTTGCCGCCACTAAAAAAGTTCCCCTGCTTGCTGCTCATCTGCCTGGCACTCGGCTCATTTGCCACTGCTGCCGCGCAGACTGCTAATTCCAATCTCCGACAGGTTCACGCCATCCTCGATGCCGGCGGTGCGATAACGCTGGAGACAGAGCCGTTGGTGGTACCGACGGTTCATATTGAAGAGCGGGCTTCCATTAAGCCATTGAACTTTCCGGCTAGTAGTGTGGGCATGTTCGAGCAAATACTCTCCGGCGCGATTGAGCAGCGCCTGGGCGCGCGTTATGTATGGGGCGCCACTGGGCCAAACGTTTTTGATTGCTCGGGATTTGTCTGGAGCAGCTTTCAAACGGCAGGGATCAAGTTTAGCCGCGCGAGCGCACGCAGCTTGTGGTCAACGTTCGCTCCCGCAACCAGGGCCGAAGAATCCCAACTTGGAACTCTGGTGTTCTTCAGCGGCAAGCGTCACATAGGGATTGTGGCCGACAAGAATGGTTTCTATCACGCCTCTCGCCATCATGGCGTCGTCTATTCGCCTTTCAATGACTACTGGCTTAAACGCATTGACGGTTTCCGGCGCGTACCTGTGAACTCACTGACCCCGCAACCCGTAGAATAATCGCACTCAGCCATAGACAAAGAGGCCATCGCAGATTATCTGCGACGGCCTCTTTGTTTTGCGCTTGCCTTTCGGTGCTACTACGCTAAAGGCTAAGACTCATTGACGAGCTTGGAAATAAAGCCGGCCCGGTTCCCTTCATCACGAGCTTCCCAAACCACAGCAATCCTGTCTATAGCGACGTAGCAAAGTTGATCGTCGTCATCCTTCAGATGCAGCACGCCGCCTTCCACCTTCAATATGTCACCCCGCAAACTAGATGCTCCCCCACAAAAGATATCAACCTTGCGGCCGACTAACGTGGACAGAAATTCCTGCATGGTACGTCTTCCCGCTTCCCTTTCTCCGGCCTGCTGTTTACCCGGCCGCATTCCTGAAGGTGATTTGAACCAGAGGCACTACGTCTTTATCGTCTTGCTGAATGCGCTCGAATTGCAACAAATCGTAATAGGCGCAACGCGCTCGGGCGGGATATTCGCGGCACACCAACGGGCGCGCGTGATATATCGTGCAGCGCCGGGTTTGCGGATCCAGGAACCGGCACGCCTTGCCGAAGATGGGGTCGGCTTTTCGGCGCAGGACGCGCTCTTTGCCATTCATCTTGGTAAAGCGTTCGGCGGCAGCTTCAACCGTCAAACTGAAATGACCCGCCAGCCGCTTCAGATCGCGCTTGGTTACCTGGACTCGTTCATAAATCGAGCAACAGTATCCGGGACATTTTGCGCAATCGTAATAACTACGAGCCTGGTCGTCGGTGGATATCATTCTTATGATTCGATCGCTTGTCTTATCTGTGCTTCGCATTGGCCGAAGCGGAATGTAACGCGCCGCAAACTAACAGTTTGCGTTACTGTTTTTAACGTCGCTTCGATTTGCGGTACTCCGAAACTAGAAGCTCCATGAACTCTTCGCGCCGTTCGTATAGTCTTTTCGGCTCGCGCGGTTTATGTCTGGCGAGAGCATACGCCGTTATGATCGGCAAAGCCACTGTTGAATCAACGTAGCAGACCACTGCATCAGGCAAACGATCAGGGTCAACTTTACCCCACGATACTGCTTCACCGGGAGTCGCGCCCGATAGCCCGCCGGTGTCAGGTCGCGCGTCGGTAATCTGCAGGAAGTAATCATGACCGCGCTCGTCAATTCCCAGCACTTCTTGAATCTGCGGCTCCGTCTGCAGCAGGAAATTCTTAGGCGAGCCTCCGCCCAGAATAAAGACAGCGGAAAGGCCTTTCTGCTTCCTGCTCCGTTGACCCGGCTGGGCGTTGCGCTTCGCAGCCAGCACGATAGCCGCTGTCTCGTTCACATCCAGCGAAGGATCAAAGGCCAGCTTGTTCCCCTGCAAAGATTTTGCCGCGACGTTCATGCCAATAGAAGAGTCGCCGGGAGACGAAGTGTAAATCGGCACCGCGTATTCATAGGCAGCCGCCAGCAGCGATTTGTTCTTTAAACCCAGCTGAAATTCGCGCTCGCGCACGTAACGCCCGCACAAGTAATGAAACTCAGCGGTGGACATCGATCGTTGAAATTCCGGCCCTTCGATGATCTTGCGAAAGAACGCATCCGTATCCAGCAGCACGGAGTAATCGAAAAAAATGTCATAGATGCGAACCACTTCCTGCTCTCGCAATACGATGTCGGAGGTTTGCGCATTGCCCAGGTGCATCGATAGGCCAATGCCAAAGTGCGTGTCGTGATAAAGATTAGCGCCGGTCGAAATAATCCAATCAATGAAGCCGGCCTGGATCAGCGGAATCAGCGCTGAGATCCCCAGGCCAGCTGGCGTCAGCGCCCCCGTCAGCGATAGGCCTACGGTGACTTCGGGCTCCAGCATCTTTTGGGTGAAGAGCTGGCAGCCTTCGCGCAGACGGGCGGCGTTATAGGCGAGAAATGATTCATCAACCAAATCCGCAATTGATGTACTTGATGTTATCGCGGACGGATCAATCCTCTTTCCGCCGAGAAAGTTGCTCTTTTTCTTTGGCATCGGTTCCCTTGGGTTGTCTCAGGAATTGTCAGGCTCGCGAAAGATGTTCTTACTCGGTTTGCGCCTGGCTTTGGGCCTGCTTCAGGCGCAGCCGGCCAATGCGCCGGTCGTCGGCTTCAACTACTTCCACGTCGAGTCCGCGGAACGTCATGCGCTCGCCAATGCGGGGCACGCAACCTTTTTCGCCAATTACCAAGCCGGCGATGGTTGTGAAGTCGTCGGCTTCGATCTCCATGTCGAAGAGGCGTTCGATCTTTCCAATTTCTGTCGATCCGAGCACTTCGTAGTAACCGTCACCTACCTCAACAATCTCGACAGTTTCTTCGCCGGTGGTGTCTTCATCCTCAATCTCGCCCACGATCTCTTCCAAAATATCTTCAACCGTAACCAGCCCGGCGACGCCCCCGTACTCATCGATAACCATCGAGAGCTGCATGCGCGCTTTCTGCATCTCCTCGAGCAAATCAGCTACCGGCTTTGTTTCCGGCACAAAATATACCGGCCGCATAAACTGGGTTATAGGCTCGTTCGTTTTGTTCTCGGGCCAGCACTGCAAAAGATCGCGCACGTAGATAACGCCCTCAACGTTATCGATCTGGTCACGATAAATCGGTAAACGGGAGTATTTTGACTCGATCATCAGGTCGCGCGCTTCGCCCACGGTCGCCTTTTTTGAAATCGCGACGATGTCGGTGCGCGGTGTCATTACCTCGCTGACGCAGGTGTCGCCAAACTCTATGACTGAATGGATCAGCCGGCCCTCTTCCTCTTCCAGAATCCCTTCCGCTTCGCCCACGTCGATTAGTGCCTGAATGTCATCGCCGTTGTCGTCTTCGGCTTCCTCGGCAATTTCTTCCGGCGTCTGCTCTTTGTTGCGTCGCATGCGATCGAAGGATTTGTGCCAGGGCTCGGCGGCAAAGGTCAGTGCACGATAAAAAGGACGAAGCAGCGGCAGCAATAAAAGCAATTTGCCTTCCGGATTGCCCAGGGACACGAGGCGCGGAATAAACTGCCGGAAGATTCCCGCGATCACTAACCCGCTCAACAGCGCGATGAAAAGAAACTGGGGCCGGGAGAATAATCTGAGTGAAATCGAAGTGACCAGAACCGAGAAGGCGATCAGCAGAATTTGAATGGCCGCCGAGAGTGTCAGGCTGAAGCGCGGGCGGTTCTCCAGTATTTCTCTGAGAAACGCGGTGGATGGAGCAGTGGGATTATCTTCGACCTCTCCGATCAGCCGGTGAAGACCGACGTCACTAAGCTGACCGAAGGCCATATCAACCGTCGCCAGAAACGTCAGCGCGACGAGTAACAACCCGGTAATCGCTAATTCAATTTCCATAAGGTCGTGAATCGAAACTGTAAACCGGAAGCCGGCGACTGCAGGCTTCCCCTGCTTGCTGCTTACTCCTTACTGCTGCCAATTATATGCCCAGGCGGCGCCGCAGCCGCAGTTCAAGCCGGTTCATTTCGCCGCTGTCCGTCTCATGATCGTAACCACTCAAATGTAATAGACCATGAAGTATCAACTGCGCCACCTCTTCGTCGAATTCAAGACCGTGTTCGGCGGCCTGACGCGCGGCCTGATCGACTGAAATCACGACCTCCCCGAGTCGCAAGCCTTCGAGCTTTTCAAAGTGCTCCTGCTCGGCCGGAAACGATAACACGTCGGTGGTTGCCCGCTTGCCGCGCCAGCGCCGATTGAGATCAAGCATCACCCGGTCCGAAACAAAAGCCACCGAGACGCCGTCAGCTTCAGCAGAAACAGCTCGCAGGGCTCTCGCGGAGAATTCTCGCCAGTGCTCACAATCAATCTCTCGTCCGCGCTGGCGGCTCACCACTTCAATCATCACTCGGCAACTGACCATGGAGGCTCGGAGCCCTCCCTTACGGTCGGGCTTCTATTAAATGTTGCTCTTGTTGGTGTGCGACTCATAAGCCTTGATGATCATCTGTACCAGCTGATGGCGCACCACATCCTTTTCGTTGAAGTAAAATTTTCTGTTGTAATTTTGTAGTAATACAATCC
>JBDTOI010000151.1:0-9875 GCA_039933315.1 Pyrinomonadaceae bacterium
TCTTGTGTGGCTTAATTAATCGAGGGGCGGCCACGGAGTGCCGCCCCTACAAGCTCGAAATGGGCGCTCGACTTACCTTTCCGGTTTTTCTATTACGGGCTCGCCGTTCGTCAGTCCCCTTCAGCGAAGACAGCGGCCAGAGCTTATGCTCGATCTCGGCTAACCCCGCTTCGATCACGGCTTTTACAACTTCTTCAGAAGACTTATAGCAGGGCGCGGCTTCATCAAGTGGCACGTGGCCGTCCGTGTTCACCAGAATCCCCGCTGCCGCATATTCGTCATCCATCTGCTGCTGGGAAAGACTGCGGCGGGCTTCGCCGCGGGAAAGCCGGCGGCCGGCGCCATGATTTACTGAGTAACCGCTCTTAACTGCGCCCGGCAGCGGACGAAGGATGTAACTGAAATCCTTATTGCTGCCGGGAATCAGGATCGGATGGCCGGTAGTCTCCCACTTAGTGCCCTGCAAGGCTGGATAGCCGGCTGGGAAAGCACGCGTCGCTCCTTTGCGATGCACCCAAACCTCACCAAAATCCGGGTGCCATTCCTTCTGCACCAGGTTATGGCTGATCTCATAGATCAATTCGAGATCCTGCGCGAAGACTTCGCGAAACGCTTCCGCCACCTGTTCGAAAATGATCAGGCGATTAAGGATGGCGTAATTGCCACCGGCCGCCACCGCGTTCAAATAATTGCGATAATGTTTGGAATCGGGAGTGAAGTAACCGAGGTCAATATCCCTGATCTCGTCCGGTCGCTCGGCGCGAGCCACTTCGAAGTAATTGGTCGCCAGCCCATGACCAAAACCGCGACTGCCGGTGTGCACTTGCACGAATAACTTCCCCCTATCTTCGGCACGCTGAAGTTCGATGAAGTGATTACCGCCGCCGAGGCTGCCCAGTTGATCCATGCCGCGTTCGGGTCTGCCTTTGCCGCCCCAGGGAATCTGCCAGTCGTCGTCCACCGGGATACGATGTCGCTCGGCGTGGCTGCGATCGAAAGTGGCGCCGTACTTTTCCACGTAATACTCGGCGCCGCCGCGCACCAGATTGTTGAACTCATCTGCTGAAACTTTACCCAGTCGTTGGCTTTTGCCGCCTGCCCCCATTGAAACTCGTTGCATGACAGCGCGATTGAACAGCAAACGCTTCTCCGGCGTGGCTGCTTCGAAGTTAACTTCCGACCTGGCGCTCATCATCACGCAGCCAATGTCGTAACCCACCGGGCCCATGGCTACCGCGCCGTCAGACCCGTCGGTAATCAGAACGCAACCCACGGGCACGCCATAGCCGTAGTGCACGTCGGGAGTGATGACGACGAGCTTGACCCCGGGAAACTGCGTGGCATTTACAATCTGTCGATACAGAATGTCCTCAGCCGATGCGAACAGGGACTGCGTTAGAAACATTCGCACCGGCACGTCGCCAGTGTCCGCCGTGCGTAGAGTGAAATAGCCGTCTCCATGCCATCGCGCCAGACTCTTCCAGCGGCCCGCATCCGCCAGCGTACTGCTGGCGGACTTTGCATATCGTTGATTGGCAGGCTTTGTCATTGCGAATCAAGCTCTTTCTGGATTCTTGCGGCAACCCCCGCAGCGTCTTCACTGCCATCCAATTCAACTTTCAAAGCAGCCATCTCGTAGGTCGAGCGTCGGCGGTTGTAGAGTTCGCGAGCAAGCTCCCGGTCGGGCGCAAGCGGGCGGATACTGTTACTGGTGCCGGCGATTCTTTCCCAGCACAGGTCAAACGGCGCGTCGAGCCAGACAGTCACACAATCATGTTGCTCAATCAGCTGGCGGTTTGCGGCGATGGTCCAGGCGCCACCGCCCAATGCAATCACGCCCACTTCAATCTGGGTCAGCGAATCTCGCAAGGCGTTAGATTCAATTTCACGAAATGCAGGCTCGCCGTCTTCTGCGATGATCCGAGCCGGCGTACGTCCTTCGCATTCGGCGATAAACGAATCGAGATCGACCATGCTGCAATCCAGACGCCGCGCCAAAGCATCGGCAATTGTAGTCTTGCCCGAGCCCATAAAACCGGTGATTACGATGCTACGTGATTTCTTCATTGGCAGAAGCCCGCGCGTAAGCAAGGGCTGTATCAGGCAGTCTCGGCTTTGCACAAAACTTTATTTTGTGTTCCTTTCGTGCAGTTTAGTGTGGCTTCGTGGATCGTATGCTTCCGAATCCTGAGCAAACGATCCACGAAATACACGAAATCTCACGAAGCAACACGAACCAACTCTCATCCTGGTTATCTCTGAACAATTGATTCCAGGCGTTCAAAGAAGTCAGGAAACGATACCGCAACGCATTCCGGTTCGCGAATTTCCGATTCGCCTTCTGCCATCAGCGCCGCGACTGCGAAGGCCATAGCGATGCGATGATCTCCATAAGAGTCCAGCATTGCGCCGCGAAGACGCGCCGGGCCCTTCACTGCCAGTCCATCCTCATGTTCTTCAACGTCGGCGCCCATTGCCCGCAAGTTGGCGACCGTTGCGGCGATTCGGTCCGTTTCCTTAACGCGCAGTTCGGCCGCCTCGCGAATTTCGATACCACCTTCGATTTGGGTTCCCACTACCGCCAATAATGGCAGCTCGTCAATCAGCGCCGGAATCATCGCGCCGCTAATAACACACCGCTCCTTGATTTTGGCCATAAAGCCGGAGGATACCGCGCGCACCTTAACCGTGCCCACCGGTTCGTTACATTCGTCGCGAATGTTTTCCGTCTCAATCTCTGCGCCCATTGAAGAAAGCACACGCAGGAACTGCGTCCGCGTTGGATTCAAGCCAACGTCTTCAATCATCAGGTTTGATTCCGGCAGCAAGGCCGCCGCCGCAATAAAGAATGCGGCCGATGAAATATCGCCGGGCACGGAAACATCGCGTGCCCCCAGGTGAACCGGGCCGTCGATTGCTATTCTGGTTGCGGAAGGATCCGCTGACCTGGTTATTTCCAGAAGTGCTCCGAACCATTGCAGCATCCGCTCAGTATGATCTCGGGTCGGAGTTTTCTCGAGTATTTCGGTGCGACCGCCGGCGTTGAGTCCAGCCAGCAGGATGCAAGACTTCACCTGGGCGCTGGCTACCGGGAGTCTGTAGGAGATTGGTCTCAGAGATGCGGAGCCAGTGATGCGCAGCGGCGGCCGATCCTTCTCAGACAAAACCACCGCGCCCATTAGCTCAAGTGGCTCGATAATGCGGCGCATCGGACGTGACTGCAAAGATTCATCGCCCATGAGCGTCGCGCTGAAAGGTTGTCCGGCCAGCACGCCGGCCAACATGCGCATAGCCGATCCGCTATTGCCACAATCGAGCGTGGCAGAAGGAGCGCTCAAAACGCCGGCGCTTTCGAGGCGAACATCCGAACCATCGTGCTCTATCACTACTCCGAGTTGCCGCAGGCAGGACAGCGTGGCGGCGCAGTCCTGGCTAGTAGAAAAATTGCGCAGCCTCGACGCGCCCGCCGACACTCCCGCGATGATGGCAGCGCGATGCGAAATCGACTTGTCTCCCGGTATCTTCAGCCGGCCGAGAACCCTTTGAGCTGGTTTAATCCTCACGCTCTGAATCTTACCTTGGGAGGGTTTACACACGAAGGGGAGTGGCTGGAGGAGGTAAGCTGGGACGAGATATGGAAAATCTTCTTTAGGTTTTCCACGAGGAATTGGAGCCCCACCCATTCTGGGAGCCTTCTTGACACACGGGCGGCCAGCGTGTTAAACCCTCCATCCTCCGGTTTGCTTTAAGAGATTAGCCAGGCGCCGTCGGACCGTTCCCTTTGTAAAGGCATGCCTTCCGTGACAGCAGAGACGACTCGACTCGTTTTGCCTAGCCGCATCGAATCCGTCGAACAGGCCGCCGCCGCTGCTGAGGAAATCGCGAGACGCTCCGGGCTCAGTCCGGAAGCCGCTTACGGCGTGGATATGGCCTTGCGCGAGGCAGTCGGCAACGCTGTGGTGCACGGCAATAAGCGAGACGAAAACAAAGAAGTCACCATCACTTTTACCAGCTCGCCGGGTGCTCTAGAGATCGAGGTTAGTGACCAGGGCAGCGGATTCGATTTCGGCGGCATTCCCGATCCGACCGCCGAAGAAAATGTCCTGAAAACTTCGGGACGCGGCATCTTCTTCATGCGCACCTTCATGGATGATGTTAGCTACTCCACCACAGATGAAGGCGGCACCGCGGTGCGCATGAAAAAACATTCCTGATTTCAAACCGAGAATTCTTAAGGAGAGGCGTAACAATGGCAGAACTCAACATGAAGGAGCGACAGGCAGGAGACGTAACTGTCCTGGACATGGATGGCAAGATCACGATAGGCGAAGGCAGCGTGGCCCTGCGCAGCGCCATCCGCCGCCTACTTGAGGAAGGCAAGAAGAAAGTGCTCTTGAACCTTGCCGGGGTCAGCTACATAGATTCCAGCGGCATTGGCGAGCTGGTGTCCAGCTACACCGCAATCAATAAGGATGGCGGTCAGCTGAAGCTTCTCAACCTGACGCAGAAGACCCTGGAGTTGTTGACTATCACGAAACTTCTGACCGTCTTCGACGTTTACGAGAGTGAGCCGGAAGCGATGAACGGCTTCAATTAATCTGTAACGAGCGTAATCATCGAGCTCGGGGCACAGTTCGCCAGAGCCGGTGGTTGCAGTAAGCGCTCGATCCATGAATATCCCAGGAGGTTTTTTGCCATGGCCGAACTTGAGATCAAGGAACGACAGGCTGGAGATGTCACCGTCCTCGACATGAACGGAAAGATCAGGATGGGCGAGGGCAGCAGCCTCCTGCGCGATGCGATCCGCAAGTTGGTCACCGATGGCCAGAAGAAAATTCTGCTCAACCTGGGCGGCGTCGGCAACATCGATTCCAGCGGCATCGGGGAACTCATTGCCAACTACACTACCGTCAGCAAAGACGGCGGGCAGATGAAGCTGCTGAACCTCACTGAAAAGGTTAACGACCTGCTGGTGATTACAAAACTTCTTACTGTGTTTGACGTTTATGAGACCGAGGCCGAAGCCCTCGGGAGCTTTAAATAAGTTTCGGGTTTCGAGTTTCGAGTTTCGAGTTTGCCCCCGCCGTAACTCGAAACCCGAAACTCCAGACTCGAAACTTTTCCATGTTTCGCTCTTCAATTCGCCGTCTGCTCGCGATCGATGATCCGCCCGAGCGGACGGCGCTTGCTTTCAGCATAGGCGTTTTTATTACCTTCTCGCCCATCCTGGGCTTGCATACCGTTATCGCCACGGTGCTTGCTTTCCTGTTTCGCTTCAACAAGGTTGCCATTTATGTCGGGACCTACATAAACAACCCCTTTACCTTAGTCCCCATCATTATCGTCTCATATGGGATTGGCGCCTTTCTGCTGGGCCGGCCCCTGCGAATTCCGGAGGAGGGGATGGAATTACTCAAGCACCCTCATCCACTAACCGGGAGTTACTATCGCCAGTTGTTTACCACCGGTTGGTACCTGGTCGAGCCCTTTGCTATCGGCGGTATGGCTCTTTCCGTGGTTTGTTCGGTTGTGTCGTATCCATTAACATTGCGTTGGCTGCGCAGGCATCGATTAAGAAAGGAAGAAGCTGCCCGGGAGAAGGCGGACAAACCTTGAACAGCAGCGGACCCTTGCCAACTGCTTAGCAGTCGAACGCATCTAGTTCTCCTGGAGACCGACAAATCATTTTATTCGCCGATATTTGCCCTGGAAACTACACCGCAATATGAGAACGAAACTTTTAGGTATGCTGGTGCTGCTTGTCACGAGCGGCGTCGCCGCTGCACAGAGCAATCCGACCCCTGCCCGGCCTGCGTCAAGCCCAACGCCCACAGGGGCGCCGCGCCGGCCGGCTGGCTTGGACCTGGCGCAATACGGTGTGTCGTTTGAGCCGGACCAGCGTTTGATCGTGGTGATGGCCGCACTCGATGCCGCCGGTTTTGATCCTACCCCGGCAGGAAAAGAGCCATCTTTCTTTCGCACTCAGATTAGAAGGGGCCTGGCGGGCCTGGATCCGGGACTTCGCGAGCGCCTGAGATCCTATTACGAGCGCACCAAACTACCGGCCCCGGCCACTGCGGCGGATCAAGCAGCCCGGTACGTTTCCCTGGCTTACACTCTTGGTCCGCCACCGACCTTCGATGCCCCGGAACGATCCGACGATCTGCCCGGTGGTGTTTTGGAAGTGCTGGACTTTGCCCCGCTGGTGCGCGAGTTCTACCGCAAATCCGGCATCGATGAACGAATTGTTTCCTACGTGCGGGCCTACCAGGCCGAAGGCGATCGTTTGCGCCAGCCTACCGGCGAGATGGTGCAAGCGGTGCTGTCCTACCTGCACACGCAGCCTGACCTGGTCGCCCGCGAGCGCGTCAAGGTCGCCAGTCCGGGTAAAAAGAAGCAGAAAGCGGGACAAACGTACAGTGTGCGCGAACATGCGCGCCGCTTTTATATCGTGCCTGATCTGCTGGGAGTGCCCGGCACCATTAATTTTCGCATCATCGCGGACGACTATTACGCCATCGTTCCGGAGGGTATCAACGCGGCTTCGTCGGAAGTGCGGCGCGCTTACGTTCAATATGTGATCGATCCGGTTGTGCTGCGTTACAACCGCGAAGTCGCGGCGCAGCGGGAAAAGATCAAGCAACTGCTTGATGAGCGAACTAAGGCCGGGGCCGAAGTTTCGCCCGATATTTTCCTAACGGTGTCGCGATCCTTTGTCGCTGCGACCGATGCGCGTCTGGAGGAGAAACTGCGATTGGCCGCATTGGAGAACAATACTCGCGCGGCTTTGCGGGCCGCGAGGGACGAAGCCGCGCGAACGCAAATCACTAAGGAGGCACAGCTGGCCCGTGCGGCCATCGCGGACGAGACAGTGGCGAGGTTAGCCGGCGACTATGAGAAAGGTGCGGTGCTGGCTTTTTACTTTGCCGACCAATTGCGAGATCTGGAGGTGGCCGGCTTTGGCTTCAAGGATTTCTTTGCCGACATGGTGGCTTCGTTCGATCCGGCGCGCGAGGCTCGTCGTCCTGCCGATTACGCTGCCGCGATGACCCGGGCACTGGCCGCGCGAAAAGCCCACGCCGCATATTCCCAATGGCTGGTAAATCCGGGCGAAGTAATCGAAAGTGGGGCTGTGCCGGCAAGGCCGAGTCTGGTCCAGGGACTAAGTGAAGTGGAAAAGCTTTTGCAAATGAAGAACTACGAAGGAGCAGAAACGCGCTTAAGGTTATTAATGCAGGATTTTCCCGGCGAGCCCCGCATCATGTTCACCATGGGGCAAACTGCGAGTTTATGGGCCCGCGATAGCACTGATGACGCCGTGCAGTCGGAAAGGCTGAACCGGGCGTTGGGGAATTATCAATTGGCTGTTAGTGCCGCCTCTGCCGACACCGATCGGGTGCTGCTCTCGCGCGCTCACGAAGCCATGGGACGCATTCTCGCGTTTCTCGATCGGGAGGCCGAAGCCTTGAAGGAATTTGATGCCGCAATCGGTCTGGGCGACATACCCGGCGGCGCCTTCAGGGATGCCGTAGAAGGAAAGAAAAGGTTAAGCCAGCCAAAGTAGGGCCCTGCCAGCCTGGCGGGCGTTTAGAGTACCGACTTTAGTCGGGCTTTTCTCAAACCTATTAAAGCCCGATTGAATTGCTAAAAGCCCGACTAAAGTCGGTACTCAAAACACCACTTAGCAAAAGTGCCTGCCAGCGTTAACTGACAGGCACAAAAGATCACAGACTGAACGTCCCTATTAAATAGGGAATCCCGGCCGGCTTCCGACGCGCACGCGCGGAACCACCACATTGATTTCCGGAATCGTCGGCAAATTAATCTGCGGCGTCATGATATTGATCGCCGGAATTGTCGGCAGGTTAATGGCCGGGATCACGATGTTGCCATTTCTGGCGCCGCGCACTATGGAATTGCGGATTGAGTCGCGAAAGACTTGCCGATTTAGCGTCCGGCCACCTGGCAGCGCCATGGGGGCTTCCGCCTTCGTAGGCGTCACCCGGACAGTGCGCTGATTCTTGTCACGTACCACAGTGAGCGTGACGTCGCCCTCCTTCTGTTTATTGATGGCTCGCGAAAGATCCCCTGAACCTTCCACTTTTTCGCCGTCAATGGCGGTGATGATGTCACCGGCTTTTAGTCCGGCCTTCGCGGCGGGACTATCTTCGTTAACTGACGTAATCAGCACGCCGCCGTCTTTCACGCCAAAATAATCGGCCAGTTGTTTGGTGAGCTGCTGTGTACTGACGCCAATGCGGCGGTTGTTGCCGAAATTAAAGATGAAGTTTTCGCCACTTTGACCCAGGCCCGGAAACCCTTCGATCCTGGGCAGCGCCTGTGGATTGACACGACCAAGCTCGCCCCGCGGCGTGATCAATTGCCATGCGTCTGCATTCTCCGTGCGTTTGGCGAGGGTGACTGTCACCTCTTGTTCCGAGCCACCGCGGCTGATTGATAGCCGCGTGGTTTGGTCGGGTGAAGATTCACCTACCAGGCGATTCAGTTTGCGTACGCTCGATACAACTTCGTTATCGAAGCGCAAAATCACGTCACCCTTTTTCAAACCGGCTCGTTCTGCCGGGCTGGATTTAACCACTTCGGTAATTCCTACGCCCCGCACCTGGGATTGCCCATAGGTGCTCATGTTCTCCTTGTTCACATCTTCCGCATAAACGCCGAGAAAGGTCCCGCCGCTCACAAACAGGGAAATATCAGGAGCTCCCTGGATCACCCGCGGGGTGCTCGGCGGCGGCGCGGGTTCCTGCGCCGTAGCTGTTTCATGGGTCAGGGCAATTCCGCCGGTCAGTAAGACGAGACTCAGCATTGCTGTTAACTTTTTAGGGGTCATAGACAAATTCCTCCGGAAAGATTTCACTCTTTCACGCCCCTCCGATAGCCGGGTTCCAAAAAAGTCGCAGTTTTTAGCTTGAAAGTTGGCGGTAGACTTCCTTTTCACCGGCGACTTCCAGGGCAATTTTCCCTGCCGAATGCGCCAGATCGAGGTGGGCCACGGCTTCGGAGACCGCCAGGAAGCGATGAACGTCATCCGTCTGGGGAAACATCGCGCGTGAGACCTCCCAGGCGGTAGTGCCTTCCCGGGGAATGAGACCGATAACCTGGCCCTGGCGCTCATCAATCGCGCGTACGTAGCGGTTAAAGAGTTCTTCGTAATCGCCTACCGGATCACCATGGCCGCCGTGCACCAGGGTGGGCGCGAAGCTACGCAGCCGCGCGAGACTCACAAGGTATTCGGACAGAGACGGGAAGCGGCGCGACGCATCGATGGGGTCAGGGGACAGAACCGGATTGGGGGTGACGCGCTTGAGCACGCAATCGCCGGCAATAATGGTGCGGTCGGCTTCGCGCACGAACGAACACGAGCCGGGCGTGTGGCCGGGAGTATGAACGATGCGCAGCGAGCCGGTGGCAAACTCCAGCTCCCCTTCATCCCAAAGCGGGCTGTACTCATGATCTTCGAAAGAGTCTGCGTACTGGCGCACGCCCTGGTACATTCGGCGCATCCTCTCAATTTCATCTTCCGGGACGCCGGCGCGAACCAGCAGGTGGCGATGCTCGGCGTATTCCAAACGCCCGGCGCGATGGCCTGTCTCCCATTCATGGACAAACACTTCCGCGTTCTTTGCTTCATCTCTCAAGGAGCGAGCCAGGCCGCAGTGGTCCTCGTGGGCATGGGTCAGGACGATGCGGCGAATGTCAGCGACAATAAAGCCGGCTCGTCGCAAACCCGCTCGCAGAGCCTCCGCCGCTTCTTTAGTCTTGGGCCCCGTGTCGATGATTGTGATCGGGTCTTCGGCAACCAGGTAGACGTTGACGGGGCCGATGTAGAACGGGGTGGGGAGTGAGATGGGGAT
>JBDTOI010000152.1:0-9861 GCA_039933315.1 Pyrinomonadaceae bacterium
ACATAGAGCAGGAGACTGCCGTTGAAAGTCCGGCCCAAACTGTTCCTCATAATCTTTGCCATTACCCTTGCGGCGTTGCTGGTACTGAATGCCCTTAGCTATTGGCAGAACACGCGAGACGCTGAAGCGCGTTTGCGCGACGATTTGCGCCGGGAAGCCGATCAAATCGCCCGCCAAATCACGTTCACCCTCATCGATCGCGAAGCCAGCCTGAAGGTACTGGCGCAAACCGCCGCTTTGCGTGTTTACCTGCAGAGCCATCCGCCAAAAGCGCTTATCAAAGAAGGTGCGGTGGCCGGTAAACCACTAACTGATGGTCCTGAAACTGATCCCGTCGTAGCTTTGCCGGCTGAGTTAGGTGGAATCATGACGGCTTTTCTAATAGAGAGCCGTGAGCACTACGGCTCCCTTGCCTGTCTCAATCAGGCCGGCGAACCGCTTTTCCATGCGGTGATGAATACCAGCGGGTCACAAGTGGACGAAAGGCCGTCAGTAAATCTAATAACGCAGAACCTACCGCCTGGTAACAGTATCGGTGGAAATACGCACTTCATTGGCGCAAGGGATGGCATCCCACTGCGCGACCTTATCAACCACGAGTCTTTCGGCCCAACATTGCGCTATACGGTTCCGGTGTTGGGAAGTGAAGCGGGCGCCGTTGTGGGGGCGCTGGTCGTCGATCTCAAGCTGAGTCCTTTGTTCAAGCAGCTGGCGGGGCATCAAATGGGCGCGCCAGGTGCAACGAAAACTGGGAGCCCGGCTTCCCGCGTGGTGATCGTCCTCCATCAAGCCGGGCGAATCTACTACCACTCCAACGAAACCCTCAGCTATCAATCGGTGAGAGACGCCTTGCCTGGTTTCCAGCCCGTGGCCCAGGCGATGAGGGCGGAAGGCGCGGGCACGATGTTCTACGAGACAGCGGATCGCGATCGCTGGCTGGCATCTTACCGGTCGTTGGGCCAGATGGATCTTTCGTTGGCGGTAGCTGCTAACTACCAACAGGAGCTGCAGCCGGCGAAGCGGTCATTGATGGGAGGGCTTTTGCTTTCGCTGCCGCTGGCTATAGCGGCCGCGCTGGCGTTGACGCTAATTGCACAACGCCGCTCGGGCAGTCTGGCGCGCCTGGCCCAGGGGGCGGCAGCAATCGCGCGCGGTGAGCTGGATCAGAAACTGATGGTTTCCAGCGCTGAGAATCAGCCCCTGGCGGACAGCATGAATGCGCTCACCATGCGGCTGCGCGAACAACTGGCCCGCGAAACCGAATCGCGACAGTTCGATTCTTTCATGCGCTTGTCGGCCATGCTCACTCATGACTTGAAAAACGCAATCTCGAGTCTATCGCTGCTGGTCACCAACATGGAGCGCCAGTTCGATAACGCAGAATTTCGCGCCGACGCCATGAGCTCGCTCAAGGAAGCAACGGAAAAGCTGCAAAGGCTGGTCACTAAACTAAGCGAACCCGTTATCACCATGAGCGGCGAGCATCCCCGGCCGCGCCCGACTAATCTGGTTCCCATTATCCGGCGGGTTTTGGCCTCGGTGGCAACGTCGGCGCCCCAATCCCCAGATACAGAGATTGATTTGCCGGAAGAGCTGATGGCCCTGGTTGACGCGGAGCGAATCGAGAAAGTGATTGAGAACCTCGTCATAAATGCTCTGGAAGCGATGGGACCAGGGAAAGGGGCACTGAAGATAGCCGGCGCCCCGACCGGTCAGGGACGAGTAAGTTTTAGTATCAGCGACACCGGCCCGGGCATCACGCGGGATTTCCAGGAGCGACGCCTTTTCCATCCTTTTGCCACCACCAAGCAGGGTGGCGTGGGCCTGGGCCTTTACACCTGCCGCGAAGTTATTCGCGCGCACGGCGGCTCGATCGAAGTCGATTCAGAACCTGGCGTTGGAACAACTTTTCGCGTCGTGCTACCATCCGGCAAAACCGGCGCGCAGTAAGTTCGATGCGAACAGTCTTTTCTCGTAGCCCGCCGGCCAAATTCCTCCCGCATTTATCCGCCCAGAACCGTAGTTATAGTGGTGCCGAGTTGTGCTTGCCGAGTTCTGGCAGTTAATTTGCCGATCAGCTTGCCACGCTGTTTACCTTCGCCGAATGGACGGTCTGAAGCGGATCTATGGAACTTAAAGATAAACCAACGGTACTGGTCGTTGACGACGACGCGGGCGTCCGACGCGGTTTGTATTGGGCGCTAACCGAGAGCTACCACGTGCTGGAAGCCGTCAACCGTCCCGAAGCATGCGAGCACTTGCAAAACGATGTGGTGGACGTAGTGCTAAGCGATTTACGCTTGCCTCCGGCGACGGAAGAAATCACCGAGGGCCTGGCGATTGTGGAGATGGCCCGGGCCCTGCGGCCGCCCGTGCCGGTCATTGTTATCACCGGCAGTGGATCCAAGCAGGCCGCCCTCGAAGCAATTCGCCGCGGCGCTTATGGTTTCTTTGAAAAGCCTTTTGATCCCGACGAAGTCTTGCATCTGGTCCATCAGGCCGCCCGGCTGCGCAGCCTGGAACACGAAATCATCAGACTGCGTTCGGAGATGGTGGGCAGCAAAGGGTTCGGCTGTCTGGTAGGCGCCAGTGCCGCTTTCGAAAAGGTGATCAAACAGGCCAGAGCAGTGGCCGCCACTAACGCCACCGCGCTTCTGATTGGAGAGAATGGCACTGGTAAGGAACTACTGGCCCGCGCCATTCACGAAGAAAGCCCGCGCGTGGAGCAATTGTTCATCGGCGTGAGTTGCGCCGCCCTGCCGGAACAATTGATCGAGTCGGAACTTTTCGGCCATGAGAAAGGCGCGTTTACCGGTGCTCACCAGGCGCGCAAGGGACGATTCGAGCTCGCCGACGGCGGTACGCTTTTCCTGGACGAGATTGGCGACCTATCGCCGGCAGTACAGGTCAAGCTGCTGCGCGTGTTGCAGGAGCGCACCTTTGAACGCGTGGGCAGTAACAAAACGCAGTCGGTGGACATACGCCTGATTGCCGCCAGCAACATCGATCTGGAAGCGCAGGTTGAATCGGGAAAATTCCGCCGGGATCTTTTTTATAGGCTGAATGTGGTTCCCCTGGTGTTGCCGCCTTTGCGCACGCGCGCCGATGACATCCCTCTGCTGGCCAGACACTTCGCTGCGAAGGCTGCTGAGAAGCATGGCCGCACACCCCCGGTGCTGGAACCGGCGCTGATTGAAGCCTTGCTCGATTACGAGTGGCCGGGAAATCTGCGAGAGCTCGAAAATGTGATCGAACGGCTGCTGGTATTGACCGAAGGCTCGCGTCTGGGCCTCGAGTTTCTCCCTGAAAAAATGCTGCGCGGTTTGCCGACGGCGGCACCGGGCGACGAAACCACTCTGGAAGGGGCCACCGCGGCCTTGAAAAGGCGCATGATCGCGGCCGCCTTGCGCAGCGAGGGCGGCAATAAAGTCGCCGCCTCGAAAAGACTGGGTATTAGCCGTTCTTACCTGCATCGTCTCATTAGCGACCTGGGCATAGGCGATTCCGCCACTCCTGCCGAACACTAACGGAGCCACTCTTTTCTCCAACTGTCGACATTTGTACACACCTGCAGGCGGAACTGTGCGCTCTAGTTCACAGGCAAGGTTTCGTGCAAGTCTTCACATATTCTCCGTTCGTACTCGCAGGGCTTGTTCACTTCAGAACCAACCAACGGAACACCCCTTGCACAGTGATCGCGTAACTTAGCTGGTTCTGTCCTCACCAGAACCAGCCTTCCTCGCAGAAGGAGAATCAGAGATGAAGCCCAGGCTCTTGATTGTCGATGATGACGCAGCGATTACCCAGCAATTGTTCTGGACGCTGATCGACGAATATGAAGTCATAGCTGCCAGCGACCTACAATCGGCGCTGCGGCGAACCATGATCTACGCTCCCGATGTCGCCATTCTGGATTTGCACCTGCCGCCGCTGACGGATTCACCGGACGTTGGTATGCAGATTCTGGATTACCTGAAAGCCCACGTGCCGGAATCCAAAGTACTGGTGATCAGCTCGGAAGGTAATGCCGAAACGCAACGGACCTGTTTCCAGCATGGGGCGGACGGATTTCTCGATAAACCTTTCGAGACCGAACAACTTCTGAGCATGCTCCGGCTGCTCGCGCCCGAGCGCCAGTTTGATATGGCGTGAGGTCAGAGGTCGGAGGTCGGAGGTCGGAGATCAGAAGTCAGGCGGATTCGCTTTTCTCTGACTTCTGACCTCTGATTCTTCTGACTTTAACTTTCTACCTCCGACTTCTGACTTCTGACTTCTGACCCCGACCTCCGACCTCTGTCTCTTCTACTGACTTCTGCCAATTCGTCTGCGATAATGACCCGTCTCAATTACTCTCAGTTTTTTCTTGCGCTAATTTTTTGCGGCTATTCGACTCCGGACAAACTATTTCATGAGCGAAGCTCTAGACCGAGTGCGGGGCAGGCGTGAGTTACCCTTGTTCCCGCTGCCCATCGTCCTCTTTCCCGGCGTACCCTTGCCCCTGCATATCTTCGAGCCGCGCTACCGCGAAATGCTCAGTGACATTCGCGCCAGCGGCAATCTGTTTGGCCTCTCCTACTTTGATCCGGGGGCGACAGAAAAAGAGATCCCGCCCGCCGGTCATATCGGGTGCGTCGCGGAAGTGACTGAGACGCAGGCGCTGCCGGACGGTCGCTCCAATATCCTGACTGTCGGTCTGGTTCGGTATCGGGTTGACTCCTATGTAGAGCATGGCGATTCCTACCTGGTGGGCCGCGTGTCTTACTTTGAGGATGAAGACGAAGAGGGGCCCGGGCTGATGGAGCGATCGCGAGAGGTCGCAGAGATGTTTATGCGCATCGCGCGCGCGGTGCGCACGATCAACGACGAGCGGGCGAGCCTGCCGGATATTTCCGATACCGAGCCGCAACGTCTGTCGTTTCTGGTGGCCGCCGCCATGGAAATGGAGTCGGACGCGAAGTTTGAAATGCTCGAGCTGCGCTCCACCTCTGAGCGCCTGGAGCGGCTCCGTGACATGCTGGCGCAGGCCCTGCCCGGATACGAGGAACGGGCCAGAGTTCACGGAATCGCCAAGGGCAATGGTCACACCGGGCGCAAAGTTGACGTCGAGTAAAGATAATAAAGGCCCTGCAACCTGCCTCCTGAACCACTAATGCCGGATTCGAATGCCAGCAGCACAGACCTGATGCGCGTTCATGTGCTTTTCTTTGGCGCCGCTCGCGATGCGGTAGGCCATGAGCGGCTGGAGATTGAATTGGCCGTGACGAGTCGGGCCGCCGATGTTTTAGCCAGGGTTCTGGCCCTTCATCCGGACCTGAAACGGTTCGGTCGTTCGTTGCTGCTGGCAGTCAATCAGGAATATTCCGCGGCCGAGCGCGAGATTCATGAAGGCGACGAGCTGGCGGTCTTTCCTCCAGTGAGCGGCGGAGCCGAAGTGGCACCGACTTCGGTCGGTAATTCAATGTGCGCCCACGATTTCTTCGAACTAACCACGGATCCCATTAACGTGGGCGCAGTCGCCCGCAGAGTAGTGCTTCCGGAATGCGGCGCCACCGTAACCCTCGACGGCTATGCGCGCGAATGGACGCGCGGACGGCGCACGCTCCACCTGGTTTACGAAGCCTATGCGCCAATGGCCCTGGGCGAAATGCAACGTTTGGGACGACAGGCACACCAGGAGTTCGACATCGCCCACATCGGCATCGTTCATCGCACGGGAAAGCTGGAGATTGGAGAAACGAGCGTGGTCATCGCGGTCAGTGCACCGCACCGGCGGGCGGCGTTTGCAGCTTGTGAGTGGGCCATCCGCGAACTAAAACGCACGGTTCCTATTTGGAAAAAGGAAATATTCGAGGACGGCGAAATTTGGGTCGAAGGCGAAGCAGCCCCAACGGGGTTGTGACCTCCAGCCCTGGGTTGCCGCTGCAACTACCCTGGGTCATCGTTATTTTGGGACGAACCGGCACTTGCTGTACTCACCGCGACGAATACAGCAAATCGTGAAGGCGACGGCAGAGAAAGCGAAGATCACCAAGCGCGTGTATCCGCATCTCTTGCGGCATTCGGTGGCGACCACCCTGCTGGAGCGCGGGATGCCTGTCGAGCCCATACAGAAGTTTCTGGGCCACTCGAAGTTGGAGACGGCGCAAATCTATGCTGAGTCAACCACTGAGATGTTGAAGGAGAGCTACCGGCTAGCACTAACAGATTGATAATTATCGTGGGCGCAGATTACTATCGCCCAATGAAAGTCACCCCGGATCAGGCGGTTTAGTCCATGAGTGTACGAGCTTTCTTTGAGGAGTCATTATGAGATAGACAGTCCGAAAACGTTGCGAGCTGATATTTGAGCATGAACTTGTTACTGCCCGTGCATCACTGCAACAGACGCGGTGACGTTCAGAAAGTAAGGGACGAAGAATGAAGTTAGGTCTAAAAATCACGCTGGCACTTGGGGTTGTTGCCTTGCTGGTCACGGGCATTCTTACCTATGTGGCTCTGCACAACATAGGGATACTGGGCGGGCGGCTGGAATTAGTTTATGCAGACGCGTTTTTGGCATATTCGAAAGCGGAGGCGATTAACGACTCGCTCGACGAGATGCAGACTGCTCTTGTCATTGCGATTAACGATACAGGAAGTCAACAGCAAAAGGTTTTGGCTGAGGTCGCGCAGCGCGGGCAAGCATTCCCCGCGTTGCTTGAGAATTACGAAAAGGAATTCGCCATCGCTTCTCAACCAGCGATGCAAGACTTGCTCAAAACTTACGGCGCGCTGGAAGATCAGATGACGCGCGAGCAGAATGCGCTCAAGGATGTGAAGCGCGATTATCCATTATTGAAATCCCACAACGAGACAGTTATAGACCTCGTGAAAAAAGGTAAACGGGATGAAGCCAACGCGCTTTTTCACAGCACTGCTAAGGAAATTCATGACCGGCTTGATGTAAGGACCACCATGTTCATGAAGTTACAGCAAGAACAGGGCGAGTATGCGAGTCGAGAGGGACGGCGTGTTTTAGCGGTGACCCAAAGGGAGATCGGCATTGCGGTGGTTGCGACACTGTTGCTCGGCATCATCACGATCTTATTGCTCACCCGCATCGTTGTTCACCCCCTTCGTGAACTGACATTCGCCACCAAAGAAGTCGCCAAAGGAAATTTATCCTACCCCATCACGATTAAGTCGCAGGATGAGATTGGCGAACTGGCTTCTTCATTTCGCTCGATGGTAGAGGATTTAAGGCGCACTCAGAGTGAATTGAATGGGGCGAGGGACGAGGCGCTCGAATCGGGGCGCTTGAAGTCGGAATTCCTTGCCAACATGAGTCATGAGATTCGCACCCCGATGAACGGCGTCATCGGCATGACAGGATTGTTGCTCGACACCGAGCTAACCCAAGAGCAGCGCGAGTTCACCGAAACTGTTCGATCCAGCGGTGAATCGCTGATGACGATCATCAATGACATTCTCGACTTCTCCAAGATCGAAGCCGGTAAGCTGCACTTCGAGACGGTGGATTTCGACCTGCACCATGTTGTTGAAGGGACGGTGGAACTTCTGGCCGGACATGCGCAAGCTAAGGGCATCGAGTTTGCCTCGCTCATTCACAGCGACGTGCCGTCACATCTGCGCGGCGATCCCGGTCGCCTCCGGCAAGTGCTCACTAATCTTGTCGGTAATGCCGTGAAATTCACCGAACGGGGCGAGGTCATTGTGCGGGCAACGAAAGAGAGCGAAACAGATACTGATGTGACGGTTCGCTTTGCGGTGACCGATACCGGGATTGGTATCTCCGAAGCGGGACGGCACCGATTATTCCAAGCCTTCACGCAAGCTGATGGTTCGACCACGCGCAGGTACGGTGGCACGGGCTTGGGTTTGGTTATCTCGAAACAACTCGTTGAGTTGATGGACGGGGAAATTGGTGTGGAGAGCGAGGCTGGGAAAGGCTCAACCTTTTGGTTCACGGCACGGCTGGAGAAACAATCTGCGGGTGCCGCCGAAGCCGCTGCGCCGTCGGGCTTGGACATGCGTAACTTACGAGTGCTGATCGTGGACGACAACGCGACCAACCGCAAGATTCTGGTTCATCAAACCTCGTCGTGGGGGATGCTTCCCACAGAAGCTGATGCTGGGCAGCGGGCCCTTGAATTACTCCGCGTTGCGGCGGAACAGTCCAGGCCTTTCGACGTTGTCTTGATGGATTTACAAATGCCGGACATGGATGGCTTCGAGCTGGCCCGCATCATTAAGGCTGATCCGAAGATGCGCGCCGTGCCGTTAATACTAATGCCCTCCTTCGGGCAGCGCGGCGATGGACAGATCGCACGCGAGACCGGCTTTGCTGCCTATCTGACGAAGCCTGTGCGCCAGTCGCAGCTATACGATTGTCTGGTCACAGTGCTCAACAAATCTGAAATCATACCGACACCCTCACTACCTACAAAACTGGTGACGCGGCACACTCTGGAAGAGGTGACCGCCTTGTCCCGTCGCCTCATCCTGATCGCCGAGGACAACATCGTGAACCAGAAGGTGGCCGCGCGCCAGATCGAGAAGCTGGGCTATCGGGCAGATGTGGCGGCGAATGGCCTTGAAGCGGTTGAGGCCTTATTGAGAATCCCCTACGACCTCGTGCTGATGGACTGCCAGATGCCGGAGATGGACGGTTTTGAAGCGACCGCCGAGATCCGCCGGCGCGAAGGAGACGGCGCCCATACCCCGATCATCGCGATGACGGCCAATGCTCTGCAAGGTGATCGTGAGAAGTGCCTCGCGGCGGGCATGGACGACTACCTCAGCAAACCTGTCAAGGTAGAAGAGCTACAAGGGATGCTGGCGCGCTGGCTGGCAGGGTCAGCGAAAGCAGAAGAGGCGGGAAACATCTCCGCCACCGGTGCTGATTCCGCGCCGGTGGATACAGAGCGGTTGCAGGAATCAGCGGGCGGTGACGAACAACTCCTGTTGGAGCTGGTCGAGATGCAACTGACTCAGATGGGGGAGAATATAGAGAAACTGCATTTGGCAATCGGAGCGAGCGCGGCAGATGAAGTGAACCGCATCGCACATACTTCCGTCGGCGGGAGCGCCGCGTGCGGCATGGTGGCTCTCGTCGCGCCCTTACAGGAGTTGGAGCGCATGGCTGAAGGAGGGAGACTTGCCGGCGCAGACCTGATGCTTGACCGGGTGAGAAAAGAACTTGAACGCACCAGAGTCTTTCTTAAAGAGTACTTGAAGTTGGAAGATCATGGCTGAAGAAGACCGCCATAGGTTCGTGTTGCTTCGTGAGATTTCGTATGTGTTCGTGGATCGTGCGCTTGGATTCGGAGCCACACGATCCACGAAGTCACACTAAACTGCACTAACCGACACGAATAAGAGTTTTTGTGCAAGGCCATGTGGTATTGAATCCCACAGCTTTCAGGGCAAACTATTATGGGCTGTCATGAGAGTATTAATCGCTGAAGATGATCCGGTCTCGCGCAGGGTGCTGGAAACCACACTGCGCAAGTGGGGACATGAAGTGATCCTCACCTCCCACGGGTCAGAAGCGTGGGCCATGCTACAACTCGAAAACACTCCGCCCCTTGCCATCCTCGACTGGATGATGCCGGGCATGGATGGCATCGAAGTATGTCGTAGGGTGCGCCTGAAGGATAGCCCCGCCCCTCCTTATATCATTCTGTTAACGGCCAAGAGTGAGAAGCAGGACGTGGTAGCTGGCTTACAGTCGGGGGCGGATGACTATCTGACCAAGCCCTTTAACCGCGAAGAATTATACGCCCGCGTGCAAGTGGGCAGGCGCATTGTCGAGTTGCAGCAGAGTTTGGCCGAGCGAGTGCGACAGCTTGAGCGCGGTCG
>JBDTOI010000153.1:0-9853 GCA_039933315.1 Pyrinomonadaceae bacterium
CGGCCACGGAGTGCCGCCCCTACAATTCATTCACAGTCGCCGCCATTCTCGATTGTCCCGCTCGATCAACTCGTCGGCGGCCTTTGGCCCTGATGACCCAGCCTCGTAGTTGGGGAAATCGCTGGCCGGTGGTTTCCACGCCTCAAGAATTGGGTTTACGATTTCCCAGCCCCGCTCAGTCATGTCGCGCCGCGCGTAAAGGGTTGAATCACCCAGCATGCAGTCGAGCAGCAAACGCTCGTAGGCCTCCGGTGGTTCGACACCGAATGACGAGCCATAGCGAAAGTCCATGTTGACCCAACGAATGCGCATCGCCTGACCGGGTAGCTTGGCGCCAAAGCGCAAAGTAATCCCTTCGTTTGGCTGAATGCGAATTACCAGCACGTTGGGCTCGACGGGCGCATCACATTCACTGAAGAGTGGATGCGGACTCACCTTGAACTGGATCGCAATCTCAGTCATGCGGCGAGTCAGACGCTTGCCCGAGCGCAGGTAAAAGGGAACGTCTGTCCAGCGGGGGTTATCGATATGAAGTTTGAGGGCGGCATAGGTTTCAGTGTTTGAATTTGGCTTAACCCCCGGCTCTTCACGATAGCCCACCACCTTTTCGCCCAGGACAAAGCCGGGTCCATATTGCCCTCGCACCACCAACTCGCCGACGCTTTTGATGGGAAACTCGCGCACAGCCTTCATGGCTTTGACCTTTTCATCGCGAATGTCATCCGCGCTAAGCGACCCCGGCGGCTCCATTGCAATCAGCGACATCACCTGGAAAACGTGGCTCTGGATCATGTCGCGCACCGCGCCGGCCTTTTCATAGAAAGCCCCGCGGCCTTCGACCCCGATAGCTTCGGCGTTGGTGATCTGGACATGATCGATGTATTCGCGGTTCCAGACGGGCTCAAAGATGCTGTTGGCAAAGCGAAACACCAAAAGGTTCTGCACCGTCTCTTTGCCGAGGTAATGATCGATGCGATAAACCTGTGGCTCTGTGAAGACGGTGGCGAGTTCCTTATTCAAGGCGCGGGCACTTTCCAGATCATGACCGAAAGGCTTCTCGACAATGATGCGCGTCCATGCCTGGCCTTCGGGCCGCGCCATACCGGCCTGACCGAGTTGTTTGGCAATCAGGCCGAAGAAGTCCGGCGCGGTGGCGAGATAATAGATGCGATTGCCGGCGGTGTGGCGTTCGGCTTCTACGCGCGCGAGGGCTTCACCTAACCGCTTGAAAGTTGCGGGCTCACTGAAGTCGCCGGGAATATAAAACAAGCCGGCGGCGAAACTTTGCCAGACAGCCTCGTCAACCTCTTCTGTTTCCTCCTGCTCGTCTACTGCCATGCGCATTTGCGCGCGAAACTCTTCGTCGCTCTTCTGCTCGCGCGCTACTCCGATCACGGCAAACTCCGCCGGCAGAAGTCTCTCTACGGAAAGGCGGTAAAGCGCGGGCAGAAGTTTGCGTTTGGTGAGGTCTCCGGTAGCGCCAAAAATCACGATGGCGCAGGGCGGCGCCGTGTGTTCAATGCGCATGCCGGCGCGCAGCGGGTTGTCGTTTGTATTGTCAGCCATGGGATTTAGAAAGCAACTCTTAGCCGCAGATGAAGGCGGATAAAACGCGGATTAGAAAAATCAGCCGCAAAAACCTTTTGCCCCTTTTTATTATCCGCGTTCATCCGCGTAAATCTGCGGCGAGTTCTCTTTGCGCGTAATGCTACCCACAGATGAACGCAGATTTACACGGATACCTGAATAGGCGTGGGCGTTCATTATGTTAACGACCTGGTCTTTCTGCCGAATCCGTGTTCATCCGCGTTCATCTGTGGCCTCCTGCCAGTTCGTATGCACCGCGCCCAGTTCCGGCTTGTCGATACGATGGTAAGTGTGCGCGCCAAAGAGATCGCGCTGCGCCTGCGTCAGGTTCTGCGGCAGGTTCGCCGTCCGATAGTTGTCAAAGTACGCCAGGCTGGCAGCCATCGCGGGCACCGGTACCCCGTGGTTCTGAGCTGTGCCGATGGCGGCGCGCCAGCTTGTTTGCGACGTGCGAAGCCAGTCGCGCAACTCCGGAGTCAGCAGCAGATTCGCCAGGTTGGGGTCGCGTTTGTATGCCGTCTTGATGCTATCCAGAAACTTCGCCCGGATGATGCAGCCGCCTTTCCAGATGCGCGCCATCTCGCTCAGATCAATGTTCCAGCTCCATTGCTGCGATCCTGCCCGCATCAGGCTAAAGCCCTGCGCATAAGAACAAATCTTCGAGGCGTACAGTGCGTCGTGCAGAGTGGCACAGACTTCAGTCTGTGATTCACCACTCCCCGGACTAAAGTCCGGCCCACTTATTTCGCGACTAGCCGCCACTCTTTCTTCTTTCAAACTGGATATCAACCGTGCATCAATCGCCGCATTGATGGTGGGAATAGCGACACCCAGGTCGAGCGCCACCTGCGCGGTCCACTTGCCCGTTCCTTTCTGCTCGGCCTGATCCAGAATCAGATCAACCAAAGGCTTCCCGCTTTCCTTGTCCTTCACCCGCAGGACCTGCGCAGTGATCTCAATCAAGTATGAATCCAGCACGCCCCGGTTCCACTCGGCAAAGGTATCGGCAATCTGATCCGCTGCCATTCCCAACACTCGCCGCATGATGTCGTAAGCTTCGGCGATTAACTGCATGTCGCCATACTCGATCCCGTTGTGGACCATTTTCACGAAATGGCCGGAAGCATTGGGGCCAACATACGTGGTGCATGGCCCATCCTCTGTCTTCGCGGCGATTGCTTCCCAGATGGGCCGGATTTCTTCGTACGCCTCACGCGCCCCACCAGGCATCAGCGAAGGACCGAGCAACGCCCCTTCTTCACCGCCGGAGACGCCGGAGCCAATGAAGCGAAAACCCTGCTCCGCCAGGGCGGCTTCGCGCCGGCGGGTGTCTTCAAAGAACGAGTTGCCGCCATCGATCAGAATGTCTCCTTTCTCCATGAAAGGTTTGAATTGTTCGATGGTCCAATCGATCGGCGGGCCTGCCTTGACCATGATCATGATCTTGCGGGGACGTTTAAGGGCGCGCACAAATTCTTCCGGAGTCTTCGCGGCAGTAACGCGCTTCCCTGGGCCAACGTGCGACATTGCCTTGGCGAGAAACGCCGGGTCGCGATCCCAGGCGACGACTGCGAACCCGTTGCGCTCCATATTCAGCGCCAGATTCGAGCCCATCACACCAACGCCCGCCATGCCGATATCAGATTCACCCACAGTGTTCTCCCTAACCTGTTATTTCGATCGACCTGAGTGCTTTGGCGATTGTTATAACCCATTTACCGCGCGTCTGCCCAACCCACCCGACAATCGCCTTCCTTGCGGACATGAGGTCAGTACCACCACGCTGTAGCGGATGGGCCGTCGCATTGCCGATTGCCGATTGCCAAATGCCGATTGGCGTGTCATCAAAGCCAATGGGCAATCGAAAATTGGCAATTGGCAATGTAGAGACCCACCCGCTACCGCGTGGTGGTACTGACCTCAAGCCACTACGTGGATTGGTCCCATCTTCCAGCCGTCTTCAGACGGCTTTCCCGCATGATTACTGGCCCAGCGCTTTTAGCGCTGGGTCCGCCGAGCGTGCCAGGCACCAGCGCGCTTTCAGCGTGCTTTGAATCGACCGCTTTAGCATCACGGCAAAGCCTCTCCAGTTTAAGGAGGGATCCCTGGTGGGTTGCATGGAGTGAATCGCTAATTGGACGATACGACGAAAGGTGGATTCATCGTTCTGTGTAAACGCTTCAGCCCGGAGGGATGAAAGAAAGTAGCCGGTGGTCGCAGACCACCGGCACGTTGGCATAAATGAATTGAGCATCCCAAAGGGATGCCAAACTTCCTTTTATCTTCTGGCACCCCCGCGCGTGCTATTCAGGCCGGGGCCGATCCGGAGGTCTGCGATTCGCTGCGAACTGCGGCTACTTTCCGGACAACCCTTGGGGTTGTTATGAGCCGAATGGGTCGCACGCAAGGACTCGCGATTATTCAAGACGTCCAGCCAGAAGTCGTAACCAGGACGATCGGGGTCGCGCTTGAGGTAACCGAAATACTCCCTCAACACGAAAGCCTGATTGTAGATTTGCCGTGAGAACGTCGCATTGTCTTACCGACGCGGCAGTGGGCAGCGAAAGGTCCGTTTGCCAAAAGCCGCCAGCTTGAGAGAAAGGCGGATTGGCCAACAGCGTGCCGGCCGCGGGTTGACCCACTGTGCCTGCGACGGTGAACTGTCCACCGGCGCTCGAGCCGCCGCCACTGGCGATCACGTTCTGCGACAGGTTATAAGGACCGCAGCTTTGCGCCAGGGTCGTTAGCCTCAATGTCGTTAGCGTCAACGTCGCCATGAGCAAACCAAGCGAAAACAGCTTTCTTTTCATTTTCATACTCCCTGGAAATCCCCTGCTTGATGAAAACTCGGACCAGCAATTGACGTGGGGCTTTTGCCATCACCGGCATCACGCTTTCATTGTCACGTTCATTACCGTCGCTTCACTTGCAGAATTCCGCTTGCGGATTAGCCACGCAGACGAGACGCTTCAAGCTTTCGATTTGTTTCTGTTGTTGCTCGATCAGTTGCTGCTGCTGCTGCACGGCGTTCACCAGAACAGTGGTGATTTGTTTGTATTTCACACCTTCGATCTCGCCCGCTGAGTTGCGGGTAACGAGAAGCGGTTCAACCCGCTCGACGTCTTCCGCGCCGAAACCGACGTCGCGCACTCCGTCTTTCCCCCAATTGAAAGTAATCGGATGCAGACGGCGAACCACCTCCAGGCCGCTTGCGAATGTTTGCAGACTGCTTTTGTAACGCAGCGAAGACGAGCAGGTGGAAAGTTCATTTTGGGCATTGCGGCAAACATCAGTGGCGCCCGCCGAGCCGAGCAGTCCGACGATGACTTTACCCGGAACCTGAACTCTATCGACGGTCCTGCCCAGGACAATTGTATTGTTGGTGGATACGGTTGCCCCTGCACCAATCGCGCCGGCGAATGACAAATTGCCGGAACCGACGTTTGCGAATGTTCCAATGATGGTGTTGTTATTGCCCGTCGTATTTGAAAAACCCGCCTGCAGACCGAAAAAAACATTACTGCCGCCAGTCGAATTTGAGTAACCTGCGTAGCCGCCAAAAAAAGAGTTACTTTCTCCTGTGGTATTCCACAGTCCCGCGCTGTCGCCGAAAAAAGCATTGCCGCCGGCACTCGTATTCGACCGTCCAGCGTATGAGCCGAAGAAGGCATTGCTGTTGCCCATTGTGTTTGAGATACCGGCATTTGTGCCGAAAAAAGAGTTATTCGATCCTGTGGTAGTTAATAGTCCGGCATCCTTGCCAAAGAATGAGTTATTGCTGGCTGTTGTGTTCGAGGGACCTGCGCCCGAGCCGAAAAAAGAGTTGCTCAAACCGGTTGTGTTTGAAGCACCAGCGCTCCTGCCGAAGAAAGCGTTGCCGAAACCGGTTGTGTTCGACCCTCCCGCACCGACGCCGGCGAACAAGTTATTGGTTCCGGCATTACTCAATATCCGAAATCCGCCGAGCTTATATTCAATCACCGCATTAACTACGCCGCCGGACAACGTTAAGCCGACCGTGCCATTTCCTGCGATATTGAAGTGAGTACCGCTTTGCGCCGTCGAGCCGTTTTGGATATAGGCTACGCTAAGCGGCAAAGGTTCGCGGGCATCTGTAAGGCGCGAATCGGTGGTTTGCACATATTGGCTGGCCGCTGTTCCGCCAAGTTGCAAAGCGTTTGTTGCGGTTGTTGCGGTTGTTGCCGTTGTTGCCGTGGTGGCATTATCAGCTTGTCCCGCGTTGGCGCTACGAATCGCATATGGCGCGGAAGTGATTTGCTGGCGCGGACTGAGTTTGGTAAAAGTGCTGTCTCCGACCGCCCTCACGCTGATTTCAAGGAAACGATCTGCGCCGGGAAAGTTTGCGCCGAAATCTAATCTGACGCTAAAGATGCCATTTACGACCGGAACACTAAGGAGCTGTACTGTCTCGCCTATTTGGGGGAGGGCTTCATTAAGATCAAACAAACGGAACTCGAAATCAAACGTTCCGTTGGCTGGAACTGAGTTGTTATCCAACTTGCCTTGATAAGTAAACTCGGTTGTTTGCGCCCGGGCCAGACCAGCGAAAATGAACAAAACGGTAAGCAATAGAATGGGCTTTTTCATGATTTCTCCTACACTCTTTGAGAAAAAGGGGTTTGACCTTCCATCCTTGTCCGGTGGATTAGAAGAGCGCACACATTTGCGAACTACCGGCAAAATGAACTTTCACCGGACATCAATGCGCGCAGTTTCATTCTGATAAGACAAAGGAGGAAAAACATTTCAGGTGGTGACGTGAGGTCAGGACGACTCCGCGGTAGCGGGTAGGTGCCGCTGACATTTAGCAGCAGGCGTCGTGGGCAACTCGTCTGCTGCTTAGCTTGGTTTCGTGGGGCTTTTCGTGTTATTTCGTGGGCGGTCTCATGGCGAAACGAAACCACACTATCCACGAAACAAACACGAACATGCGAACCCACGAAATCACACGAATCAAAACTGCCTGGTCACCATCTTGCTACTTCTGCCGCTCATGCTATAATCCGCGACCGCACACTTTCCAATCGGTTTCCGTTGTCACTTCTAGCAGAATAACGCCTCTCAACCTGGAGAAGATCATGAGAAAACTCTATGCGCTAGCCTTCCTTTTTCTCTTTAGCTCAATCGCGCCGGTGCTCGCTCGCGAGGCGAGGTTGGTGCGTTACCCGCACTACCACGATGGACGCGTTGTCTTCAGCTATCTCGGCGACATCTGGACCGCGAACGAGAACGGCCAGAATGTCCAACGGCTGACCGTCAACCGCGCCCGCGATGTCTATGCGCGGTTTTCTCCAGATGGAAAGTGGATCGCCTTTTCCAGCGAACGCAACGGCAACCTCGACGTCTTTATCATTCCCTCGGAGGGCGGCGCCGCCAAACAACTGACATTTCACTCCGCCGACGACACGGTGCTGGGTTGGAAACCAGACTCAAGCGCAGTGCTCTTCAGCAGTAACCGCGGCGAAGATTTTGCGGCCCAACTCTACCTGGTGAGCACCGACAGTAGCAGGGAAACTAAAGCCGGCACTGACATGGGCGTGCAGGCTGCTTACTCGCCCGACGGCAGGCGCTTGGCCTACAACCCGAAGTCGCAGGTTTACTGGCGCAAGTATTATCGGGGCGCGGCGCAGAGCGACATAATGGTGATGGACATTGCCGCGAAGAAGTTTACCCAGGTGACGGATTTCGACGGTCACGATTCGTGGCCCATGTGGGGGAATGACGGCGGCATCTATTTTGTCAGCGATCGCGAAGGCAATGGCCTGACTAACATCTGGCGCGTTTCCGATGACGGCGGTAGGGCAACGCAGATCACTTCATTCAAGAGTGGTGACGTCCGTTGGCCCGCTGTCAGCGCCGACGGCCGCGTGATTGTTTTCGAGCACGATTTCGGCATCTGGAAGCTCGACGTGGGCAGTAAAAAAGCTACGCCTATTGCGCTCAACATTGCCGCCGAGACGCAGGAGAACCTCGACGAAGTCCAGACCTTTAACTCGCAGGTGGATGATTACGATCTGGCGCCGTCTTCGCGGCGACTGGCGTTTTCGATCCACGGCGAGATTTTTACTGCGCCCGTCGAAGAGGGCGATCTAAAACAGATTACCGATGGCCCCGCCCGCGATCGCTCGGTTGACTACTCTCCCGATGGTAAATCCCTTGCCTATGTCTCCGACCGCAGCGGGCGCGAAGAAATCTACATCGCCAGCTTCGATGGCGCCGGTGAAGCGCGACAGGTAACTGACATCGACACGCTAAAACTGGGCTACAACTGGTCGCCTGATTCGAAGGAGATCGCCTTCTCAACTTCAGATGGCAAACTACGCAAACTTGATGCGGCCACCAAACAGATCACGCAACTCGACTCGTCGAGTTATGGGAACATTGGTACGCCGGTCTGGTCGCCGGACGGCAAGTGGATCGCCTACACGAAGTCAGACGTCACGCGCACTTCCGATATCTATGCAACCGCGGCTTCAGGCGCGGAAAAAGAACCGCACAAACTCACTTTTGATTCCAACAACGACACCAACCCGCGCTTTGCGCCGGACGGCCGCAAGCTGTTCTTTCAACGCATTGAAGCTACCGGCGGGACCACTCCCAATTCAGTTCAAATCTACTCAGTAACACTCGAGCATTTGGAACGCGATCCGGATGATGCCGAAGAACGCCCCGAGCCGGAGGCCACCGGCGGAATGCCCGGAGAGCCAGGCGCTGAGGGGACTACTCCGCCGCGCCGCGGGCCCGGAGCTGAACGGCGCGGACCGCCGCGGGAGATCAAGATGGACTGGGCCGGATTGAAGCGCCGCACGCGTCAGATTACACGCATGCCGTTCCCTGTTTCCAGTTACGTCATCGCGCCCGACAGCCGCACGATTGTGTTCGTCACGACTGAGCCGGCCGGGACAGCCAATGTGCCCGTGATCTATTTGATACAGGATGACGGCAAGCGTTTGGCCCGCATTACTTCCGGCCAACCGCCCAGCGAAGACGGCGGTCCGGGCGGCGGTGGTGGAGGATTTGGCGGAGGCATTTCGGGACTGGACACTTCCCGCGATGGCCGCACGCTGTTCTTTCTTGAACGCGACGGCGTTTATTCAGTTCCTTTGCCGGCATCTGGGCCAGCCGGTGGCGGAGGTGGCGCCGCGGCGGCGGCCGCAGCGACTTCAGCCCGCGGTGATGCATCACGGCGGAGGATTAACTTCAACGTCAGAGTTCGCGTCGATCGCCCAACCGAGTGGGCGGAGATGTTCGACGATGCCTGGCGCACAATGAAGTACCGTTTCTATGACCCGCAGATGCATGGCATGAACTGGGACGCAGCGCGCGCGAAGTACCGCCCGCTGGTCGAGTTTGTGGGCGACCGGCAAGAGCTTTTGAACATCATCAACGAAATGATTGGTGAGCTGAATGCTTCGCACACGGGCGCGGCACCGCCTCCCGGCGGGCGTCAGGGTGGCGTGTCCACCGGCCATCTCGGTTTGGAGCTGGAAGCGGACAGCAGTGCGGGCCGCTACCGTGTAACGCATGTTTACGAAGATGGCCCGGCTGACAAAGACTGGGTCCGTGTCAGCGCCGGTGATTATCTGATCGCCATTAACGGAAAGAACGTAAGCGCGGGCGATAACTACTGGCAACTACTCAACAATCGTCTCAATCGCAAGAGCGAAGTGACCTTCAACAACAAGCCGGGCGAAGAAGGCGCATGGAAAACTCGTATCGAAACGATCAATCCGAACGCATACAGCCAGTTGCGTTACGAGCGCTGGGTTAAAGACCGGCGCAAGAAGGTGGATGAACTTTCCGGCGGACGCGTCGGCTACCTGCACATACAGGCGATGAACCCGCCTTCACTGCGAAAGTTTGAAAAAGAGATTCGCGAGTTCCGCAACAAGGAAGCTTTGGTTATTGACCAGCGCTGGAACGGCGGCGGCAACATCGAACAGGAGCTACTGGCCATCCTGGTGCAGCGTCAATATCAGATCTGGCAACCGCGCGGTACCGAACCATCGGGCAGACCGTTCGCCGGATTCTTTGGGCCAAAGATCGTCCTGCAAAACTGGCGCTCGGCGTCTAACGCTGAGATGTTCCCTGCCGGCTTCCGCGCCCTCGGTTTAGGCAAAGTAGTTGGCACGCCAACCGCCGGCGCAGTCATAGGCACCGGCAGCTATTCACTGATCGATGGCTCGACCGTGCGCACCCCGGGCGTAGGTGTTTTCCTCGCGGACGCGAAGCGCACAAACATGGA
>JBDTOI010000154.1:0-9815 GCA_039933315.1 Pyrinomonadaceae bacterium
CGCTGCCCTCTCAAGGCAGAGATCACGGGTTCGAGTCCCGTATGCGCTACCAATTCTTTTCCGTAGTCTCCCCAGCAGTCAGTCAGTCTCACACTAGTTTCGCAAGCGAGATGTTCTTCAAGCGCATTTCTTAATGGGAAAGCATTTAATGAAATACACCAGCGCGCTATTGTCGTTCGTACTTCTGTTAGTCGCCGGGCGCGTTGGGGCGCAGAATCCGCCGAAAAAATCACAAGCCGAAACGCCCGAAGAGGTGGTTTAGAGTCACTACGAACCTGGTCCAGGTGGATGCCGTGATGGTGGATAAAAGCGGGGGGGCCGGTAACTAATCCTGGGCCCGAAGACTTTGAGTTGCGAAAACGGGCGTGTTCGTTATTCGGTATTAGTACTGAACATTCCTTCCTTACTTAAACACATTCATACTCCGGCAGAGTCTCCTCATTCCCTAAATGGCTTGTGTATTAGGGTTAGGGTGCGGTAACATCTATTAACGACGCATACCACATTGGTATGCCTTACCTCGTGTCTCGAACCTCATCAATCCTTTAGAGTTTTGCTCCGCCGGAAATCGGTGCTTGCGGATCAAACCTGTCGCCAATCAAGTACTCAATTTTTCTGGATCGCAGGAGCTTCTGTGTCACCAATGTTCAGAGCACGCCGCATTAAGGAAATAGACGGATCGACCTTGCCGCAGCGCCGGAAAAGGACGCGAGCGATTCTGTTTATCGGCGTGATTTCCTGGGTCGCGCTCGTGGCCACGGGTCTATGGTTACTTTGGGGTTACGAAAATACTCCCGGCATCGCTGCTGAGGCTCCCCGACAATGGCCCAATCAGAGCCGGATGCAACGTGCAACGGATCATCCGACGCTGGTCATGCTGGCGCATCCTCATTGTCCTTGCACAAGAGCCAGCATAGGGGAACTGGCGTCGATAATGGCCCACAGTCAGGGCCGCCTGCGCGCTTATGTCCTTTTTATCAAGCCCGAAGGAATCTCTAAGAATTGGGAAGAAACCGACCTCTGGCACAGCGCTGCGAACATTCCCGGAGTCGAGGTCGTGCCGGACGGTGATGGCAGGGAGGCACGTCTTTTCCGCGCCTCTACTTCAGGTCAAACCGTTCTCTACGACCCCGAGGGCCGTTTGCTCTTTAGCGGTGGAATCACGCAGTCGCGCGGGCACTTTGGTGATAACGCCGGCCAGGCTGCAATTGTATCCCTCGTAAATTCGGAGACCCCAAATCAAACCGAGACTTCGGTTTTTGGTTGTCCCCTCTTTGATCCCCAGTCTGAATGTAGGACGTCAACAGATGAACGAAGCAAACACTAACAGCACGGCCGCGGAGACGAACTCCCTCCGCGTTGCGGAGCTCTTCAACGAGCATCAACAGAATATTTATCAGCGCACAGACCACATGTTCGCTGTGTTGATGATACTCCAGTGGATTGGCGGCATCGTGGCCGCGTACCTGATTTCCCCCAGAGCCTGGGTGGGTACGACCAGCCAAACCCACATGCATGTCTGGGCGGCGCTAATCCTCGGCGGGGCGATCAGCTCGCTCCCAATATTCCTGGCGCTCACGCGCCCGGGCCACCGCTCAACCCGCTACACCGTGGCGATCGGCCAGATGTTGATGGGCGCATTGCTAATCCATCTCACGGGCGGCCGGATCGAAACCCATTTCCATGTATTTGGATCGTTGGCTTTCCTTTCGTTCTACCGTGACTGGCGCGTGCTGGTGCCGGCTACGCTCGTGGTGGTTGCCGATCACCTTCTGCGTGGGATTTTTTGGCCGCAGTCCGTTTATGGAGTAATTGGGCCCAGCCAATGGCGCTGGCTGGAACACGCGGGTTGGGTTCTCTTTGAAAATACGTTCCTCTTGATTGCCATTAAGCGCAGCGTTAGCGAGATGTGGAACATTGCCGAGCGGACGGTGGAGAGCGAAACCCTGAATAAGGAACTGGAGGGTTATGTCATCCAACGGACCGGGCAGCTCGCCGCCGCTAACAAAGAGCTCGAGTCAGAAGAGGCCGAACGCAAGTTGGCAGAAGCGGCTTTGCGAGATTCAGAGGCGCGGTACCGGCTGTTATTCGAGAGCAATCCCCTCCCCATGTGGGTCTACGACCTGGAAACCCTTTCCTTTCTGGCAGTCAACACTGCGGTGATGCGTAGCTATGGATACTCGAGGGAAGAATTCTTAAGCATGACGATTAAGGACATCCGACCTGCGGAAGAAATTCCGGCCCTGCTCGAGAATATTTCAAAGGTGTCCACGGAGCCTAGTGAGTCCGCCGCGTGGCGACATCAGAAGAAGGACGGGACCATCATCGACGTGGAGATCACTTCATACCCGTTAACCTTTGCCGGACGCAGTGCAGAGTTAGTGCTGGCCAATGACATCACGGAACGCAAGCGGGCCGAGGAAGCTTTGCATCGCAGTGAGGAGCACCTGCGCCAGGCGCTGAAGATGGAAGCGGTCGGCAAACTGGCCGGGGGCGTGGCCCACGATTTCAACAACCTCCTGACGGCCATTACCGGTCACAGCGAAATGTGCCTTAAACGCCTGACACCAAACAACTCGCTTTACCGGCATATAGCAGAGATAAAGAAATCCGGCGATCGGGCTGCTGCGCTTACACGGCAACTGCTCGCTTTCAGTCGCAAGCAGATTCTGCAGCCGGAAGTGCTTGACGTAAACCACATCGTGATTGAGCTCAATAAGATGTTGCAGCGATTGATCGGCGAGGACATCGATCTCCTGATTGGACTGGGCCCAGACCTTGGTAAGGTTAAGGCCGATCCCAATCAACTTGAACAGGTGATTATGAATCTGGTGGTCAACGCGCGGGATGCGATGCCTAAGGGTGGCAAGCTTACGATTCAAACCAACAATGTCTACCTGAGCGAGCAGTCCGCAGATCTTCACGTTTCTGTTCCCGCCGGACACTATGTGATGTTAGCGGTCAGTGACAGCGGATGTGGGATGGATGCGCCGACGCAGGCCCGGATCTTTGAGCCTTTCTTTACCACCAAGGAAGTTGGAAAGGGCACCGGCCTCGGATTAGCAACGGTTTACGGCATCGTCAAGCAAAGCGAGGGCAGCATCTCGGTTTACAGCGAGGTGGGCCAGGGTACTACGTTCAAAATCTACCTCCCGTTGGTCGAAGGTGAGGTCAAGGAAGCCAAGACGGAGATCGAAGATCCGGATGCCTTAAGGGGCGCCGAGACAATCTTAGTAGTCGAAGACGAAGAGGTGGTCAGAGAGATGGCCACGGAAATACTTCGTGAAACCGGTTATAAGGTTCTGGAAGCAAAACACGCCGATGAGGCGTTGACCCTGGCGGCCGGATACAAAGGTGAAATCCACCTACTTCTGACCGACGTCGTGATGCCTCTGATGAGCGGCCGCGATTTGGCGGATCAGTTAACGCCTCTGCGTCCCGAGATGAGGGTACTCTACATGTCCGGCTACACCGATGAAGCCATTGTTCACCACGGTGTCCTGGAGGAGGGAACGGCATTCATCGGCAAGCCGTTCAGCATTAGCGCCCTGACGCGCAAGCTGCGTGAAATACTTGATGCGCCGGTTCCAGTCTAAAAGGACCGTGTAGTGTTCCGGAACCTCGCCCGAAGCCTGCGGTAGATTTGCCAGGCGATTATTACTCTAAGTTACGCGACATCTAATTTCTGACAGCGCAGCCATCGGATTCACCTCCGGTGGCTTTGCTGTTGTGGGATCGTTATCAGCTCAATGCCTGATCAGGATGACGATGGAAGCATTGGATTAGTCGACTTCGGATGCGTGAAGTATCTGGGAGCGGACTTCGTAGCCTATTTGCGGAGCGTCTATCTTTATCCGGGGTCGCGGGATTCGGTAGAGTTTCGCCGTCTGCTCGGAAGCCCCTTCATTAGGTCAGGGGAAAAATTAACGCCGGCAACTCGCCGGGCGCTAATAAGATTTTCCGAAAACTTCTATCGCAAGGTTTATCCGCCCGAGCTCGAGAAGCAAGCCGTGCCTTTCGATTTCAGCGATCCCACGTTTCTACAGGACTTCATGAAGGAATCCAGCAATCTATTTCGAGCCAAAGGTGCAATGGCTGATTACCTCTTAATGGTCCGGGCTGAAATCGGCCTGTACCATACGCTGCACCGTCTGGGGGCTCGCGTGCTGACCAGCCAGATTGTTAGGAAGCATCTGGCTTAACAAAAACTTGTAGGGGCGGCACTCCGTGGCCGCCCCTCTTTATTGTTCCGCTCAATTCTGGCGCAGATATCGCAAATGAAAGAGGGGTGGCCACGGAGTGCCACCCCTACAAATAACATTCACGAAGAAATCAACCTCCCTGGCCGGATGCTGCCGCCATGCGTTTATCCATTTCCTCCGGCGTAACGTCTTCCTTGTGCGTCGCCACAGTCCAGACATGTCCGAATGGATCCTTTAATGTGCCGGAGCGATCGCCGTAAAACTGATCCTCCAATGGCTTTACCTGAGCGGCGCCTGATTCGATTGCCTGGCTGAAGATTGTGTCCACATCGTCCACGTAAATCATGAGGCCGACTGGCGAACCACCGAGTGTTTTCGGACCGACATGGCCCATCTCCGGATGTTCGTCCGCCAGCATGATTGGCGAATCACCGATCTTGATCTCTGCGTGGCCGATTTTCCCCTGGTGCTCCATGCGGAAAAGCTCGGTCGCGCCGAACGCTTTTTTATAAAACTCGATCGCGTCTGCCGCGCCCTGAATGATCAAATACGGAGTTACCGAGTGGTACCCGTCGGGAATCGATTTAACGTTTGCCATAAATGTTCTCCTGTCTGCGGTGTTTGGATTCTCCCCCTTATGTGTTATGTGCTGTATTAAGTGCAGTGCTTGATTATGACCAGTGACATGTCGTCAACCAGCGGGCTGGCGGCAGCGAAGTCCTGGACGGCGCCCAGCACCGAAAAGAGCACGGCATCCGCAGAGCCGTTTTGGGCCCGGCGCAAATGGGCTTCGAGGCTGTCGTAACCGAACTCTTGATCGGCCTGATTGCACGACTCAGTGATGCCGTCTGAGCAGGCCAGCAGTACGTCGCCCCGGCGTAGTTCAACACTTCCTCTGACGAAGGCGGCTTCCGACACTACGCCAAGCAAAGGCCCCCCTTCGGAAAGCTTTTCCAACTCCCCATTGGCCCGCAGCAACAAAGCGGGCGGATGCCCTGCGCTGCAGTAGTCTAACGATCCAGTGTTAGGGTCGAGCTTTGCTACGAACAAGCTGGCCAGCGGCGACACCAAAGACATACCACAGAGGTCGCGATTGACTCCGCCGGCGATGGACTCTGGTTTGGGATTAGCATTCGTGTGCGTGGCGATCAGTCCTGCCAGGTAAGTGGTCCACATGCCGGCAGCCAGGCCCTTGCCACAGATATCAGTGAGCGCCAGCGATACGCCGCGGCTAGTCTGCTTGATGGTGAAAAAATCCCCGGGCACATGGCGGACCGCGAAGGTTTCACTGGCAATCTCAAAGTCGCCGTACTGGACCAGTCGCGGAGCGCACAGACGACGGTGCACCTGCGCCGCTTCCACCAGGGCCGCATGAAGTTCGATGTAATCCCTTTGCAGTGCAGCCAGCTTTAACTCGAGCTCTCCCGCACGGGCCCGTTTTCGTGAGCTCCGGCGCGGCGACGCCGTTAACGCATCTACCGCACGCCGTGCCGCCAATCCGCCATTTATGCCGCGATAACCCATGGGAGAGTTAACCTCGCTATTACTGTTTTAGAAACTTGACCTGGCTTTTTAGCCAACGAACTTGTAGCCACTGCCGTGAATGGTAAGAATGAAACGAGGCTCCTCCGGGTTCGGTTCCAGTTTCTGTCTGAGATGCACGATGTGCGTATCGACAGTGCGCGTGTTTGGGTAATTATCGTAGCCCCACACCGCGTCCAGCAGGCGATCACGGGTCAGCGTTTCCGCCGGATGGGCGATGAAATAAGACAGCAGGGCAAACTCTTTCGCCGATAGTTCTATAGGCGTGCCGTCTCGCAACACCTCGTTACCGCGGATATTCACTTCGACATCGCTAAACTTATAGACCTCGGGCGGGTTGCCGTGGGGCGCCACCCGCCGGAGCACAGCCTTGACCCTGGCCATAAGCTCCCGGATGGAGAAAGGCTTGGTGACGTAGTCATCGGCGCCCAGCTCCAGGCCGACGACCTTGTCAATCTCCTGACCGCGCGCAGTCAACATAATGATGGGCACCGAAGGCTTCCGGGCCTTCAACTGTTTACAAACATCCAGACCGCTCATGCGTGGCATCATCACGTCCAGCACAATCAGGTCGGGATTATCAGACAGGGCGCGCTCGAGACCTGAGATGCCATCCTCCGCGCTGATGACCTCGTAACCCTCAAACTCAAAGTTATCGCGCAATCCCGCCACCATGGCCGGTTCGTCTTCTACGATCAAAATGCGGGTGCGTTTAGCCGCGTTGCCTGCCACATCGCTCCGGTGCGCGAGCCGGCCGGAACCGGAGTCAGTTACCCTGTCTTTTGTCCGCGGCGTTGAGTTCATTTTCGGTTTCATGATGGGCCGTCCTTGATGCTGCGCTATGAATGGGCTAATGCGAGATCGCTGCCAGCGGCAACGACAGGATGAACTTGCTGCCTTTTCCGGGCGTGCTTTCTACTTCCACGTCTCCCCCGTGAGCCTGCGTGATATGCCGGACCAGGGACAATCCCAGGCCGCTGCCTTTCGTGTTGTGCACCAGGGGATCGCCGGTGCGGTAGAACTTCTCAAATATCTTAGACTGCTCGCGCCGCGTGATGCCGATGCCGCGATCTATGACCTCGAGCTTTAACACGCTGTTTGATCGATACAATCGGACTCCCAGAAACTTTTCGTTCGCCGAATATTTGAGCGCGTTATTGACCAGGTTCACGAGCGCCCGCGCGATCGCTTCCCGGTCCACCCGCACCTTGGGAATACTCGTGTCGATGCTCTGCTCAAAGGCGAACCCCTGCTGCTCGATTTGATAACGATACGCGTCCAGGGTATTGCTCACCAGTTCGGCGATATCGGTCTCGCGGAAGTCGTATTCCTTGCGCCCTGCCTCTATGCGCGAGAAGTCGAGTATGTTATTGATGAGCGCGGTCAGCCGCTCGCTTTCCTTACGAATGATGCGGTAGTACTCCTCCTTCTTTTCCGCTGTGGTGATGCGACCCAACTCGAGCGTCTCCGCATAGAGCCGGATCAACGCCAGCGGTGTGCGCAGCTCATGCGATACGTTGGACACGAAGTCGGACTTGAGATGCGCCAGCGCCATTTCCTTGCTGACGCTGCGATAGGTTAGCACCAGCCCGCCAATCATCATCACCGACAGCGCGCCCAGGATCAGGAAGCTTTGCACTACCCATCGGTGTCCGATCGCTTCCGCGCTGGTCCCCTGAAACTTTATGCCCAGTGCCAGCCCCCGAAACACATCGTCAAGCTTGCGCGAGACTTCCGGTTTCCCTTTGGTCCACCCCGCCGAAGCGGCTATAGGCTTGTCCACCTGGCCGCCCTCGTAGTCCATAGGATAGATCACCATGGCCAGCCGCTCGCCTTTATCCTCAGTCAACTTTTGCGCTATCAACTCTTCCAGCATTTCCGGAAAGAAGGTTTGCTTCAGGTATTTCGGATCGAAGCTGGCTCCAGCCAGCGTGACGCGGTTTTTGGGCACATTCGGTAAGACGAAATAGGCGCCGGTCATGTAGGCTTCCCCGAAGTCCCGCTTTACCGGACTGGTGTAGCAGTTCATGGGCCTGCTTTTCTTATGCAGGCCCTCGACCAGCATCTTGCCCTCCATGCCGAACCAGCCACTGTAAGTTTCCGCCATCGTTCCATGTTCCTTGCGGACGTACTCGTCCCCCATCTGCTGTGGTTGTGAACGGATCACGAAACCTTTTTCCCGATCGAAGAGAAACACGTGCGCCAGGGTCGGATTCTTTGACAGGATGAGGTCGAGTTTCCTTATCTTTTCCGGCTCGGTTTCGTCAGGGGAGGGGTATTGCGTTCTCAAATCTTCCACCATGACAAAAGCCTTCTGGTTGAGCTTTTTCTCTGACATAGCCAGCACATACTGAAAGTCGCGATAAATCAACGCCTCAATATTTTTGTCGCGCTTGATGGATTTCAAGTGTTGAAAATTTACGTAGATTAGCGCGCCTGCGGGCAGTAATACCGCCACAACCAGCGTGAGCATTAGGCGAAAACGATTATCGTGGCTCCAGAACTTTTTTCTATTGGGTTTCATATGACCTCTGGGGCGGTCCCCCCTCATGCGGACGAGAGCATACGCCGGTGTATATCAACCTGTGTTAAGGACAGGTAAAAAAATGTTAAGAGTTGTGAACTTAGAAAGTCCTGTGTTTACTGATCCGTGCGTTATTTAGTTCGTCTTTGTATTCTATTCTTTCCTTCAGGGTGGTAAGAATATGAGCCGTTTCAGAGCTTGATTTACTCCCCTCGCCAAGAGGTAGGCCCCAGCGCAAACTAACGGTTTGCGTTACGGGGAGACTAGCCCGGGTGATAAAATCCGACCCTATGGCAGCGGCTACTGAACTCATCAACGAACAGGCCCGACCGCGGGCGCTCTCCTGCCGCTGGATCATCAGCGCCCGGGATGATCTGGTCTGGTTCATTGGTTCAGTGGTGTCGAGCTACGTGCTGTTATTTGTCTACGTCACCGGCACGGTGCCACTGCTGCCCATGATCGCCGCCTGGGCCATACTGATCGATGCGCCCCACGTCTTCGGCACTTTCTCGCGCACTTACTTCGATCGCTCCGAATGGGAATCTCGCAAACGCCTGCTGCTGGGCTCCCTTTTGTTCTTTGTCATCGGCCCGTTGGCAGTCATTCTCGGGGTCGGCCTCGTCTTCTTCTTCATCGCCGCCCTGTGGGCCTACTACCATCTCGTCAAGCAGCACTATGGCTTCATGGTGCTTTATAAGAAAAAGAACAACGATCTGGCGCCGTTGGACAATGCGCTCGATCGTCTGTTTCTGATGTTTGCCTTCAACTACCCGTTCGTTGCTTTCATTGCGCAGGACCAGGAGGCAATGGCCCGCGTGCCAGCAACGTTGTTGAGCGGTATCAGCGGATTTGCAAAGCTACTGCTGGCGGGAACGATCGTGTTGGGTGTTGTGTGGACCGGTCGTCAGATTCAACGCGCCTGGCAGGGCCTGCCCCTGAATATGCCGAAGTACCTGCTGCTGGCGGCCGCCATCCCGATGCACTGGGTGGTTTTGCTGACGCCGATGCCGCACAAGCCGATTGCGATCGTCGCTATCCTGACCATCTTTCACAATTTTCAGTATCACCGGTTGATCTGGTTTCATAACCAGAAGTATCAGCGCATTCCTTCTGCGCCAGTCAACACAGCCACCGGTGCCGTCCAGCCAGGACTTCGCCAGCAATATGGTCTCGCCGCGCTTATCAGCCGCCGCATTCCTTACTACCTCGCGTTCGGAATACTCTTTGGCTTGCTCTACCAGGGCCCAAGGCAGTTTATCGGTTATCTCATTTTGAAGAGCGGTAATGGCCTGGTCACGGAGCAGTCATTCGCAACGCAGCTGGCTGTTTCATTTCTCTGGGGCTACGCCTTGATTCATTACTATTTAGACTCGAAGATCTGGCGAGTGCGGCGAGACCCTTCAGTGGGCAAGGCGCTGAACATGTAACGCAAACTGTTAGTTTGCGTCGATGGTCATCGAGGCCGTGTTGCGTTGAGCTGCTTGCGGAGGATTTGTAGGGGCGTCACTCCGTGGGCGCCCCTTCCGGACTAAATGTGTGCCCCCCTT
>JBDTOI010000155.1:0-9620 GCA_039933315.1 Pyrinomonadaceae bacterium
AATCCGGCTTGAGCTTCCTGATCTGCCCGGCCACGGCCTGGGCCGCGGCATTACCTCCGCCCCAGTCGCCAACGATGGCGAGGGTACATTCGTCCTTCATTTGAAAACGGAAGTCGGTCGCTGATTTATGAGTAATAAACTGTCGTGGCCCCTTGAGCTTAACTTTGGTTTGTTCCCAGACCACCTGGGCCCAACGCGGATCCAGGTTGCTGAACTGTTCCAGCAGCTTAGCCGCGGCTGTCTTTCCTTTTCCCGCTTTCGGGGGGCGACGCGGCCCTGTATAAAAGGCATCGATGGTCGCCTTCTTTGTCTCGCCGCTCTTTGCCTTCCCGCCCACTGACAGGCTGCGGGCTGATTTTCCCTTTGCTTCCTTTGCTTCCGGCTGGCCTACCTGCTGGTTTAGATACTCATCCATCGCCGCCTGAAATAGCGCGACGGCCTGATTCCTGGGTGCATACCACGCCTCCACCGCTCGCTCGTTTGGAATCGTCCCCAGCCCTACTTTCTTGACGGCCTTCTTCGTCTGTTCTTCCTTGTAACCGCTTTGCAAAACTGCCACCACCTGATCGCGCTCGTGCGCTGATTCTTTTGCCTTACGGGTTCCCAGGGCCCTCGTTCCGGCCTTCTTCGTCCCGGGCGTGCTTTGCCCCAGTTGCTGAATCGTGTCCTTCATCAGCTTCAGAACTTCCTCGCGATTACCGGTAATCTCGTGCATGGTGTTTTTCTCTTAAAGCAGGCAGTCTTTCCACGATATTAGACGGCGCAAACTAACAGTTTGATACAGGGAGTGCGGCGCTAGACAGACTGAATAGCTCGCATCAGATCAACCAGGCCATGGCCCTGGAAGTATTTCTCCCGGTTCAGATCGGTCGCCGTGGAAAGGAATATCTCCTTCACCTTTTCCGGCTGGCCAATAAACTCACGCCGGATCGAAAGGAATGCGGCAATTACGCCGGAGACATGGGGCGCCGCCATACTCGTGCCACTATCTTCGACATAGTCACAGTCGCCGGCCTTTTCCTTGATATCCTCACGCGTAGCACCGGCGGCGCAGGAAATGATTTTTTCACCCGGCGCCACCAGGTCCGGTTTCATCCGGCCGTCGCCGGTCGGACCCTTGGAAGAGAAATATGAGACGCCGTAGATGTGCGGCATCTCTTTATGCGTGGACCCTACTGTAATCGCCCCGTCCGCATTGCCGGGATCATTAATCGTCAGCGCCATGCCGGCGCTGAAAACGCCGGTAAACTCGCTTTGCAGCGAACCATAGCCGGAGTTGCCGGCTGCGACTACCACCACCACGCCGGCCTTCACCAGGCGATTAACCTCGACACAGAGCGGGCTTTGACCGCAGGCAAACCATTCCGGCTCAAAATCATTACCAACGCTGATGTTCACACCCTGAATCATGAGTGGCGGACGGCCATGACCGTTAATCTCCTGAATCTTCGATATGGCCGCAATCAAACTGCTGACATCACCCGCCCCGTCGTCATCCAGGACTCGCAAACTGAGAATCTTGCATTTCGGCGCCATCCCCGAGATATTCTTTATCTTCATTTCCCGAAAACTGATCCCGCCATGCTCGTCGCGGTTGCGAACAAACGCGCGGTGGACTTTCTTCTTTCCTTTGGGGGGCAACGAGTCGTCTATTTCGCCCGCAATAATCCCCGCAACGTGGGTTCCATGGCCATGAGGATCCTTTGTGGTAATTCCCTGACCAGTAAAATCCATGTGATCGAGTGGTGATACGAGATCCAGATTGCTGTGGAGTTGGAAGTGAGGATGTTTCTGGTCAACTCCGGAGTCCATCACTGCCCATACAATTCCATGTCCGAAGGCGGAGAATGACGCGCGCGCTGCATCCGCTTTAACCGTGCTTATCGACTTGTTAGTCAGCACGCGGATCGGGAAATCAGGCCACATGTGATAGATCGCGCGCGTCGTGGTGGCAGGAGGTTTACCGGCCGCGTTCCGGCCGGCGTTCTCTTTGGCGTCCAATTGCACCAGAGCGCGAATAACATCTCCCTCCAGCTGGCCAAACAAATACTGCGGACTGTGTTGACTCTTCTCTACGTTGATTCCTTGAGTCTTACTCTTTCCGTGCTTCTTAATGACTCGCTTCGAAGCTTCAATCACCCATTCGCGCGCTTTTTGCCGGCCCTCTGGATAGGACAAATTCAAGTCGATGATCACCTTGTGTGGTTCGATCTTCAGCTTTGGATTGGCTTTCAGATCCTGAGCCTCCTTTTCCAGGATCTTGAGCAGGGGAATGGCAATGACAGTCCGATCCAAATTCTCAGGTTCGAATGGCTTTAGCCTGGGATCGCTGTCGGGGAGGTCCGGGAGATCTGCGGGCCTCGGCTGCTTAGCCACTTTGGCTACAGTTCTCCTGGTTAATTTTTTTCCTCGTGTCGTCATCTTAGAGTCCTCTTCGGATAAGACTTACGCGTAGTTTGAAGGCCGCGTGTGTAACGTCGGGACGCTTAAGACCCGCACGTCAGAAACTGCAGGTGAACTCTCTTCACCCGGTTACTTTGAAAAAGAAGGGATCAATCGAGGGTCGCACCGGGCTCTGGTTATCGATATCCAGCAGGGTGTTGGTGGTCCAATTGGCATTGCGCTGGTAAACGACTCCATTTGGGAAACTGGTTTTCTTCGGCGTGTTGTTGGCAGAAAAGATCCCGTAGAAGTCTTTTCCGACCGTCATCAGGTGCGCGTAATCGCCGAGGTAGGGATCAAACTTGAGCGCGGGCCGGCCGGCCTGCACTTTGGCCAGCGTGATCGTGTTCCAGTTAGAACCGTTATTCGTAAACTCCACCTTCGTATCCCAGCGTTGCCCGGCTCCCGAGCCGACCAACTGCTGGTATAGAAAACCAACTTTGCCTTCACTGTTGATTGCCAGGGCCGGATTCAAGGCATTGCGAATGGTGCGCAGGTCTGCCGACCACGTTCGCCCCGCGTCGTTCGAGCGCAGGACATGGAGCATATAGATAGCGCCCTGATCGTCGTTGTAGGAAGCGTACACAACATCGCTGTTAGCGGGACTGACGGCCAGGGCTACGTCCCCTCCGGTGCGTTGCAGGCCAAGGACACCGTTAAAGTTGAACTTGGTGTTTAGCGCGATACGTATCCCTACTTTTCCATCGGTAGGATCAACCAGATCAGTAAAAGGCTTGTTGTTGGTCCCGCCGCTGTCATCGCGCACCACCACCACGTCGGCCGTGCCCAGTCCCGAATCGTTGTCGAAGGAGCGCCACGCGTGATAGATCGCATAGGCCACGCCGTCGGGATGCACCGAAGGCCGTACCGGTGGACCATCCTGGCCCGGTGTTGCTCGTGATTCGATTCGAATTTTTTTGAAACTCGGATTGGGACCGGCCGCGTTGAGCGATTGGTCTATGGTCGCTGAACCACCTGCATTCAGATCATTGTTTCCCACATAGACCCGGTCCTTCCCTTTGTCGGGACCCTTGCTGACGGTACTGACGTGCATGTAGGGCTGGTCGACATTGTTACGATCGACCAGAATCTCCATTGGCGTAGCAGCATCGAAGTTCCTGGTGCGCAGAATATTCAAACGCGTAGTTCGTGAATCACCACGGAGAATTCCGGCGTAGAGCGTCCCGTTGGTCCGGCTGAATTTTAGAGTTATATCGCCCGTGCCGGTGGTGCGATTCGCGCCCGGCACAATCGAATTTAGCGTCCAGGTATTGCCTCCATCCTTCGAGACATAGATGGGAGCGAGAGCGCCACGGGCCGGGTCAGGAGTGAACGCGGACGCAGCAATTTGCAAGGGATTGGCGGGATTGACGGCGATACTCGGTTCACTGTCCTGGTTCTCTTCTCCGCTCAAAGACCTGGGGATCATATTGACCAACAGGATAGAGGGAACAGCCGATTTGGACGCGCCCTTTTTGCCGGCCTTGCTGGAAGGTTTCGCTTTGCCGGCAGCGGATTTCTTCGGCGCGGCGGTTCGTGAAGTCGATTGTTTCCTGCTGGTCCGTTTCCCGGACTTTCTGGCTGCCATGGGCTATCTCCTTCGAGTAAATGGGGGATGTTCCCGCCCGTGGATGAGGTCCTTTGCCTGTGAAGGTGTCTATGTGTCGAGGTCGTCCTCTGCGGATTCAATGATCGCCTTGACGCCACCGGGCTCGGTGAAGGGTTGGAAGTCGGTGGGATCCAGCGCGACGTAGGCCTCATCGCCCTCGACCTTGGCCTTGATGCCGGCGGCTTTCACCGAACGTTTGCCCGCGGTCTTCTTCCCTCCCTTAGCATCCGGTTCGTCGGTGGCTCGTTTCTTCAGCATGAAGAAGCCTTGCTGCCCGGGATGAAACTTGGGCGCGTTGTGCCACATGACATCCATGCTGGCGGGGAAACGCACCACCACTTCCTTTTTCTGGTGGCTGCCCTTGTGGACATCGCCAACTTCAACCACGGCTTCGCGCCACTTGGGGTCATGTTCGCTGATCGGCTTCGGCGGCGGGCTTTTCTTTAAGCCGGCTGCTCGTACGCCTTTGGTCTTTTGCGTTACTTCGCTTGGCAGTCGGACGGCCATGACTTTTCCCGAGACTACCAAATCCGCTTCAGCAAAACGCTCGCGTTTTTGTCGCCGGTCACGGCGCGCCACCGGGTCGCCTGCCGTGCCAATGGCCGCCATCCGGCTCGTTTTCGCCGGCTCCTGACTTAACGCTCGGACGGCAATGCTGTCGCCATAGATCCAGGTGACAGTGTGAAAGACCATCTGCTGACCAACCTTAACCTTTTCATTGCCGCTGAGCTGGACCGTAATCTCCTGCCCTGCCAACTTGGCGAGATTCTCGGGAGCCTCTATAACCTGATCCACCGTGACGGTGATAGTGCGGTCGTCAACCGGCACGTCTTTCATGGTGGCTTTTTTGAGCGCCTGCACCGTGCCCTTGAAAACAAACGTGGGCTTGCTCGCTTCGTCGGCAATTTTCGATTTGGCTGGCATATTAATCTCCTTACCTTTTCCGCGATTCCAACTGAAGCGAAAACGATCCGGCGTTCCTGCCCTGGCACATGCCTCGACAACTCTCTCTACGATTCAGCTAACTTCTGTTGCGTTTGCTGCGCAGCATTTCAAGGGGCTGATTGAGCTCTGCACTAAGTAATTTGAAAATGAGCGTCGGCCGTCTGAAGCTGGCGCGGCCTTTCTGTGCAAAGCCGGCTGGCACTGGGAGAATGCGGTGATCTTTAGGCTCGGAGGACCAGCCATTGGTTTCGCAAGGCGGCAGATAAATATCCTACTTTGCTTGATACGTCAACTTTTTTTGCAAGAGTTCTTGCATAGCGCTCAGGTAGGAAACGCTGAGGCTACGGTGCTTTTGACCAGCGGGCGATTTCATCCATTGCTCTCTCGTAAACCAATTCCTGCGGGACGCCCAGACTCTTAGGCACTTTGAAAGAATGATCGCCACCTTCGATGACGTAGATGTTAGCGGACAGTTTGGACGCCTTGATCACCGCGCGCAGCTCGTCGGGTGTACCGAACCCATCGCGAGTGCCCTGGAGGAAAAGCATTGGGGCGCGTATGTCCTTTAAGTGAGCATCGCGAATTTTGTCCGGTCTGCCAGGGGGGTGCAAAGGATAGCCGAGGAAGAGCAGCCCTGCGAGACTCAATTCGCTATCCGCAGCCGCCACTTGCGAAGCGATTCGCCCGCCCATCGACTTACCTCCAATAACCAGTCGATTAGTTTTCAGGTTTTTATGACGGCGCGCGGCGTCGATTACGGCGCTGCAGCAGGCTTCGAGTTTCGCTTTTTGATCGGGAGCGCCACGGCCCCGCTCCATGTAGAGGAAATTGAAGGTGACTACATCAAAGCCACGGTCGGCCAGACCGCTCGCGAACAGACGCATGAACGGATGCAACTGATTAGCCCCGGCGCCATGGCCGAGGATGAGGGTGACGCCGGCGCGGTCACGCTTTGGCGCGGCGTAAAGGAGCGCGGTAACGCTGTTGCCCTCGCTAATCTCAACGATGAGTTTTTCGGGTTCTGTTCCCATGACTTTGAGGGAGAACTGCTGGAGCACACTCCTAATGCTGTTCTAATTCATTTAAGAAGCGGAACGATCGACCTCTTCAACTCCTCTGCCTCATCCTGAACTGTCGCGCCGCTGCTTATCAACGGTTCGGGCTTACTATCCCACGTAGCCTCAGGTCCGTAGAGGTAGAACGCATCCCAAACGATTCCCCCATCGGCATTCTCCGGATTTTCCTGCTGCGCAAACCAGCGTCCTAAAAGCTTTTTCTCGTCCCAGAAATGCAGCACTCGCTGATCGCTTATGACTCCCGCTGTCCAGCCCCAGCGAGCACGGGCATCGGTAGGCAACATGGAAAACCAAACAACATAAACGCGCAGTTTTGTAGCCGGATATTTTTCAAGTATTTCCTTCTGCACCCTCCGGGCACCCGCCAAACAAGCCGGTCACGTCGGCGAAAGTAAAAGCATTAAGCGCGGAGTCCCTTTCTCCCGGTTAAAGGTCGTGCGCAATTCCTCGAGCTCGTTAAGATCGGTCAAAGCCACGTTGGAGGCCGGCTTCAATGAACCGATGACAACGGCGATTATTGTCAGCAACATCACCGCGCCGATAATTAGCCACCGCCAAAGTTTGCTCTTTAACATCTTCATAGTGGCACAGACTTCAGTCTGTGATCTCAATCAGCCTAAACGTTTTGCCAGAAGTGGATCATTGCTACCCTCAGTCTTTATTGCCCTGCAGCTAGTAATCACAGACTGAAGTCTGTGCCACTAAACGTACACGCGGGGCACGCGCGGACTGATGCCGCAGGTTATTTCATAAGAGATGGTATCGATTTCGCTGGCGATCTGTTCTGCGGAGATGGACACCGCTCCCTCACGACCCAGCAATGTAACCCGATCATTTAGCGCTACGCCAGCCACGTCAGTAACGTCCACCAGCGTTAGATCCATGGAGATGCGTCCCGCTACGGGAGCAAGAGTCCCGTGCACTATTACCTGCCCGCGATTCGAAAGCGATCGACGGTAGCCATCCTCGTATCCAATCGGCACCGTCGCCACCAGCGTCTCACGCCTGGCTGCAAACGTGCCGCCGTATCCCAGGCGCGCGCCTTTGCTGATCGACTTGAGCAAAGTAATGCGTGAATGCACGGACATCACCGGCTGCAAGCTTGAGGAATCAACATCCGGCGGGAGCGTGTCGCGCAAGCCGTAGAGGGCGCCGCCGGGGCGCACCAGGTTCCCATGCGTCCTGGGATTTCCAAAGGTCGCTGCAGAATTTGCCATATGCTGGTGCGTGACATGGAAGCCGTAGGCGCGGAAAGTCTCCAAAGATTGCTGGAATAGTTTCAATTGCCCTTCAGTGAAATTATCGCGCGCCGGATCGTCGGCTGAGGCAAAGTGAGTCATCAGACCATCAACCCGAATATTCCTGAACCGTCGCAACGCTTCACAGAATTCCGGAACCGCGTCGGGCATAACGCCCAGGCGACCCATGCCGGTATCGATCTTAACGTGAATGTCTGCCTTGATCCCCGCGTCCCTGGCTGCGCGATCCATGGCCTCTACCAGGTCGAGCCGGTAAACGACTGTAGCTATTCCGTGCTTGATGCACGCGTACTCCTGGTCTTTCCAGAAACCACCCAGACATAGTATTGGTTTGGTAATCCCGCCTTCGCGCAGCTTGATTCCTTCTTCCGGGAGCGCCACACCAAACCAATCCGTGCCCTCTCGCTCCAGCCGGCGGGCGCATTTGACTGCACAGTGACCGTAGGCGTCGGCCTTTACTACAGCCATCACCTTGACGTCGCGGTTGAGTCTCGCCTTTACGCTGCGGAAATTTGCGGCCAGCGCGTTGAGATCAATGTGCGCCCAGGTTGGCCGGCGCGCTGGCTCGTCACCGTTGTCCAGCGGTCGATGATTGGGGCGATCGTTCTGCATAAATGGAAAACGGAAAACCGCAGGTCACGATTCTACGGTTCGGCACTTTGATATGAAACAGTTAAACCCGGGGTGCTGGTTTACGCAGAGTCGGAGGTATCTCTTCTTTGAGACCGCGATCCTGTTGCCGAGCGATCAAATCTACTCAGGTATGGTCCGAGGTCATCCCGATCCAGATCGCTGAACTTGGCAAACTGGCTCAGGAACGCCAGATAACTCGTGCCGGTCGGCCCATTCCGTTGCTTCGCCAGAATAAGCTCGGCGATATTCCGGTTCTCTTCCGTGCGATTGTATTGTTCTTCGCGATAGATGAAGGCGACCAGGTCGGCATCCTGTTCGATTGCCCCGGACTCACGCAGGTCGGCCAGCTGAGGCCGGTGGTCGGTGCGGTTCTCCGGCGCGCGCGATAACTGTGAAAGCGCCACCAGGGGAATGTTCAACTCCTTTGCCACCGACTTCAATTCCCGCGAGATCTGCGAAACTTCCTGCTGCCGCGACTCGAAACGCCCACTGGAGCCGGACATCAATTGCAGGTAATCGACGATGATCAGATCAAGCTTCTTTTGTTCAACGAAGAGACGCCGGGCCTTTGCTCGAAGTTCCAGAACTGAGATGGCCGGCGTGTCATCGACGTATATCCTCGCCTCGGCCAGCCGGCCCAAACCCGCCGCCAGGCGCGCCCATTCTTCCCGGGAGAGAAAGCCGCTGCGAAACTTCTGCGCATCGACGTTGGCTTCCGAGCACAACATACGCATCGCCAGTGATTCCGAGGACATCTCCAGAGAAAAAATGCCAACCACCGCCTGCGCCTGAATGGCCGCGTGCTGTGCCAGCGTCAATGCCAGGCTGGTCTTGCCCATCGAAGGGCGCGCGGCAATGACGATCAAGTCCGAGGCCTGCAAGCCGGAGGTTAGCGCGTCCAGGTCTCTGAAACCCGTCGTTAGTCCGGTCAGGACAACGGACCGGCCCTGCATGGCCTCGACTTTTTCCAGGATGCGATCGGCAACGGGTTTGATGTGCTCGAAGCCCTGGCGGATGCGCTCATCAGCCAACGCAAAGATGGCGTGCTCGGAATGATCGAGGATTACTTCCGGTTCATCCTCTTCCGCGAGCGCTTCGTTGGTGATCTTGTTCGCCGCCTTGATTAGCTGGCGCAGTAGCGATTTTCCACGAACAATCTTGGCGTAGTGCCCGATGCCCGTCACGTGCGGCAGACCGTAGGTCAGGTTGGTGAGAAAACTCATGCCGCCAACACTCTCGAGCGCATCATCGCGCCGCAGTTCTTCCGCAATGAGAATTGGATTGATTTCCGAGCTGCGCTCAAAAAGCGCGATCATGGCTACGAAAACGCGCCGATGCGAAGGGACGTAAAAGTCTTCCGGTTTGAGTAACTCGATGGCCGGACTAATTAGCGCATTGTCGAGGATGACGGCGCCGAGAATAGCGCGCTCGCTCTCAGGACTGTTCGGCAAAGGCCGTTCGAAGAGTTTGTCGCGTACTGGATCGGGACTGGCCATGTCTTGTCAGAACCGCCTGCGGTAGCGGGCGGGCCCTTCGATTGCGGAATTCGGAATTCGGAATGCGAATTGGAGAACGATTAGTTTTACTCTGAATCCGCAATCCGCAATCCGGATTCCCCAATCGATGGGCCCGCCCGCTACCGCAGGCGGTTCTGAC
>JBDTOI010000156.1:0-9483 GCA_039933315.1 Pyrinomonadaceae bacterium
CGCGACGATCGGATCAATCACAATCGGATAATGCGCGTCCGCGTCTTCCACGACCAAGGCAATCTCATCGCCCGTGGCGTTCGTCTCCATACGCGCAACGAGCTGCTTGCCATCTACGTCCACAGCCACCAGCTTGCTATAACTCGCAACGCCCTCGCCGCGCTCGTCAAACAATTCAGCTGTTTGTCCCGTCTCATCCACGCGCGCGCGCAAACTACCCGCTAGCGCGACCACCAGCCTCAATGGCTCGGTAGCCGGCACATCTTCATTTCGTTCTGGCCGCGCCTCAATCGTAAATCCCTGCTCGATGCCTTCACCACGGTTTTCGTACCACTCCGTAATTGCCGATTGCCGATTGCCAATTGCCGATTGAAAAAACTCTCTTGAGGATCGCCCCTGCGCCAAGGTTCCGGTTGGGCTCTGCTGGGTGCCGACCGCCGACTTAGTAATCGCGATGTTTTCAAATCGGCAATTGGCAATCGACAATCGGCAATGACCTCGCTCGTATTCAATGCGATTGCCTTCCACGTGATGTGACACGATGGGCGGTGCGGCTACGAGTTGATTTCCATAACCGTAGGCTTTAAGCCGCATGCCCATTTGCCACGAACGGTCTCGTTCCTGTTCGGAAACCGTGGGTCGCACCGTCACTCCGTCTTCACTAAACCAGGCGTTTAAGTTCTGGTCGTGACTCAAGCCCAGGTAACCACTGCCAGTTTCGCCAAGCGGTCCTCGCTCCTGCCACTTCAAACCGAAGCGTGCTGCCGTCACTGCCTGCATCAGCGATTGACCTTCGCCTGTTTGCTCTAAATACTTGCGCGCCTCTTCGCCCGCTATCTGTTTCGGCGCCCCTATCTGCTCACCGTTTTTGTACGCGGCGTTCAGCCCCGCCACGGGGCCAGGCGCAGCAGGCATAGACTGGTGCGACAACGAAAGCGCCAACAATGCGATACAGAACGCCAAAGTTGCGGCGATCGCACAACGCGTTGGCCGGGCAGACGAATTGGTAAACAAATGCTGAGACATACAAATCCTTTCAAGTGCGATCGTTAAATTCAGAGATCGCATTTTCTTTCCTCTACCTGTTAACGCGAGAATTGAAGCCAAAAGCTGTCATGAGGCCGGAAATGATTCTCAGAGTTGAATTGGTCAGCAGGCGAAGTGGCAGCTACAATCGCAATCTTTACCAGGTACCGCTGCCTCTTATCGATAAAAAGAATGGTCATAAAGCATCAACCCGAAGCTTGAGGCTTCGGGTTGTTTGCCAGTTGCGTTTTGTAATCGCTCTCCTGGTTACGCGACGCACTGCGGACTATGTTGTCAGCTGCCGACCTGCTGGCTTCTAATGACGCAGTTTCAGCGCGATCTCCTCCTTCTTCGGCTTTATGCCTGCAAGCTCACGGGCGACGCCGCGTTCAGCTCGCGACCGCGGCAATGCCAATCCGTTCTCCATTCCGGCAACCCAGGCTTGCGCGAAGAAGTACTGACTGCCGTAGCGGTGAAACACGAGGTATCCGCGATGCTGGGCCTCGCCGGCGACCGGGATCATTGCTATCCCTGCAACGCCGGTCTTTCCATCCAAACTGCGAATCAACAGTAGGTTAGCCCCGGGAGTTTGACAGCTAATCGCATACTCACCTGCGGGGAGTGTCGTTTTAGCGACGTTGAACTCAAACGGAATGGTTACGCGTGAGCGGAGACCACTGCACTGCGCCCTGGCCGAAACAGCCAGACAACCCAGAAGAACTACCATCGCAATTCCCGTGTAAACTTGCTTTCTCATGATGCACCTCTTTCTTTGTGGAAGGCACTCTTGCCAGATTCAGTTTTCTTTTGCTCTACCTATTAACGCGAGATTTCGAAATCAAATCCGGCACGGCAGGCAAACAATTTTCCCGTACTGATGCGGTTTATACTTTGGCGGAACCCACCCGCTACCGCGTGGTGGTACTGACCTCATGTCACAGCAAGGACTGTTTGTCTGCCGTTGAACATCATGCTGAAGGCAAACCTCAGCAGTACTAATTTTTCCAGACGAATAGGCAGCTAAGGGCAGGGGCAGCTACAATCACACCTGTCTCAGTTACCGCAAGGCCTTGTCTAATTCGGGATGAAGTGAGTTATGCCGGCCAAACCGTCCCATGAAGTGACCCAACTACTAGCCGCCTGGAGCGAAGGTGATCGCTCGGCGCTCGATAAGCTTTTGCCTTTGGTTGATCGTGAACTGCACAAGCTGGCCCATCGTTACATGAGCCATGAGCGCGAAGGCCATACCCTGCAGACCACGGCGCTGGTGAATGAAGCCTACCTGAAGCTCATCGATCAGAAAGTCGATTGGCAGAACCGCGCTCATTTCTTTGGTATTGCCGCGCAGGTAATGCGGCGCATCCTGATTGATCACGCGCGCAGACATCTGGGTCCGAAACACGGCGGGGGCAACACGATTTCCCTGGATGAGGCGGCCGTAGTTAGCATCGAGCGCGCCGCTGAGTTAGTGGCGCTGGACGAAGCCCTCACAACTCTGGCGAAAGTTGACGAGCGCAAGAGCAGGGTGGTGGAACTGCGTTACTTTGGCGGCTTGAGTGTAGAAGAGACCGCGACGGTGTTGGGCGTTTCTGCGGAGACTATCACGCGAGACTGGAGACGCGCCAAAGCCTTTCTGCGTCGAGAACTAAGTACGGACTAACCATGACCACTCCCCAACGCTGGCAGGAAATTGACCGTATCTTCGCGGCGGCGCTCGAGCGCGAGCCGGCGGAACGGGCGGCCTTTCTCGGTGAAGCGTGCGCCGGCGATGAACTATTGCGGCAAGAAGTGGAATCGCTGCTCGCTAACGATAATCCGGAAAGTTTGGCCGGCGCTGATGCCGTCCAGGAAGCGCAGCGCTTGTTGAAGCACAGGGCTGCACGCATGGCTATTCCTCCTAACAGTCGTCTCGGCCGCTACGAAATCCGCTCGCAGATAGGTTCGGGCGGGATGGGCGAGGTTTACCTGGCTCGCGATCCCAAGATCAACCGGGACGTAGCGATCAAAGTCCTCCCCGCTGCTTTCTCTTCGGATTCGGAACGTCTGCGACGCTTCGAGCAGGAAGCGCAGGCCGTCGGCGCGCTCAACCATCCGAACATCCTCTCCATCTATGACGTGGACACTCACGAAGGTTCGCCGTATCTCGTCTCCGAATTGCTCGAAGGCGAGACGCTGCGCGAACAGTTGAACGGCGCCGCCCTCCCCGTGGGCAAGTCGCTTGATTACGCGTTCCAGATCGCGTCGGGGCTGGCAGCAGCGCACGCGAAGGGGATCGTGCATCGCGACCTGAAGCCGGATAATCTCTTCATCACCAGAGAAGGACGAGTAAAGATCCTGGACTTCGGCATCGCCAAGCTAATTCAGCCGCGGGACGCGAGCGTATCCGACACTGAACTACCGACACGCATACTCAATACACAGCCGGGCATGGTAATGGGAACGGTGGGGTACATGTCACCTGAGCAGGTCAAAGGCCTGAAGGTGGATCATCGTTCCGACATCTTCTCGCTGGGCGTAATTCTCTACGAGATGCTTTCCGGCAAGCGCGCTTTTCATTGCCAGTCGGCAATCGAGACGCTCAATGCGATTTTGAAAGAAGACCCACCAGAGCTATCTCAGTTCAACGGCCATGTAAATGCCTCACTGGAGCGGGTGGTAAAGCACTGTTTAGAAAAAAGTGCGGAGCACAGATTTCAATCGGCAACGGATGTGGCCTTTTCTTTGGAGGCGTTGAGCGGATTGTCATCAAGCCTCCAGCTGGCAACGGCATCGGTTCCTACGCCAGAGAGGCCTCAGAACTATGCGCGGCTGGCATGGGTCGTGGCAGGCGTTTGCTTGCTTGGGTTGTTGGCGGCGCTCCCTCTGGCAATTGCCTATCTGCGCCGTCCGGCGGTAGATGAGCGCGTGCTCAAGGTATCGCTCTTACCCCCTGAGAAAGTAAGCATGGCCGGGACCCTGCCCGGCATTGCCCTTTCACCGGACGGTCGTCGCCTGGCCTTTATCGCCTCTTTGGAAGGACGAGATACTCTTTTCGTCCGCTCTCTTGATTCGCTTTCAGCGCAAGCGCTGCCCGGCACCGAAGGAGCCGCAGGCAATTCTGCTCCTTTTTGGTCGCCGGATAGTCGCTTTATCGGATTTAGCGCAGGAGGCAAGCTCAAGAAGATTGATGCCTCCGGCGGGCCTCCGCAAACTGTGTGCGACGCGGCGAGCCGCGGTGGCACGTGGAACCGCGACGGAGTGATTATCTTTGGATCTGGTGCTTCCGGCCCGCTCTTTAGGGTTTCTGCCGCAGGCGGTGAACCCAGTCCGGTGACGACACTTGATCAGGCACGTTCGGAAACTTCGCATCGATGGCCTTTCTTCCTGCCCGACGGTAAGCATTTCCTCTATTTTGTGCGGAGCAACCAGGCCGAAAATGGTGGAGTATACGCAGGATCTCTGGATGGGAAAGAAACAAAGCGGTTGCTTCCCGCCACTCTAAATGCGGCTTACGCGCCTCCGGGCTTTCTGTTGTTCCTGCGGAATGAGACGTTGATGGCCCAGCGATTCGATGCTGGTGAGCTGCAACTAAGCGGCGAGCCCTTCCCGGTCGCCGAGCACGTTGCTTATAACCTGGGACTTGCTCGTGGGGACTTTTCTGTCTCCGAAAACGGCGTGCTGGCTTATCGCAGCGGTAGCGGAGAAATTAACCAGCCCTTCTGGTTTGATCGCGAAGGAAAACAGATTGGATCGCTCGGGAAGGCCGGGCTTTACTTCACTCTCTGGCTGTCACCAGATGAAAGCCGGGCCGCCATGGACCGTTCAGATCCGAAAACCGGAACCAACGATATCTGGCTATTCGATTTGTCGCGCGACCTTCCTTCCCGATTCACCACCGATCCCGGGGGCGAGTCCAATCCACTTTGGTCGCCCGATGGCAGCCGCATTGTGTTCGTCTCAAACCGGGACGGCGTTCTGTATCAAAAGATGGCGAGCGGCGGCGGTAATCAGGAAGTGATTCTCAAGTCACCTGACGATAAAGTGCCGGACGACTGGTCAGCGGACGGCCAGTTCATCGTCTATGAAACGCTCAACCCGAAAACGAAGCGCGATTTGTGGGTATTACCGGTGTCAGGCGATCGGAAGCCATTTCCGTTTCTGCAAACTGAGTTTGATGAACAGCAGGCTCAATTCTCTCCGGACGGAAAATGGATCGTCTACACATCCGACGAGTCGGGTGGACCGGAGATTTACGCTCAGCGGTTTCCGGCGGCTGGCGACAGGCTGCGGGTGTCAACCGCTGGCGGTTGTCAGCCGAAGTGGAGGCGTGACGGCAAAGAGCTGTTCTACATTGCGACGGATAGAAAACTTATGGCGGTCGATATAAAAATGGGCGACTCATTCGTGGCGGGTGTTCCTCACGCTCTCTTTGGGACCCGCGTGCTAAGTCTGACTGATTTCAGGAGTCATTATTCGGTCTCTGGTGACGGGCAGCGCTTTCTCATTAATTCCACGATTGAAGAGATCCATGCCACCCCGATTAGCGTGGTGGTGAACTGGACTGCGGACTTGAAGCGCTAGAGATATCCCGCCGCAGACTGATCGCCAAATCTCGCGTCAGCAAACGTTGCGAGTTGATTCAGAACGAGAATGACCACTACTCAACGCTGGCAGGAAATTGATCGCGTTTTCGCAGCGGCGCTCGATTGTGAGCCCGCTCGGCGTGCGGCCTTTCTCGACGAAGCTTGCGCCGGCGATGAACTATTGCGCAAAGAAGTCGACTCGCTGCTGGCTAACGATCTTCCCGGGAGTTTGGTTGGAGATGCTGCTGTCCAGGAAGCGACGCGCTTGTTGATTGCTCTGGTGGTGCTGGTCGCCAGCGCAGTCGGACTCGGCGTTTATCTGAGCGCGCCAAACGCGGAAGCGATTGATTCGATCGCGGTATTACCTTTCCAAAATAAGACCACTGAAACGGACACTGAATATCTCTCGGAAGGGTTGGCAGAGTCCCTGGTCTATCGCCTTTCGAAGCTTCCCAACTTGAATGTCACCCTGGGCTGAGTTATTCAACGCCTTCGGCGTAAGTGCAGAATTCGCCCACACGCCAAACTCCACCATTACATTGGGAGCGGCTACCCGAGTATTCCAAATTCGCCGCCGCGTATAGCCAAGGCAATCTTTTCAATATCACCGGAAAGAGCGCGATCCTCGGTAAGACGTGGGACATGCCCGCGGATGATTTCGTAGGCTTGTTTGACGCCGCGCCCCGGTTGCAGCGGCGCGCGATACTCCAGGCCTTCCGCCGCTGTCAGCAGTTCGATCGCGATCGCGTACTCGGCATTTGTGACAATGCTGCGCAGCTTGGTGGCGGCGGTCATGCCCATCGAGACGTGATCTTCTTTGCCGCCTGAGGTGGGCAGGTTATCAATGCTCGCTGGATGCGCCAGGATCTTCATTTCGCTCAGCAGCGCCACGGCCGTGACCTGCGCAATCATATAGCCGGAAGATGTGCCCGCATGCGAAGTCAGGAAGGGCGGCAAACCCTCGTTGAGATCGGGATTGACCAGTCGCTCGGTGCGCCGTTCGCTAATGCCGGCGAGGTCGGTCAGAGCTATCGCGGCGTAATCCAGCACCTGCGCGACCGGGGCGCCATGAAAGTTTCCTCCCGACAGCACTTCGTCAGTCTCCGCGAATACCACCGGGTTATCCGTGACGCTGGCAGTCTCGGTCTCGACCACACTCCGTGCATGACGCAGCGCGTCGCGCACGGCGCCGTGCACCTGCGGCATACATCGCAAACTGTACGCGTCCTGCACTCGCGGATCGTTCCGCAAATGTGACTCGCGAATCTGGCTGTCCCGCAAAAGCTCTCGCAGGTGTGCGGCCGCTTCGATTTGACCGGGATGGGGGCGTGCTTGATGCAGCCGCTCATCAAAAGGAACGGGAGTGCCGCGCAAAGCCTCGAGCGTCATAGCTCCCGCAACATCAGCAATCCGCGAAAGTCTTTCCGCCCTCTCCAGCGCCAGGCCGCCGACAGCACACATCGCCTGCGTGCCGTTTAAGAGGGCCAGACCCTCCTTGGCTTCGAGGTGCAGTGGTTCAATGTCGGCGCGGCGCAAAGCATCAGCCCCCGGCATGCGCGCGCCCTCGTAAAAGGCTTCACCTTCGCCAATTACCGTCAGTGCCAGGTGAGCCAGAGGCGCCAGGTCGCCGCTGGCGCCGACTGACCCTTTCTCCGGAATAAACGGCGATACACCGCGCTCCAGCATCGCTATCAGCGTGTCGATCACGATCGGACGCGCGCCGCTGTAACCCAGCGCCAGCACATTAGCGCGCAGCAACAGCATGGCACGGCTTTCCGCTTCAGACAGAGGTGGGCCAACGCCGCAAGCTGTGCTGCGAACCAAGTTCAGTTGTAGTTGACGAAGATCGCTGGGAGGAACATGAACATCGGAGAGTCGCCCGAAGCCTGTGTTCACGCCATAGACTATGCGGCCTTCGGCAAGGATCTTTTCCACTACGCGGCGAGATTGGGTCGCGCGCTCGCGGGCCCGGCTGGAAAGAGAGACCTGCCCTTCCCCGTAAGCGACCCGGGCAATTAGTTCTAAAGGCAGTTTCTGGCCGTCAAGTTCAAGCATGATGAAAGCAGTAGGCAGAAGGCGGTAGGCAGTAAGCAGAAGGCAGCAGCCAGCAAACCCGATCCGTGCTTTCTGCCTACTGCCTACTGCCTTCTGTCCCTCTCCGGTGTTTCGCTGATATCGATCTTTTTGAACTCGCCGGTTGTTCCGCCGCTGGTGCGCACACGATGTCGCGCTCGTTTGGTGCGGCGCACGGTGCGCCGGCTGGTATTTGCCGCCGCGCGGGTCCAACTGCTGACGCGCTGCAACGGGTGCAGAGACAACTCGTGCCGCGGCAGGACTTCACCGGTGGCTTCACGCAGCTTGATAGTCCCAATAGCAAAGATCGCAACTCCGGCATTGAAAAGGAACCCTATAGTGAAGACCAGCCAGCCCGGAACTAGCCCGACCCTGGCCCTTTGAATGAAGATGTCAAAGTTGTAGGCCGGATCAGGATGAAGATAGACCTTCAAGTTCCAACTCAAAGCCAGGAGCGCGAAAATCCATAAATAGTTGCGGCGCAAACGCCTGCCCACCGCTTCCCATTCACTGATCGTAAAGTGTGGCGTGATCATATCGGACGCCAGATGTGTGGCCCATTCTTCATCGGGAGGCAGGGTTTCGGGCGCCAGCAATTGCGCAAAGTATCCCGTCTCCAGCACCCGCACGCGACTGGACCATATCTCGTAATAGCGATAACGGCGTGCTTCCATTAACAGAAAGATGGCCACCAATACTGAATTAATGGGAATAACGAAATGCGGATTAGTTGGAGAGCTGAAGGCGAATGATAGCGTGGCGCCGGCGGTAATTACGGCCCAGTTCGTGGTCGTGTCGAGCCGGTTGCGCCAGGTATTGGATCGCTGAATCTCCCCGCGATAGAAATGGACCATCGCGGCGTTGAACTCCGCCGGCGAGAAGCGTCGCATGATTGCCGACGGAGATTGGGCTGCGGCTCGGTCGGTAGTTTGCTCGGGCGGAGGGGGCTGAGCCGGGCGCAGTCGGCCGCTGGTAGGTTCGCCGGATAAAGGGCCGCTTACTCTTTGCCTGGGATCTCGATTCGTAGCCATTAGCGATGCGAAATTCTGAAATAAACCATCTGGCGGGTGGCCGCAGTAGCGTTCCAGATAATAGCACGCGCAAACATTGAACGCTTGATCTTTCACGCGGGCACCTCAAAAAAGCCCTTCCTTGACACGCTTATTTTGCGTCCCTATAGTTCAACTCTGTGTTGTTTGACACTAAGATTTCTACATTGCCATCTGCGCAACAGCGAGCCGATGAACGCTGGATGCGTGAAGCTCTGGCCGCGGCGCGCGAAGCCCGGGAACGCGATGAAGTGCCGATTGGAACCTGCGTTGTAATTGGATCCGAGTTGCTGGCGGTGGCCGGAAACCTGACGCGGACGGAATGTGACCCCACCGCGCATGCCGAGATGGTCGCTCTGCGCGCCGCGGCTCACAAGCTGGGCAATTATCGTCTGACGGGCGCGGTGGTTTATTCAACTATAGAGCCGTGCGCCATGTGCGCGGGCGCCTTGATTCAAGCGCGGGTGCAGCGGCTGGTTTATGGCGCTCGTGATGAGAAGGCGGGCGCGGTAGAGTCCAACTTCAGGATTTGTGACGCCCCGGCGTTGAATCATCGAATTGAAGTTGTGACCGGCGTGCTGGGGGATGAATGCCGCGCGCTGATGCAGGAGTTCTTCAAGGCAAGAAGGTCGACATAAGGCAAGAGTAAAAAGGTAAAAGGAAAAAATGAGGAGCGGCCCGCCGCTTTTTGCCTTTTTACTTTTACCTTTGCCTTGTATTTCGGAGAGGTCGCATAGTGGCTTAGTGCACCGGTCTCGAAAACCGGAGTGGGG
>JBDTOI010000157.1:0-9421 GCA_039933315.1 Pyrinomonadaceae bacterium
TCATGCATGCGCTGCAGGTCGATCGGCTTTACCAGGTAACCCGCTACTCCCACATCGTAAGCGGCTTGCCGAAACCCGTCGGTGCTGAACGCTGTGACGGCAATCACCGGCACATCTCGCAGCGCATCGTTCTCGCGGATTTTGCGCGTAGCCCCCAACCCATCCAGCAGCGGCATACTAATATCCATCAAGATCAGATTAGGCTGAGTCAGGTTCGCCAGTTTAACGGCCTCCTCACCATTAGAAGCCGTCACCACCCTATAACCCTCGCCCTGCAGGAATAAGCTGAGGAAGATTACGTTGTCCAGGGAATCGTCCGCCACCAGAATGAGAAATTGTTTCAGAGCCGGCTGATCGGTTTGCTGCCCTCTATCATCCAGTGTTCTGCGATCGGCCTCATTCAGCCTGGTGGTCGCTAAAGGCTCTTTCCGTTCCATGGCATTGATTATAGGCCAACCAGGCTAAGACCACCCATACGGGACGCGACGCCAATGATCTGACAACACCCTGGCAGTGACGGTACCGACTCCTTCCGGCAGCCTTCCCGCATGTTCGGTCAGCGACCCGGGTGCCGGAGCATGCGGACACATTAGTTTCGTCACTTGCAGCAACACACCACTCGATAGATAATGCACCAAATTCACCTACCAGGAGATACACCATGATGGTTTTAAGACGATTCTACTTTTCTATTTTTGCATCTCTGATGCTGGTCCTGTGCAGCGCGCAATTGGCGTCTGCACAGGCGCCTCCGCCGGTGCGTACGCCGCGTCCCAGCCAGAAGGCCAGCGTGATGCAAACGATCGGCGTGACTGATGTGACTATTACTTACAGCCGTCCCGGCGTGAAGGGACGAACTATCTGGGGCGAGCCCTGGGGTGATAAAGCTAAAGAGGAAGCCACTCTGGATAATCAGAACGAGCGTCCCAAGGGCGCACCCATTGTTCCCTGGGGACACGTTTGGCGCGCGGGAGCGAATGAGGCTACACAGTTCGTGATTACCGATGATGTTCTGATTAACGGACAGAAACTTCCCGCCGGCAGTTACAGCCTGCATACCATTCCCACCAAAGACGAATGGACTCTGGTATTCAACGGCGAAGCGAATCAGTGGGGCAGCTTCAACTATGACGCAAAGAAGGACACGCTGCGCGTCAAGGCAAAGCCACAATGGGTCAGCGAAAACCAGGAGTGGTTAACCTACAGCTTTGATCCGATCACAGACAATTCCTCGCAGGTTAACATTCGCTGGGAAAAAGTCCGGGTCCCTTTTACCGTTCAGGTACCGGATGTGAAAGCGCTGACTCTCCAGAAGGCGCGGATCCTTATTGCGGCCGCAAAGCCTGACGATTGGCGCACTCCTTTGCAGGCGGCCAATTACGTATTCCTGAGCGAAGATAAGATGGATCCGACCGAGGCAATTGGTTGGCTGGAGCAATCGATCAAGGCCAAAGAGACCTTCCAGAACATGTCCTCCAAGGCCCGGCTGCTGGCCGCCCAGGGCAAGACGCAGGAAGCTATTGCTGCCGGCGAGAGGGCGCTGGTGCTGGGCAAGGAAGCCAAGGCCAACACCGCAGATTTGGAGAAACGTATGGCCGATTGGAAGGCCAAAAAGATGTAAGCGAAACCAGCCCATGGCCCCTTTTGGGGCAGGTAAAACAGCCTTCCGGGAGAGAGTTTGCCAAGGCCATATGTCTTGTGTATAGTCCCTTGCAACTAGATGGTTGGTGAATCCTTCCATCCGAGTGGTTGCTGGGGTGAGGACAGTAACCACAAATAGAAGAGGCGCGGCAGCCCAAAAACTGCTGCGCCTTTTCGCTTTTAGAGTAATGAGAGTACAGTGGGGCGTTGAGTTTACTCACCTCGGGCGTGGTCGAGGAAGATCCCATGCTTTAAGCGGAGACGGCAGCGTTGGGGTTGCCGTTCTGCCTTATGAAAGTGAGACATAACTGAGAGGTTTCCCCCTCCTGATGACCTTGGGCACTGGATTCCAGGTCTGGTAAAATCCGCATCATGAAAAAACCCCTATCACAACTACTCGCAATTCTCCTCGCGGTTCTCTTTACTGCTTCTCCGGTCTGGGCCACGTGTGGCGGTGGCGGCGGTGGCGGCGGTGGTGGCGCTTCTAATAACAGTGGCGGCGGTCCAGCTCCGGTCGTTTACAACGTGCCGTGGAAAGTACGCAAGCCTGCTGATACCCCGCCGGCCGGATTGGTCCTCTACTGGTTTCCCGCCTCTACGGACGAGCTGAAGAGATCCAGTTTGCGTCAATCGCGCACGCTCTCTTTGTATGCTTCGCAGTGCGTTTCCATGGAACTCGCGGACGGGAATACGGCCAACGCGGACAAACTGCTGGGCGAATCCAAACCGCCCCTCGCAGTGCTGGCCACACCCGACGGTTTGCCGGTAAACAAGATCGAGAGTAAAGACGGCAAGCTTAAAGTCGTTGAGGTGGAAAAGCTGGTAGAGGGCGAATTCAAACAACGCGAGACGGCGCTGGACGGTCAACTGAAAGAAGCTAAGGCCAAAGCGGCCGCCGGAGATAACGCTTCCGCCATTCAGTTGTATAAGTCAGTGGCCAGCGAGAAGTGCATGTTCCCTAAGAAGGCGAAGGAAGCGGCCAGGGAGTTGAAGAAGCTGGGCGCCGGCGACATTGCCGGCATCCCCGAGGCTCCCGTTTTTGAAAAGCGAGCCAGCGCACGCATCGAGCAAATTATGCGCAACGGCCTGATAGCTGAGAACAGCGAGCGGTATGTAGCGGCTGAGAAACTTTACGACCAGGCTCGTGTGCTGGATCCGGCGGATCCCGCTCCCCTGCGCTACCTCGGCGAACTCTATCGCCATCACATCGGCGATTGGGACAAAGCGCGAACCATGTTCGAAGCTATTCTTGCCATGCCGGCCGATCCGCTCTCGCGTGCCGTGGCATTGCACGGTCTGGGAAAGATGACTATTCACGACGGCGAATTCAAAAAAGGTTTGGCCCTGATGGAAGACTCGGCGGCCGAGTTTCCCCTGGCGCTGACCTATCGCAACCTGGCCGTCTATTGGAATTCTGAGCACGACTTTGTGAAGGGCGATGAATACACGCAAAAAGCGTTGGCGCTCGATCCGAAGGATCCTTATAACATCGTCTTTGCCGCTGTGTTCATGTCATCGGCCGGCAAAGGCCAGGAAGCCCTGAGAATCGCCCGCGCGAATTTCAAACTGCTGCCGGGTTCCTATAACCTCGCCGGCATTTACGCGCAGAACGGCCAGCGTGAAAAAGCGCTCGCATTACTGCGGCGTCACTTTTTCCAATATGAACGCTACCCGGCGGTGCGGGCCAAGGAAATGATGGAGGCGCGCGTTGACACCGTGTTCGATTCATTGCGTGAAGATTCGGCTTTTCTCGCACTCACCAGCGGAGCTGACGGCAAACTGCCGATGCCTATGAAAAGCATGGGCATGCGTTAACTGATAAGCGTTGACTGGACCATTGAGCCCGTCACCAAGGCCTGCTTCAGTCGGACTGAATTACCTATCGTGCTATTCCCGCGCGGCAGCTCCAGGTCGAGCTGCCGCGCATCTTTTTGAAACCCGTCAGTCCCCTGACCGGCAGTTTATCCTGCGGGTTAGATTAAGCTTCTGATACTGACGGCACTTCGGTTAATCTGGCCCGCGAATGAAGGCGAATACTTCTCCCTCAACCAGCGCGGCGAGCCGGGCCGGCGCCGATGCCGTTCATGGTTATCGCATTTGGCAGGTGATCGCGGCCTCCGCCGTGGGGACGATGATCGAGTGGTACGACTTCTATATCTTCGGCAGTTTGGCCCTTGTAATCTCGCCACTCTTCTATCCCGGCGGCAACAATACCCTGGCTCTTATCGCTTATCTTTCCACCTTCGCGGTGGGCTTCGTCGTCCGCCCTTTCGGCGCTCTTTTCTTCGGACGTATCGGTGACCTGGTGGGACGCAAGTATGCGTTCCTGGTGACTCTACTAATTATGGGAGGGGCCACGGCACTGATTGGCTTCCTGCCCACCTATGCCACCATCGGGATATTGGCGCCGATCATACTGCTGCTGATTCGCATCCTGCAGGGACTTGCTCTGGGTGGTGAGTATGGCGGTGCGGCTGTTTACGTGGCCGAGCATGTTCCTGATGAAAGGCGCGGCTTCTATACCAGCTTCATTCAGATCACAGCGACGCTTGGTCTCTTCCTGTCGCTGCTCGTCGTTCTTTTCGTGCAGAACTCGATGAGCAAAGAGGCCTTCAACTCCTGGGGCTGGCGCATTCCATTCATCATTTCGATCTTTCTGGTAGGGATTTCGCTGTACATAAGATTGCGCATGAAAGAGTCGCCGATCTTCCGGCAAATCAAGAGCGCCGGCATGTCGTCTGTGCAGCCGCTGAAAGAGGCATTTACCCAATGGGCGAACCTCAAGCGAGTTCTGATCTCGCTCTTCGGCGCAACCGCCGGGCAGGGTGTGGTTTGGTACACGGGGCAGTTCTATGCCTTGTTCTACCTGCAAACAATTCTGAAAGTAAACGGGCGTTCAGCTAACTATATCGTGGCTATTGCCCTGCTGCTTGGCATGCCTTTGTTTGTATTCTTCGGCGCGCTTTCGGATCGCCTGGGGCGCAAATGGATCATGATGTTGGGATGCCTTTTGGCCGCGGTTTCGTACATACCGATTTACAAGGCCATGCAGCTGGCGGCCGGATCCGAGGTGGTGACGGCGGTGTCGCAGCGAAATGCGGTTACCGGCGCCATCAACTTAACCCCGCAGTCTTTGGTTAACGGTGTGCTACAACCTGCCCCGGAGGTTCTGCCCTATACAGATTTCAGCGCCTTGATCGGCTCTCCCATTGCCTGGAAATTGATTCTGTTGGTGTTTGTTCAGGTTATCTTCGTGACGATGGTTTATGGCCCGATCGCAGCCTATCTGGTTGAGGCTTTCCCCGCCAAGATCAGATACACGTCACTCTCCCTGCCCTATCACATCGGGAACGGCGTCTTCGGGGGGTTGCTGCCGCTAATCGGCCTGACCGTCATCGCGCAAACGGGCAACATCTACGCCGGCTTGTACTATCCAATCGTGGTCGCGAGCATAACGTTCATCGTCGGTTCGCTCTTGCTAAAGGAAACCAGGCACATCCTTATATGGGATGAACTGGAGATAACGCCGGGTGTAAAATGAGGGCCAACGGAATTGAAGTCGCCCGCGATGAAAATTACTTATTTCCGCTCGCCCGGCGAACTCCGCAAGTGGTTCGCAAAGCATCACGCGGCGGAAACGGAGTTGTGGGTCGGCTACTACAAGAAGGATTCGGGTAAGCCGAGCATCACCTGGCCTGAGTCCGTGGATGAAGCTCTCTGCTTTGGCTGGATTGACGGCATTCGCAAGAGCGTCGATGAGGAGCGCTATACCATACGGTTCACACCGCGAAAGCGCACTAGCATCTGGAGCTCCGTCAACATCAAGCGGGCGGACGAATTGATCCGCGCTGGGTTACTGCAAGCACCGGGGCTCGAGGCGTTTGAGGCGCGCCGCGAATACAAGTCCGGGGTTTATTCCTACGAGCAGCGGAGTGCGGATCTCCCTGAACCGTACCTGACTCAGCTCAAGAAGAACAAAAACGCCTGGGCCTTCTTCCAGCTCCAGACACCCTCGTATCGGAAGACTCTGATGTGGTGGATCGTCAGCGCCAAGAAGGAAGAAACCAGGCTGAGCCGTCTCACAAAACTCATCGATGAGTCCGCCGCCGGACGCAGGATCTGACACGAACACCTTGAGCTTTTAAGTACCACGCATGCGCGCAGCTTTACAGCCAAAACTTCTCCGACTCTCGTTTGCCATAGTCTTAGCCCTCCTCTGCTCCCAATCAGCAGCGGCCCAGGCGCCCTGCCTCAATGACACTGACGTGAAGAGAATGCTCGCGCAAGTCGAGTCGCCGCAAAACGTCTCTCTAAATAAAAAGCTGCAAGAAAAGTTATTGAAGCTGAGAGAGAAGGATCAAAAGCGGTTGCGGGAGGACATTCTGGAAAACAGAAAAAGCGATGACATGCTTGCCCGCATGAAGAGCTCGCGTGAGAAGAACACGCTTGAGCTTTGCCCTATCCTGAAAGAATTTGGTTGGCCCACCATCGCCCTCGTGGGCCCGGAGGCAGCCGCAGGTGCCTTCATGCTGCTTAAGAACAGCTCATCACTTGAACTGCAGAAAGCACTCCTGCCGGTGATTGTGGCTGCTACCAAGAAAGGCGAAATAACAAAATCGAGTTTTGCCGGCTACGTGGACCGGCTGCGTTTGGGTTCAGGCCTTAAGCAGTTATTCGGCACTCAAACGACCATCATGGACGGCTTTCTCGTTCTCTATCCGATCGCCGACGAATCCCTGGTCGAAACGCGACGAAAGCAATTTGAACTTGAACCCCTGGCTGACTATCTCAGGTTTCTCGAGCGCAGCTATCGACTGCCTCTGGTGAAGGCCCCTGGCAGGCTAGCGAACAAATTCGTTGATGACTCAACGAGTGCGATTGCCAGGGCGACCGCGGGGGATCTATTTGAGGGCGAGACTCTGGAAGAGAACCAGGTCGTTCGCATCAGTACCGAACTCGTAAGTCTGAACGTAAGTGTGTACAGCGAAAACCTCAAGAGCCACGTAAGCACACTCAAACGAGAAGACTTTACAGTCTTTGAAGACGGGAAGGCAGAGACCCTCGGCTTCTTTGCCACCACCGATGTGCCTTTTGACCTCGTCTTGTTGATCGATCTCTCGGGTTCGACCGCCGGCAAACGAGGTCTGATTCACGAGACTACGAGGCGGTTTGTTAACGCGGCCCGGCCGGCCGATCGAATCGCCATCGTAACCTTTTCAGATGATACCCAGGTCATCTCCCCTTTGACTGCCGACCACGAAAAACTTCTTGCCAGCATCGCAAAGATCGAGGGCAAGGGCGGATCGAATGTATGGGACGCACTGAAGTTCACTCTTGACCAGGTCGTGGGGCCGAACACCCTGCAGCGAAGACGCGCGGTGGTTTTCATGACCGACGGCGCAGACAGTGCCTTGCTGGGATACGATTCGCCGGCGCCGCGAGGCTCGTTGATAACTTTTGCCAATCTGCTGGAAGCCGTCAGGAACACCGACACGTTGATTATTCCCGTGTACCTCGACACGGAAGGAGAGGGCTACCAATCGCAAAGGCTTTATGAGAACGCGCGCAAGACTCTGGCTTTATTGGCGGAAGAAAGCGGCGGGCTGTATTACAAGGCGCGAAAGCTTGAAGACTTGAACGGGATCTATACCCGTGTGATAGAAGACCTGGGCAAGATCTACAGCCTGGGATATAAGCCGACAAACCAAAAGCACGACGCCTCGTGGCGCAGCGTGAAAATACAAATAGCTAACCGCCCTGACCTGGTGCCGCGGACCAAGCCCGGCTATTACGCCAACTAATTCGCATGTCAGCCAAACAGCCCAACCCGGAAAAAGAAATAATCAAGGCTGCAAAGTCGGGCGCGGTCCTGCGTGTAAAGGAGATCCTGGAACAGGATCCCTCTCTGACCGCACAACATAAGAAATGGGCGTCGCTAAACTAACCGATCAAAATACAATCGTGCCCGCCAGGAGCAAGTACGCGATCGTGGAGCGGGAGAGGCGCTACCTTCTGCAGGACTTGCCCCCAGGAATGACGCGCGCTGATCCTCACCTGCAGATTACGGATAACTACATCACGGGCACACGGCTCCGTATCCGGAAGGTGCGCGATCCAAAAACCAATAAGTGGACGGTGAAGTTCACGCAGAAGTTTGCGCCCGACCCGCAGGACCTCTCGCGGACCGTGGTTACCAACACATACCTCAATGCGCTGGAGGCGGAGCTGATGTCAGTCTTTGCCGCTAATGAGATTCGCAAGAACCGTTATTACTTTGAGTTCGAAGGGCGCAGATTTTCCGTGGACATGTTCCTGGGTGATCTGTTTGGTCTGGTGCTGGCAGAAGCTGGTTTTGAGACTGATGAAGAAATGAAGGGGTTTCCGAAACCCCAATTTGCGCTGGCGGACGTCACCAATAACGAAGTGTTCAGCGGCGGCCGTCTCAGTGAATTGACGTTCGAAGACATTCGGGAGGAAGTTAAGCGAAGTGCGACGGCGGTGGAGGACGCAACTGAATGAGACGGCTTCTTTTTCTCACAGTTTTGCTGGGGTGTGCGTTCTTTGCGGGATTGCCCGCCTGCTCGCGAAAGGGCGCTACGAGCCAGCCTGCCGTTGTGGCAAACAACAGTCAGCCACCCGCCCTCGCCCCTGAGGTGAGCGGAGGTCAGGTTTCCCAGGCGTGGGTTTTTGCCGGATCAATCGGCGGCAGCAGCGATTTGCAGATGAAGCTGGTCCGTACGGGGCACGATCTTTCCGGGACTTATTCGTACCTCAGGATCGGCAAGTCGATCACCCTCAAAGGAACCATCGATAAAGACGGAAACATTACCTTGTCGGAGTTCGACGCCACGGGAGCGCAGACTGGCGTCTTCAAGGGGAAATGGGATGCTTCCGATCAGACCGCAGCGAAGATTGAGGGCGCCTGGTCCAAACCAAACAGTGACAAGCAAGCCAAGTTTAGTTTGGCAGAGCAGCCCATAAGTTTAAGCGGTGGTCTGGATCTGGTTACCAAAAGCATAAAAGAGTCCGACAACAAGTTGAAATACGATATTGCCGTTCTCTATCCCCAACTCAGTGGCTCAAGTGATGCTGCGGTGACGAAGTTTAATTCCCTCTCACGGGGGTTGGTCTCGAAGAAGATCACCGAATTTAAGAAAGACATGGCCGAGCGGGCGGCCGAAGAAGAAGCGCCCTTCAGCGACGCGGACATGAGAAGCGATTTACTTATCGGCCACAGAGTCGCGCTGGCGAGTGACGATCTGGTGAGCATTGGCTTTGACATCGGCGGATACGCTCGCGGCGCGGCCCACCCGTATTCGTATTCCGAGGTAATCAATTACGATCTGAAAAGCGGTAAGGTCCTAAAGTTAGCGGATCTATTCAAGCCCTCATCAAACTACTTGAAAGTCATCTCCACTTATTGCCACGAAGATCTGAAGAAGCAGGGGAAAGCGCAAGGGCCGGACTCGGAACTTCCCGCCGAGTGGCTGCAGCGGGGCACTGCCGCGAAGCTTGCGAATTTCAAGAGCTGGACTATTTCCCGGAAGGGGCTGGTTATTGTTTTCGACTCGTACCAGGTAGGCCCATATGCCTTGGGGCCGCAATTCGTTTCTATCCCCTATCCGGCATTGAAAGACGTCATTCTTTCCGAAGGGCCATTGGGGCAGTTCGTGAAATAACCCAACTATTTGGAGTGCGGTGGCAAGCGCAGCGCGACACCGCTTTGGCTTGGGCCAGTAAGCATTTGCTCAAGTCCAGGAGTTGAGATACTTGAAGAGTG
>JBDTOI010000158.1:0-9340 GCA_039933315.1 Pyrinomonadaceae bacterium
CAAATCACGAATGGTGGGCGCGCCTGGACAAGTCCGCCCTCCGTCATGCGGTGAAATGGGAATGGACCAAAGGGCACGACGGCCACGTGGTCCAGGAGGCCACCGACCGGGCCGCTCGCCGCATCGCAGCATTAGGCAGAGTGGATAACCAAATCCTGGAAGAGGCAGTCGAAAAGATCGGCGTTGAAGAAATCTCCTGAGTTCTTACTCCAAGCTTGCAGCGAAACTCTTCCTGACTGCAAGTATGCTGAGATACTGGTTTCCAATGGTTCATCAAATTTATCGCGTTCGTTCGTTTGAAATTGTCGGGCCTTACACATTGCATGTCAGGTTTGATGATGAAACGGATCAGATCATCGATTTCAAAAAAATACTCGCCGGCGAGCTGTATGGGCCCCAGCGGAGCCTCTCCCTATTCAACCAGGTGGTTATAGATCCCGAAGTACATACTCTCGTTTGGCCGAACGGCGCAGACTTTGATCCCGCGACACTGCATGACTGGCCGCAACAGGTTGAAGCGTTGGCCCTTCGCGCTCAAGGCTGGGAGGCGCAAGGTCTGATTCCCACTGGTGTCAGATGAATAATCTTGCATTAGAAGACCTAGGATCCATTCAAAGTAAAGCAAGCGCCAAAGTCGATTCGAGGCTTGCGCTCATCGCCATCCTACAAAATGCCTTCTCAGGCGAACTGGCGGCTGCCTATGCCTATCGCGGCCACTGGAAATCTCTGGGCGATGCTGCTGAGCGGGAGAAAATCAGAAGTATAGAGAATGACGAGTGGGTACATCGCGCAAATGTGAAGGCGATGCTGTCCGAGTTGGACGCTGCACCACGGCGTATGCGCGAAGTCAGGGCCTGGACGATCGGCCGCGTTCTCGGTGTTGGCTGTCACATGATCGGTTGGTTTCTGCCGATGTATTTCGCCGGGCGACTGGAAAGCCGGAACATCGTTGAGTATGAAGATGCCGCCCAGCACGCGCGCATCCTGGGCCACGCAAAATACCTGGCCGAGCTGGAGGTCATGGCCGAAGTGGAACGCGACCACGAAGCCTTCTTTCTCAGCATGGTCACAGGCCATAGCCTGCTGCCGCTGGCACGGTCCCTTTTTAAGTGGGGCTAGTCCGGTTGTCGAAACAGCCAAGAGAATTTAGCCACAGATATACACGGATAAACGCGGATCAGAAATAAAGCTTAGCTAACTTTTGGAAGGGCTTTTCAGATCCGTGAATATCCGCCTTAATCTGTGGCTGCCATTTGCTTGATTCGCTTTCGGTTGTCTCTCCCTCTATAATCCAGTCTCCCAGAAACTCGGCTGATCTGCGGTAGTACTCATGATTTTCCGTACCTCTACGCCCAACCATGCCCAAACGCCCGCTCGCCTCAACGAGGTGGCGCAGGGTAGACCCAGGTATCCAAGGCTGGCGGGTCTTCGTTTCTCTTGGCGTAATTCCAGCCGCGGATTAACGCGGATGTTCGCGGATCAAAAAAAGTCAGGGCTTAAACGTTTATCGTTTTGTTCTGATCCGCGTTTCATCCGCGTCAATCTGCGGCCCACTCTCTTTCTGCTGCTCGCCACGTTCTCAACCGTCGCCACCGCACAGTCCCCTGCCCGCGCCTGGCAATGGCAGAATCCTCTGCCGCAAGGGAACGCCATCAATGCAATCCGCTTCGCGCCCGACAAAAAGCACGGGTGGGCCATCGGTTCTGATGGCGCCATTTTGCGAACGCGAAACGGCGGCTTCGAATGGGAAGCGCAAACCTCTCCTGTTCTCACCACGCTCAATGGCCTTTATGTCAAAAACAAGGATCGCGCTGTTGTGGTCGGTGCCCGCGGTCTAATCCTGTTGACAACAAACGGCGGCGAAAAGTGGCTGGGTAAGCCCTCCGGCACTAAAGATCATCTTTACGGCGTGACCTTTGCGCCCGAGGAGAATTCTCATGGGTGGGCGGTGGGGAGTTATGGACGCGTGCTGGCTACCACTGATGGCGGCCTGACCTGGCATGCGCAAACCATTCCTCTGCGATCGCATCTCTTTTGTGTTTCCTTTGTCGATAAAGACAGGGGCGCAGCAGTTGGTGATCGCGGCGCCCTGATCGTGACCCAGGACGGCGGCGCGAATTGGGAAAAGAAGTCAGGCTTCGGCGAGCAACCGCTCACCAGCGTCACCTTTCTTTCAAAGGACAAGGCGATTGCCGTCGGTTATGGCGGACGTATCCTGCGCACTGAGGACGGCGGCATCCACTGGCGCAGCATCGATTCGCTGGTGGGAACTGATCTTCTTTCGGTTTCGTTCACGGACGAAAATCACGGCTGGGCCGCGGGCGATAACGGGGTGGTGTTGACTACGGGCGATGGCGGAAATCTTTGGTTGCCGATTAATGTGCGGACTGCGCCGCGTTTGGTGACGGTCTATTTCGCGGATGAAAACACCGGCTGGGCCGGGGGCGGCGATGGCCTGGTAGTGCGCACCGACGATGGCGGGTTGGGATGGCGGCGATTGACCGAAGGCGGCCGCGATGATCTGACCGACATTTTTTTCCTTGATGGCTCGCGTGGCTGGGCGGTCGGGGCTCGGGGTCGCATTCTCGCCACCAGCTCCGGCGGTGAACGCTGGACGGTACGGCCTTCCGGAGTTACCGCGCGCCTTAACGCCATCACTTTTATCAACCCGAAGATCGGCTGGGCGGTGGGCGAGAAGGGCACCATTCTTAGTTCAACTGATGGCGGCATTATCTGGACGCCGCAAACCAACGATCAGCGCGAAGAGTTACTGGGCGTGCACTTCGTTTCGCCTAATCATGGCTGGGTTGTCGGGGCCCGCGGCACAATCCTGCGCACGCAGGACGGCGGCGTCAGTTGGCGTTTTCAGCACGCGAACACCGTTTCGTGGCTGGAGGACATTCGCTTTACCGATCCTCAGCATGGCGTGGCAGTGGGTTCCCACGGCACCATCCTGCGTACTGAAGACGGCGGTGAACACTGGCGACAGATTCCCCTCCGCCTCAAAGAATGGCTCTATGATGTGGACTTCGCCGACAGCCAGCGCGGCTACATCGTGGGGGAGAAAGGCATCATCCTGCGGACTGATGATGGCGGCGAAACCTGGAAGGACCAGGAGAGCGGCATAAATACGAATCTGTTTGCCGTGGCGATTGCCAGTCGCGACGAAGCTCTGATAGCCGGTGATCAGGGACGAGTGCTGATGACGAGGGATGCCGGCGCGACCTGGGAGGTACAGCCAACGATCACCAGCACCACGTTGTTTGCTATCGCCTATCGCGGCGAGGCCGCGACCTGGGTCGCGGGACGGGGCGGCGCTATTCTGAGGCGAACCGGCTCCGTGGCCACTGTAAAAATCCGCCCGCCAAAGATTCCGCCGATTCTAAAACGGGAACCAAAGTTGAAGCCGGCCAACGTACCAACTTTGATAGTGGACGACGGAGACATTCCCAAAGCAATCCCCCGGAAGCCCGCCCGCCCCTAGTGGCACAGACTTCAGTCTGTGATTCAACCTTGAGCCCCTATCAGTTTCAGGAACGGGCGTGATGCTTTGCCCCAACCCCCACGGCGTGTGTCCAACTCGGTTCAAGTTTGAGATGGACACAACCCCGTTGGGGTTGAGATTTGTAATTTGAAACGTGTACCCAGGGTAGCCGAAGCGGCAACCCTGGGCTGGAGGTCATAACCGCTTTGCGGTATTAGATCTATTTTAGTTTGAAGTCTTTCGGCACGAACTCCAGCGCCACCATTTCGCCCCCACTCCTGGCCGGGTCCTTCGCCGGGCGGTAGGTGACAATCACGCTGTTCTCAACTTTTCGCGGGCCACAATTGATCTCGCCGCTAATGTCCGGGCTGTAGGTGGTGATGTCTATGCCGCTAAAATCGCGCGCGGATAGCTTCAGAAGCTTCTCGCCTTCTCGCACCGTGATTATGATTTCCCGGGCGCTGCAATCAATACGCACCAGAATCGCCTGCAATCTTTTCTCGCCCTCGTGCGGCACTCGTAGCGCCTCTCGCAGGTATGACGAAGGATCACTTGACTCAGTAATCTGCTCCATCGTGACCGTGACCGTCCCGGGACCGCTCTGTGGTATGAGCACGGGGTCAGTATTTATTCCGGAAGGAGCCATCCGCGCCTCGAAGCTTGTCACCTGATCCAGCAACGACTTCGCGTGCTGGCGCATTTCCGACTTGTTACCCTCGCGCGCGATGGGCTCAAGAATCAGCCGCGCCGCCTTGAAATCCTGTTTGCGCAAGTAGAGTTGGGCCAGCGTGAAAGAGTATTCCTCTTTGCCGGGTGCCAGCACCAGGGCCTGCTTAATCAAGCTAACGGATTCATCAACCGAATCGCCCACGATCATGTTTACGAAAGCCAGCAGGCTGTATGACTCGGGAAAGGTGGGCTCCAGTTCAATGGCTTTGCGCAGTGACGCGCGCATCAAGGTCACTGTTTCGGACTTATAACCCCTTATATAATTGTTTGAGTCCATGCCCTCGCGGCTTAACGCCAGCGCGTAGTTATATTGGGCCAGGTAGTTTTTGGGGTCGGCGGCTACCGCCCGCTGCAGGAAAGTGCGCGCCTCCTCGAAGCGCCCCTGGTATACGTGCAGCATGCCCATACTGGTGTTCGCCATAGGTTGATCGGGGTCGAGCGCCAGCGCCTTTTTCAGGTAAGTCTCCGCATCGGCGCGGCGACTGTGCAGCAGCAAATCGCCGAGGTAAGCCTGCGCCTCCGCTTCACTAAGCCGGCCACTCTGCATCTCAGTATCCAGCTCCAGCTTTCTCTTGAAGTGGCCGTTCATCACCGGATAACTATCGCGCTGCACATATGCCCGCAGCTCCTTTTCCATCTGCTCGAACGTGGACTCAAAAGCTTTCCGAAAGGCTTCCTCCACCGGCACATTCTGTCCCAGGAGGGCCAGGAAAGTCCCCAGTTGCGGCTTGCGGCGTTCGCCGTTGGCCAGCACCAGGTAGTGCATCAAGGCCCAGGACTGAGCATAGAAAATGCTCTGCTTATCGCGCTCGTTGTAATAGGGGGAATCCTGATCTACGGCGAACAATGTTCGCAGCGGCAGAATTTTTTTCTCGCGCAGCAGATACACATGGCTGGCAATAGGTTTGCCCACGGTCACCTTCTGATCGTCGGTTATGAAAAATGAGCTGTAGTAGTCAGCCAGACCTTCGTTGAACCAGGTGGGCGCATTCTTGAAAGTGTTGTTGACCAACAAGTGCACGTACTCGTGGTAAATAACGGTAAACGGATCCTGCTCGCCGCGGTCTTCGGCAGTAAGGGCGATGTAGTTCACGTCCGCACCTGATTGAAAGTAGCCGGCAGTTGTCGCATTCGGCTTGAAGGGGCGGAAAGAGCTATCGTTCTTAAAAACTACGACCGTGGTTGGGACCGGCGAATTGAAATTCACTCCCTGCAGGACCTTCGAGAAAACCTCGCGGAATTGCTCCAGCCGGGTGGCGACTCGGCGAACTTCTTTCTCGCCGCAATTGCCCAGCAGGAAGAAGTTTTTGGATCGCACACTTACCCACTCGTCTTTAGCCTGCGCCGCAGAAGCGCCGGCGTGGATAAGAAGCAACAGAGATACGATAAGCGCGAGAGGATAGGCCGATTGCTTAATGCGTTGATAAATCATGAGAGTGTTTCCCGGGGTGAAGGATGCCCGTCACGCGAGGACAAACATCCGGATTAAGGAAACGGCGTTGCTGGGAGAGTCAACGACCCCGACTATAAAGAATTGCAAATTCAGACGTCAACTAAATTGGGCTCGCGTGTTCCCCTCCCCCTGGGAGGGGTTAGGGGAGGGACGAAGTTAGGGCAACACAAAACAAAATACTCGGGCGCGGGCTTAAGCCCGCGCTCTGCGTTTGGGGTGGGTGCCTTACAAGCCCTCCCCTAACCCCTCCCAAGGGGAGGGGGATATTTGTAACTCGATCGCTTATTCTCCTCTCTGAAGTCCTCATTTAGCCCCTCTTCCTGCTGCAGGTATTTCATAGAAGCCCGTTTATCAACAAAAGGGCGCAGCGCGTAACTTCAACTTGAAGTCATCGCTGCGCCCAGACCCTACGGCCATTAAGTTTGCTTACTTAATCACACCAGAGTGTCCCTTGATCTCCCCGGCCGGCTCGAAACGTCCGCCCAGGTACTTCGCCAGAAACTCTTCCGCCCTGGCGTAAAAATAGAGCCGGTTCACAGGGCGCGCAAAGCCGTGGCCCTCGTCGGAAAACACAATGTACTCGACGGGTTTATTCGCCTTGCGCATTGCATCCACGATCTGGTCACTCTCCTTGATGTTGACGCGGGGATCGTTCGCCCCCTGCGCGATCAGGAGCGGCCTGGTGATCAGGTTGGCTTTGAAGAGCGGCGAGCGGGAGTTAAGAAATTCTTCATCCTCGCCCATGCGCTTGGTGAACATAGCCTTGATTGGTCCCCAGTAAGGCGGGATGCTCTTCAGCAAGGTGTTCAGATTGCTGGGGCCCACGATGTCCACGCCGGCAGCGAATTCTTCCGGGGTGAAAGTCAGGCCAACCAGCGTGGCATAACCACCATACGAGCCGCCGTAAATCGCTACTCGCTTCGCGTCGGCATAGCCTTGTTTGACCGCCCAGGCTTTAGCGTCAAGCAAATCAGTGTGCATTTTGCCGGCCCACTCTTTGTCTCCGGCATTCAGGTAAGCCTTGCCATAACCGGTCGAGGCGCGAAAGTTAACCTGCATCACGGCATAGCCACGATTTGCCAGCCATTGGGCTTCGCTGTTAAGGCCCCAGGTATCACGTCCCCACGGCCCGCCGTGAACGTTCAGCACCATGGGCAGATTCTTCTGCGACCCGCCCACCGGCAGAGTCAGGTAGCCATGAATAGTCATGCCATCTCGCGCCGTAAACGATACCGGCTGCATTTTGGCCAGGGTGTACTTCTCCAGAGCGGGACGATTACTGAATAGCATCGCCGCCTTTTTGCTGCCTCGATCGTATGAATAGTAATAGACGGGACCATTGTCCATCACATAACTCACGATCCAGGTTTTGTCGGCGGCATCGCGGCTGGAGATGCTGAAGTCGCCATCGCGCACTTTGCGCAGCGCCGCGAAATCACTCTGGATTGATTTATCCAGCACGCTCCAATCTGCCCGGGCGCGAATGAATCGCACAGCTTCCAGATTGCGTTTGATAGGATTAATCAATGCGCCGCCTACATCGTACTGCTTGTCCTCGGCGACGACAGTCTGCTTGCCAGTCGCAATATCAACTTCGATTAAGCGGCCGGTGTTGGCATCGACGCTGGAGATTATCCAGAGCTTCTTGTTGTCGGGAGAGAATGAAGCGACGCCGCCGTTAACTTCATCGGCGCCCCACTTCATGAAGCTGCGCCAGGCACTCTTGTCATCATCGCGCACGAAAATCTCTGTGCTGCCGTCGGGATGTACTTTCTGCGCGGCCCTGATCCTCATGTCATTGTCGGGGTTATAGCCGGCCAGTCCATCCTTATTCTCGACGATCATTTCTGACTTGCCCGTTTTGAGGTCGATGCGATGGACGTCGTGGAACCGCGGGTCACGATTATTCAAGGCCACCAGCATGACGTCGGGAAACTTCGGATCGGTGGCAATGATTCGCGCCTGAACCTTTTCGAAAGGAGTCAGGTCGCGGGTTTCCCTGGTTTCAATATTGGTTTGATAGACGTGCCAGTTCTCGTCCCCGCCCTGGTCCTGGGTGTAGAGCACGTGCTGGCTGTCTTCCTGCCAGAAATAGGAACGAATGCCGCGCTTCTTATCCGAAGTGACCACGCGGTCGTCCGCCTTGCCCAGGGTGCGGACCCAGACATTCAGGACTCCATTGTCCGGAGCGAGGTAGGACAACATCTTGCCGTTGGGCGAAACCTGGGGACCGGCCTTTTGCGGGTTTCCAAACAGGATTTCGCGAGGGATCAGAGTTGGCTGCTGGGCCCATGCCGGTGCAGAAAAGATCAATAAAAAGGCAGCTAGAAAGGCAAGATGCCTAAATCTTTGCATAAGGAGAACCTCCGAGTTGTTAGGTGTTTTCATTCAGAAAGAGTCCGGGAGACTCACCTTAAACGTAAGAACCGGAGCAGATGTTTCTCTTTTTTCGTGTTCTTTCGTGTAGTTAGTGTAATTTCGTGGATCGTGTGGCTCCGAATCCTAAGCACACGATCCACGAAATCTCACGAAGCAACACGAACCAATACTGCTTCTTCATAGACACGGTCGCGGCAGAGGATTTCCATTTCGCGGCTGACAAGATCTGCGACGCTGCGATTGCGCACCTTTGAAGTGCGCAACTCGCGTATCTCGGTCCCTTTGCCGATAGTCGCTTTCAGGTAAATGCCATCCTCGCTGCGTCGCACCTCGAAGGTGGTGGGGTCCTCTGACTCAGTTAAAAGCCTCACGCTCATCAACCGCCCCGGCTTAACTAACGGATGCTCCACTCGTTCGAAGGTAATCTCAGGTCCGGTAGCCGGGCCCCAGTTGAGCCGGCTGGCCAGCCAGCCCGCAATCAACCGCGCCTGAGGCGCGATCTCATCACTGTCAGCACTGTTTGGGGCATATTCAATTCGCACGCTGGCAATCTCATTAAGCGCCGGTCGATGCGCCGCTGAATCGAAGCACCCGGCGATCAAGGCTCGCCACGAAGTTAACCGCGCCCAATTGACGTCGCTGATGGCCGCCCGGTTTTCATCTTCTGAGCTAACCAGGTCCACCAGTGCCAGCATGTTTGCTCCCGCATCGACAAACCTCGTCGAGTCAATTATGACGCGATCGGCGCGATCAGCCAGCTCGGTAAGAACCTCCTGGTGAGCATTAAGCTCATCATTCCACCACAAGAACACCGGCAGGTCGGGCACCAGCAGGGGAATAGCAGCGCTGGGCAATTCCACCACAAAACGTCCGCGCGCATTCAAGGTGACTTGTTCGCAACAAAGTCTTGGATCGGTCTTCTTGCCGGACGGTTTCGAGAATGAGGCCACGGACATTTCTATGTCCCGGTTTGGTTCCTGTTCGGCGCCGACCATTAGCAGCGCCCGGCAGGGATGACGTGTGCTGAGATCGACCAGCATCTTGTTCACTTCATCGACGGCCGATTCATCCGTTACAAAGATCAGGAGATTAGCTACGCGCGCCCGCATGGTGGCACGCTCGTCATCAGGCTTCAGATCGCGCTGATTCGCCTGGCTGGTCTGCAGCCAAAGCTGTTGCAGCTCGCGCTCGACAGCCTCCGGATTAATTGTGCCTTGAATGGGAATCATTTTTGTAGGGGCGGCACTCCGTGGCCGCCCCTCTTTTTTTTGATATGCGGAAGGGGCGGCCACGGA
>JBDTOI010000159.1:0-9172 GCA_039933315.1 Pyrinomonadaceae bacterium
TCGCCGTAACAGCAAACCTGTCGCAACTCCTTCAGAGTTGCGACAAGACCAACAGCATCTTATCCCCAGGGTTTCAAAGCAAACCCTGGGCTGGAATTAGCCAACGCCTTCGGCGTTAGGTTCAAACTGCACCAGTACCCTATTTTGATTAGGTAGCCACTGCCTACCTCTGCCGGACCCTGGAGCGGCGACTCGCGACTGTCTCAAGCCGGTGCAGACGATTCTCCAGATCGCTGATCTGTTGTGACTGCCGCGCAACCTTTAGTAGTTGAGATGCCAGTTGATGGTCCTGAGTCTGAATATGCCGCTGCTGCCTCTGCACTTCGTTTAGCAGCATCGTATTCAAGAAGTGATAGCGCACCGTCTCTGGTTTTCCATCCTCCGCATAGGTCACCAACTCCGGATAAATTTTGGCTACTTCTTCGGCGATCAATCCGTATTGCAACGTGCGATCCCCGTTCACGTATTCCGGCTTGTAAAGGAAAGACACCGGCCGCAACTGCATCAGCCGGAGACTGGTATTACCCATGTCGCGAATGTCCTGCTTGTAGCGACGCGAGGAAGTAAGCGTGCCCAGTTGGCCGTTGGAGTTAATCAGGACGTTAACGCCGCTGGCCGAGGTAGCGCCACTGATCCCGGCAATGAAACTTGAAGTATGGGTCCCTTGGGTGCCGATGCGGATGGTGCCGGATTCATTGGCGGCCCCATCCGTAGCCACATAGATGTTGTCACTGCCGCTTACCAGGGCACTTCCCGCCAAATACCCGATTATGATGTTACGTAAACCAGTGGTGTTCGATAGGCCGGCTCCGAATCCGAAGAAAGAGTTGCTATGACCCGTTGTGTTAGACCCTCCCGTGGCCCCGCCGAAGAAAGAGTTGCAACAACCCGTCGTATTAGCCGAGCCAGTCGCTCTACCGAAGAAAGAATTGACTGCGCCCGTCGTATTAGCCTGGCCCGCCGCGCTACCGAAGAAAGAATTAAATGTGCCCTCCGTATTAGCCTGGCCCGCCGCGCTACCGAAGAAAGAACTGCCTGCGCCCGTCGTATTAGCCAGCCCGACGGCAAGACCCGCGAAGGTGTTATCAGTGCCCGCGATGCTGAAGACACGATTTCCGCCAATCCGGTACTGCGTCGACGTGTTGATGTCGCCCACTACATCCAGCTTCGCCGCTGCATTTGGGTTACTCGTTCCTATGCCTACTCTCCCTGTGTTGGTAACGATAATCCGCTCGACGTTGGCCGTCATGAAACGCAGGCTGGGATTAGGCGCCGTTGCCGATGCGTCCGCTCTGACGTTGAAGAAGCCCGCGCTGCGCCCAAAGCTGCTGCCTGCGTAGCCGAAGTTGAATGCCGGACCGGCGTTAATGTCCGGGCCCATGCCTGCGAATACATCCTGAGTGGCGGTGCCGAAGATTTGCAGGTTGCCGGTTTGAGCCACATTGCCCACGACCACATTGCCGTTTGACTCGGTGATTGCCGAGTCGCCCAGCGTGCCCGCCCCACCTGTCTCCGTCCACTTCGCCACCCGGTTCAGTGTGCCTGTGCCAGCCGCTTTGGTGCCGCCTACGTCCACCGGATCGCCTTTCGCGTCGCGCACGGTCAGCTTGCCGCTGGCGGCGTCCAACGTCGTGCCGTCTGAGAATCTGACGCCCTCGGTTACTCGTAACGAACCGGCCACGTCCAGCGTCGCCTCCGGCTTGTCAGTACCAATGCCGACCTTGCCGTCCTCGGTGATGCGCATGTGCTCTTTGTCTTTACCGGAGAAGAAGTCTCCCATGCGGAACGAGAGCGCTCCGCGCGTGCGCGCTATCTGTCCATCGGTGCCGTCGTGCGTCACCGCCGTAATAGCTTCTGGTTCACTGTCCTGCAGCACGGTGAGGGCAGGGCCTTCCAGGGGGCCGATGCTCTGCTGCTGCGCCAGCGAGAGTTGAGCCGCTCCCGCAGTTTCGATAGCCACTTTCTTGTCATTCACCGTCACTAACCCCACCCGTTGGCTCAAGCGGCCCGACAAGCTCTTACTGGTCAGCACGCAGGCGTACGAGCCGGCCGGCAGACGCTGGCCGGCGCCATCTTGCAGGTGCCAATCCAGCACGTTGCCGCCACGCAGTTCGGTGTCAAAGAATTTCTGGCCCATCTCGTTGTAAACCTCCAAACGGAGTTGGACCACTGAGCCGGGACTGACAAAGCGCACGCGCTTAGCGCTAGCGGAGGCGGTCACGACCGGGCCTGAGGCCACTGGTTCCCCGGGTGTCTCAACTGGGGCGCGGTTTTCCTGCGCTAATACCGCAGTGAAGAGAAAAAGGACAATGAGAGTGCCGCGAATCAAGCGCTGAAGTGTGAACACTTTGATCTCCTCCATGGGGAAAGATGTCTACCTTTACTGAGTTCCACTCCGATAAGACATTCTGGAGAAAACATTTCCGGAAGGTTGTAGAGTTGTAGGAGTGTCCCTCCGTGGGCACCCCTCTTCGATCAAGGTTCAACCTGGCAGATTTGCAGGCAAGGGAAGGGGGAATGGTTTTTTCCCGGAGAGACCTACGGACCGGGGGGGGCGGCCACGGAGTGCCGCCCTACAAGGTCAGCGCTTCCCGGCAAGGTTGGCCCATTCGCCGGACTGAATGAAGTTGGCCCAGTAGAAGGGATGAAGCTTCGGATTTCGTCTGAGCATGTCGAGTTGTACGTGCCTTAAAGCCTCGCCGCGACCCAGGCCCGACCTGAGATTCTTGTAGTAGCTAGTCATCAATGTGCGCGTCGAGTAATCGCTGATGGGCCAGAGACTCATGACCAGAGACTCCGCCCCCGCCAGCGCGAAGGCGCGGCGCAATCCGTAGACCCCTTCGCCGTTTCGCACTTCGCCCAGGCCCGTGTCGCAGGCCGATAGAACCACCAGCTTCGTGCCCCACAGGTTTAGTCCCGATGCTTCGAGGGCGGTCAGGACGCCGTCGTCTTTGCCGCTGCTCCGCAAGTTTGCGCCTGCCAGCGCCAGCCCTGAACGCAACAAGGGATTGTCTATTCTGGCGTTGCCACCCGTACCGCGCGGGGCCCCAGGCGGGTTAACGGTGGCTGCGGCCTCTTGCAGGAAGAAGCCGTGCGTGGCGAGATGCAGAATGCGAGGCGCGACGACCTGCTTGAGCGCGGATTCAGTCGCCTGCGTCCCGATCAGGAGATTCATATCTGAAAAAAGCTTTCCGATGGAACGCGCTTCTTCCGCCGTGCCCCCGAGTGGCGCAAAGTAGACTTCGGACAGATCGCGTGCGTTGGTAACGCCGCGGCGGCCACTGTTACGCCCCGCCGGTTTCGTGGTTGCATCTGCTCTAAGCGGTAACTCTAAAGCAGGTTCGCCAAATAACGGGTCCGCCATCGCCAACGGGTTGCTCTTGCTCGCTCGCGCTACCTGCATGCGCAACAGATCGCGTCCGCTGGTGAGATAGTTGACGGAAAAACCCTGAATCAAATAGCGTCCTTGACCATCTAATAATGCTTCAAAGGGAATCAGATTTAGCGCACCATCCGGTGAAATCAGTAATTGATTCGCGTCCCCCAACAACGCGCGGATAGGTTGCATAACCTTCTCATCAAGCGACCGAGAGAGCTCCCGCACTTCGCGCCTCAGCGGATCGCCGAGCGCCAGGCGCATTGAGGCAATGGCCTCGTCAATCGATTTCGCATCGCCGAGATCACGCCAGCGAACCTCTCCTTTCTGTCGTAGCACGCAAGCAACATAATGAGGCTCTTTATAGGCATCGCTGTTGCTTTCAGCCTTCGGGTCGAAGGGGCGATAGACGGCAAACTCGATTAACGCGGCATTGGCTGGAATTGCGCCTTGAACGGCGGCGAGCGTAACGGGTTGCGACGCGGCGCGAAACTCCGCGCTGCGAAGGCTTATTTCTCCTTCAAGCTTTTCCTTTTGCTCTTCGAGATCGCTGACTTTCTTCTGATGCTCTTCAAAAGACATGCTCAGCGGCCCGTTGAGGACGAGGCGAGCCAGTTGTTCTGTAGTGTCGTTGAATTGTTTGAGCAGCGCCTGTTCCTTAGGAGTTGACCGTTGCCGGAGTGATGCGAAGCTCTCCGACATCGCATCAAGCAACCGTCCCTTGCGCTGTAACAACACCAGGGCTGCCAAAGCACTGGCGGCTCCGTCGTTCGGCGCGAGATCGAGGTTCAGCGAGAGTGTTCGCTCAGTTCGCTCGGCCATCGATCTCAGGTACTGCAATTTCTGCCGCTCAGCCCCGATCGCCAGGTTCATCTCAATGTTGCGTTCGATGACCGCATCCACACGCGCTTGAAACTTTATGGCCTCCGCGATGTTACCTTGCGCGGCATAGGTTTTGGCGATGTTGCCGAGTGATAACAAAGTGAAGGGGTGGTAGGGTCCGTTGGTTTTCTCAGAAATGGTCAGCACTTGCAGGTGCGCTTTTAGAGATTTCGCATACTCGCCTCGGGCCCGATAAATGTTCGCGATTCCGTTCAGAGTTATTGCCAGCCGGGGGTTCTCCGGCCCGAAGGCTTTTTCAAGGATCGCTATTGCCCTCCGGTAGTAATCTTCCGCCTTAACGTAGTCTTTTCTTTCGCGGGCGATTCTGCCCAGATTGTGCAGGTTCACTACATGAAAAATATTCGCCGGCCCGTAGACTTTTTCGTTGAGCGCCTGTGAGCGAAGTAGTAATGGCTCGGCCTGGTCATAATCACCTTTGTCCGTGTAGAAAACTCCCAGTTCGTTAAGGGCATCGCCGTAGAAGGCGTCTTCCGGAAAGCTAGCCTTTTCCGCAATTATTAACGCGCGTTGCAACAACTGTTCCCTCTTTTTAGAGTCCCTCGTAACTCGCGCCAGAACCAAAAGGCAGTGGGACACAAAAGGGTGCTCTGGCCCGAACGTTTTCTGGCTGACTTCAACTGTGCGTTCGGCCAACCGTTCTGCTTTGGCTAATTCGTTCGTCTCAACATACGTCCAGGCGAGCTGTCTGCTGATCTCGAGCGTTTGGAAGTGGTCTGGCCCCAATGTCTTCGCACTGATAGCCAGGGCGCGTTCGTCCAACGTTATGGATTTGGCATGATCCTGTTTCTGCCAGTAGTACCAGGCAAGCCTATGCAGCAGGTTGGCAACGTATGGGTGTTCCGCTCCCAGGACATCCTCACTGAGGAGTAACGCACTTTCGGTGAATCGACGGACGTCGTCGTAGTTTCCGGCAAAGGTTGCGCTGCTCGAAGCCTCATTGAGTCTGCGCGCTTCGTGCAACGCACTGTCGATTTTTGTGGCGGCGCGAACCTCGGCGATGCGAATCTGGTATTGTCCCGCCGGGGCGCTCTTTGAGGTTCTCTCAATGCTCAGCCAATAGCTTCCAGAGGCTTCAGCGACCATCTCGACGGTTTCTTCACCCTGACTCCTAAAGTCGCTGTTGAAAAACGTGACGACCTTTCCGTCCATTCCTCGCAGGTAGACGATGACATCAATACCGCGTTGTTCGACAACTACCTTTGCGTATTGACCTTCGGTCAGCGAGATTTTATAAACGTGCTCCTCCCCACCAGCCATTTGCCGCTCGACCGCCCGGCCCGGTTCGAGCGTCGTGACCTCCGGCGTGCGCTGAGCGCCCGTGCTTTGTTGTCGTAGTGCTGAAAGCGTTGCAGAGGGTTGATGACCACGTCCCATTGCCTGTGCGTCTGGACAGGAGGCGCCTTGAAGCCAGAGCGCGCTCAGTAGAAGAGTAAGAAGACGCAGCCGTCTTAGGCCCAGGACGATTGGTCTCGGGTGACCGAACGTGCGTTTGAACATCCACCCACCTCGTTTCTGATCTCTCGTGAATTGGGTTTCTGCGTGACGTCGAATAATGAGCCTTTTATTTCACAACTCTGAAGGGATAGTTGCCTACAATCTCAGACGTGCCCCCGGAAATACCGGTGACCGTTAGAAGGTAGTGTCGCGGCTTCAACAAATCAGCGCGAAAGCTGGCTGCGAGGGACTTTCGCTCCCCTTTGACCGTGGGCTTGAGACTTCCGCTACGCCAAAGCGTTTGATTGCCGGCGGGATCGATCAACGCCACGCGATAAGCTGAGTAATCTGTGGCTTCAAGTTGGAGTTGTGCCGCTACCTGACTGCTACCCGGTTTGATGGAGATAGTGGGAACCTGGCTCGCGCCGCGCAGGGGTGGCGCAAGAATCAGAGAGACAATACTGCCTTCCCGGGATGACTTAGCGCCCGCCGGGGTTTGCTTCAGCTCTTGTCCCAAACGTTCTTGTTCCTGCCGCACTCGCGCCAGCTCTTGCTCGGTCTGCGTGTTGTTTGCCCGCTGCGTCTCGAGCTGCTTTTGCAGTTCCAGTTCGCGCCGGGCCAGCACCTCGCGCCGCGCCTGCACTTGCGACATTTCCTGTCGCAAACGCACGTTATCAAACACCAGCCAACTGCCGGCGATCACCAGCGCCAGCGCTGCCAGGGCCGCGCCCCACTGCAGAGCCAGCCGCGGCGCGAAGAAGTCGCTTACGGCCGAAAACCATCCGGCGCCCTTCCTGACTCGCGCTGTTTTCCCGGTGAGTCCCGCAGTTTGCACACTGGCTTCCTTCAGAGCGAACACCTGGAATGCCTGCGCGAACTTTACTTTCTCGCGCCTCAGCGGCGAGGCGAGGTAATAAGTCTTGAACTGATCCAAAACGGTGCCACTTAGTTCGTTCTGCACGTAAGCGTCGATCAAATCGCTTTCGGCGATCCTCAGCGCTTCCGCGAATTCGTCATCGGTAAGGCCCAACTCATCCAGACGCTCCGCCTCCGAGTCAGGCAGAGCCCCGAGCAGATAGCGTTGCAGCGTTTGATCGTTGTGCGTCTCTTTACTCATCGTGGATCAGAATGATAGTCACTCGCCCAAACTCATTAGACAATCTTCCGAAAAGCTTTCATCCCTTGTCCGCACACTGCCTGACACATTGTTCGAGTTTGTCGCGTATGCGGCAGGCACGTATGCTCAGGGCATTCATCGTGATTCCCAACTCCGCGGCGAGCGCGCGCCGGTTCTCGATCTTCACCCGCTCCTTTCCTATGTAGTAACGGGTGATGGTTTCGCGGTTCAGCATTTCCAGTTTGCCCATGCAGCGCTCAAGACAATTCAGCAACCTCTCTTTAGCTTCTTTATCATCGTCGGCTTCGAATGGCGCCAGACCATGCGACTCGCGCCGCAAGTCTTCGCGCAGCGCGTTACCCTTCTGGGCCGCGCGCAGATGTTCCATAAAGACAAAGCGGGCCACGATGTAGCAGTATCTCGCCGGAGTCTCGCTTTCAATAACGCCTTCTTCTTCCAGCCGGCGAGCGACACGGTTCAGGGTTTCATCAGCCAGCTCGTCCGGCATCGCGCAGTTCTTGCGATCAAAGTACGCCACCAGACGCTGCCGCATCTCCAGATATTTTCCCCCTTCGGACCCGGCGCCTTCGTCGAGCCAGCCGATGAGACGGCGCAAGGCACGCTGGGTAAGCGTCCAGTCCTTTTTTGGCTCGGTCACTTTTGCGGAAAGCTCGCTCATTATGCTGCGTGACTATTACTGTTCGCTTCGAGCGTTCAGCATACGGCTTCTGCTGTTTGGCATCAAACTTCGATGGCATACTCACGCACACTCCTGGCGTCGTCCAATGAACGCGGCTACAATCCCGGTCATGTCCGAAAAGATGGGAGATCGCCCTGCCAAATCGCTGCTGCAGGCGCATCCATGGCATGGAATCTCGCCCGGCCAGAACGCGCCGGAGTCAGTTAATGCCTTCATCGAAATCGTGCCCACCGACGTCGTCAAGTATGAATTGGATAAAGCATCGGGCCACTTGAAAATCGATCGGCCGCAACGCTTCTCTTCGCTCTGTCCCGCTCCCTACGGTTTCATTCCCCAAACGCTCTGCGGTGACGAAGTTGGTCTGCTGTGCGGCGCGCGGGCCGGGCTGGACCAGGTCAAGGGTGATGGCGACCCGATGGATATATGCGTCCTGACAGAGAAGTCGCTGGCCCATGGCAACTTCCTGATGACTGCCCGCCCCATCGGCGGCCTGCTGATGATTGACGGCAACGAAGCGGACGACAAGATTATCGCGGTGCTGGAATCGGACCTCGCGTATGGTCAATTCCAGGACATTTCCGACTGCCCGCAGACTTTGATTGACCGGCTACGTCACTACTTTTTGAGTTACAAACAACTGCCGCAGGATGCACCAAGACGAGTTGACATCGTCGAAGTGTACAATCGCGAGGCGGCGATGGAAGTCATCAATACCAGTCTAAGAGATTATCAAAATCAATATGGCACGACTCTTCTTGATCGGGCTGGCGGGGTTCGTAGGAACGCTCGGTAGATACTGGCTATCAGGACTGGTAGCCAGAAGATACGGAGAGACCTTCCCCTACGGCACTCTGGCAGTGAATGCGCTGGGCTGCTTTCTCGCCGGCGTTCTTTTCTACTTAATGTACGAGAGGCTTCCTGCTGACGCGACGGCGCGCAACGTGGTTTTCATAGGGCTACTGGGCGGGTTTACGACGTTTTCAGCTTTTGGCCTGCAAACTTTTTCGCTGCTGCGAGACGGGGAAGTGTTTCTGGCAATGATGAATGTGGCCCTCTCGAATCTCGCAGGCTTGTTCCTGGTATGGGCAGGCTACCGGCTGGCTGGGTTAGTCTAAATTGACGTTTGACTGTAGGGGCGGCACTCCGTGGCCGCCCCCTCTTTCCCAACTGTCCAGACCAACGAAGAAGGGGGTGGCCACGGAGTGCCACCCCTACAAACCTGCCGGCGTTGACCCCTTCTATTCGAGATCCTTCACTGTTAGCCAGTAATCGCGCGGATAGATGCGGTAGAGCCGGGCGTCTGAGATCCGGAGCGGGCTTGGCCGCGACGGCGTACGGAACCGTATCAAGGAGTTTCCATTTGGCGAGGTAGCTGCGCCAGACATTTTCCGGACTGTTAAGCGCAGTTTCAACTGCCGCCAGCTCCGGCTTCATCGTGACTGACTTGCGGAAGCCGCCGGTGCGATTCAGATCAATCAGGTGCGACATCCAACCCGCGTCGGACGAGCGAAAGGCGAAATTGGGTGGCGAGTTTACAAACTTCGAAAGTGAGCGGCGGACCAAGTAACGGCGCAGTTGCGAAAGTTAGCAACCCCAACGGGGTTGAGACCTCCAGCCCAGGGTTGCCGCCGCGGCTACCCTG
>JBDTOI010000160.1:0-9166 GCA_039933315.1 Pyrinomonadaceae bacterium
GGGGCGCGCATACTCGATGTCGGCTGCGGCTCAGGCTGGCTCTGCGAATACTTCGCCCGCTTCGGCTACGATGTCACCGGAGTAGACATCAGCCCGGCTCTGATCGATCTCGCGCGCGAACGATTGCAACGCGTTCCGTATGGTGTCGATGACGAGACTACTCTGCGGCACCGTTTCCTGGTTCACGACATTGAAAGCACTCCGCTGCCCGAAACTTTCGACGCGGTCATTTGTTACGACGCACTGCATCACTTTGAAAACGAGCGGGCCGTGCTTGCCAATCTGGCAGCCATGGTCGACTACGGTGGACTGCTTTTTGTGCTGGAAGGAAGCCCGCCCCCCGCAGGCTCGGCCACAGAAGAAGAACTGCGCGGCGTGATGCGCCAATACCAGACGCTGGAATCACCGTTTAGCCGCGACTATCTTTTGGCGCTGCTGGCGGAAAACGGATTTGCCGTAATCGGTGATTATGTCGCCGTGAACGATCTCTTTGAGCGCAGCAGTCTGGATCCGGCCAGCCTCCTCAGCGAGCAGGCTGGATTCAACTATCTGCTCTGTAAAAAAGTTTCCCGTGACGGTCCGGCCAGGATGCCCACCAGCCGTGAACCGGGTGACTTGCTTGCGGCGATTACTTTGATTGAGGAGTTGCGTGGGGTGTTCAGTTCGAATGAGGGCATGCAGGTTTTGATCGAGTTAGAGAACACGGGCGATACCGTCTGGCTGGTCAATCGCCGGGCCCCAAAAGGCACAGTGCGGTTGGGAGTCAAGATAATCGACGATGCGGACAATGTGGTCGATGAGTTTCACGGTGTGCCGGCCTTGCCGCGCGCCCTGGCGCCGCGTGAAAGAGTCACCCTGCGGATCAATCGCGCCGCGCCTCAGAACCCAGGCCACTACACCATGAAGATCGATCTAATCGATCAGGAGATCTGCTGGTTTGAAGAACGAGGCTCGCGGCCTTTGATGGTAAGAATCAAGGTTGAATGATTTGTAGGGGCGGCACTCCGTGGCCGCCCCTTCCTCCGCCGATAATGACGAGGGGCGCCCACTCAGGGACGCCCCTCGTTTTGTGATGATGAAGGGTAATGCAAGAGGGGCGGCCACGGAGTGCCGCCCCGTACAATCCTATTGCGCGCACTCGGCGTTGGTGCGAGGGGCCAGCATGCCGAATCGGTTCTGATATTCCGAGGATGTGATAAAAGCGCAGACCATTGAGCGGTAACTGCCCTGATCATTTGGCTGCTTGTGTCCCAGCACGTTTATCCAGAAATCATATCCACCCTGATCGGGATCGCGCCGCAGATATCCGAAGTATTGCATCAAGACAAAGGCGCCGTTGTACTCGGCGCGCACGAAGTTGGGATCGTCCACCAGTCGTCGCAAGATCGCCGCCCGGCCGTGATCGCTGCCGTCATACATCGCGATTAATTCGTCCCGCTGGGCGGATAGATCGATTCCCGCGCTTTCCTGCACAGACGCCAGCAGCGCGTCACTGAAGTGCTCGGCCGTCATACCCGCGGGATACTTCTGCTGAAACTGCGTTCGCTCAAGAACCGTCCGGATGAACGCTTCTTTGTTTGACTCCAGATCCAGGCCGCCTAACACGCGGGCCCGATCACTTCCGAATTCAGCAAAGGTTGGGCGCCTGCCAAAGGCGGATCGGTAAAGGCGATAAACGAACGAGCCGGTGTTCTGAAACTCGCTCTCGCTCAAGAAAGCCGTCGAAACTTCAATCCGGCGACGAGCGATACAGGACGCATCCGTACCGCATTGCGCGATTTCGCTGGTCCAGTAAGCCAGACCACCTGCGTCTGGCTCGCGGCCAAGGAAATCCGTGTAGTGCTGGCGCACGAAGAACTGCGCATCCTCGGCCGGGTTGGCCGCGGCCGACGAGTTGACTCCCGGATCGATCGTCAGCGCTCCCGCCAGGTATGCCACTTCGCCGGAGTTTGCCTGCATGCGAATGCTGTAATCGCCGAACGGCGCGTTGGCTGCCACGGTGACGTTGAAACTGATAACCGGATAGCTGGTGGCAAACTGTTGCCGCGTGAGGCTGGCTGCATCCACTTTCACAAACGGCGAACTTACGCTGATGCTGGTGCCCGGCACCTGATCGACACCAATCCCGCCCACGAAGATGGTGTACGTCTTGCCGGCTTCCAACGGCAGGGCGGTAGTTGATAGCTCGCTGTTTAGACCAGCCATCTGCGGCACCAGGGCCGGGGCCGGATCTGATTCCAGCAGCAGGTTGCCGGAGTTAGTTGCGCCGGCTGCGACGTTCACTTCCTTTAAGTAGGAATTTGCCAGCTCGACGGTGCGAAAGAGCGGTCTGGTAGTTGTCAGTCCCGGATAGGATCCGGCAGCGCCGGTGATATCCGCGGCGGCGATTGGTCCACCGAGGCTTTGCAGTATCAAGCGGTATGCGCCTGGCAATAATCCGTCGATGCGATATTCACCAGTGCTTAGAGTGATGTTGCCGGCGACTACCTTGCCGGTGCCGATGTTCTCAGCGAATACATGAGCGCCATAAACCAGAGTGGCGAGTTCGCCGCCCGATCCCTCGGCGGTCAACCGGCCCACGATTGATCCTGTGTCCTGGCGAGATCCGTAAAGCGCGCGCGCGCCGGCGCGATCGTCTTCCGCCAGCGTGCGACCGGTCAGAGCCGGCAGACTATAGACGCCGTTCTTGCTTTGCCGCGGCTGCATTGTTGCGCCCACCACGGCTGAATGCTCCAGGCCCAACAGGTGGCCAATCTCATGCGTCAGTGTGGCTTCGAGATCGTAGGTGCCGAACGTGCCGTCAGTGGAAAACGGCTGGCTGGGGTTCAAGGCGATGTCAGCTTCAGTGATGGCTCCGGTAGAGCCAAAGAAAGCGCGAGTGCGTCCCGGCGCTTCCGAATTGCCAAAGACGGTGGAATTGTCGCCGGCAATGGTGATCAGGCTGACGCCGTCTCCTGCATTCGACGGGCTGATCATTTGCGCGCTGGAAGAGGTCTCGAAAAACTTGATCCTGCCGACGCGGGTCCAGTGTTGCAACGCGCGGCGCGCGGCGCCCATGACATCGCTGCCGGCCTTGATGTTCGGCGGCGGAGACTGTAACGAAGTGGACAGGGCGACTGTTATCTGGTTGCTATTCCAACGAAGCGGAACGGTGTTTGAGCTGTCGCGGTACTGCAAAGTATACGAGCGCGCCGGCACGAAGGTGCCAAGGAGAATGAGACCCAGGGTAAATATGGTAACTGCGCGTCGCATTGTAAATTCGGGCGGAATCGGGACCGAGGTTGGAAAAAACTGTTCGAGGCCGGTTGGCCGGCCCGTATGTTAGCACGGGGCACGGCGAGGGTAGTATGATTTGTGGGAAGAAATCTTTCCCTTTCGCCTTTGGTATTTTGGTTCTTAACGGCTTTGCGACTAGCTGTTTCACGCAAAGGCGCTAAGAAAGGAAGACCAGAAGGCGCAAAGAGTCGAGATAGACGGGGAAATGTTGAGTATTTCGATGCTAAATGGACCGGCGGTAGTCCCAAGTTCGGACTTTTACCAGGGATTGGAGCAGCAGGCCCGGGCCCTGCTGGAGGGCGAAACGGACCTGATCGCTAACGCGGCCAACCTGGCGGCGCTGATCTACCATTCTTTGCCGGACTTGAATTGGGCCGGGTTCTATTTTCTGCAAGGCGAGCAATTGGTGCTGGGGCCTTTTCAGGGTCAACCGGCGTGTGTGCGCATCGAAATGGGAAAAGGGATCTGCGGCACGGCGGCTCTTAAGCGCGAAACGGTCATCGTTTCCAACGTGCACGAGTTTCCCGGACACATCGCGTGCGACAGTGCTTCCAATTCCGAGATCGTGGTCCCGGTAATCATGGAGAGTCGGCTGATTGGCGTCCTCGATCTGGACAGCCCGAAGTTTTCGCGGTTTGACGACAAAGACGCGGCAGGTCTCGCCAACGTCGTCGATGTGTTTGTTGAGATGTCCGACGTTCGAATTGAGAAGTAAACACGAGGCGTTAGGAAATCCACAGATTACGCAGATTACACAGAGCGGACGACAAGCTAATGAGCCGAGTGAATGCCAGAGAGTCGCGGCAGTGCGGGCTAGAGGTCCTTTTCCTGAATCGGTGTAATCTGCGGAATCTGTGGATGCTGATATGACGAACAAAAACGCGCGCCCAAACATCGTGGCCATCAGCGGCTTCTCGTCCAACACGGGCAAGACGACGTTGATGTGCGAACTTCTGCGCGCGCTGCCGGGGTGGGAGGCGATCAAGTTGACGCGGGGACACTATCGCTCGTGTGGCAAAGAGCCGGACACTTGTTGCGTTAGTGATCTGTTGGGGGACAAGCCTGTGGTCCGTTCCGGCCGCGCAGAGAACTATACCGCCGGCAAAGATACGGCACGGTACTGGGACGCGGGCGCGGCCAACGTTCACTGGGTCATCGCCACCGACGATCAGGTTGAAAGCGGAATTAAAGAGGCGCTCGACCGCGTACAGAGCCCTTCAGTGTTGATTGAGGGAAACAGTTTCCTGAATTTCGTAGAGGTCGATTTTGCGCTGGTATGCGCCCGCGCCGATGGCGGCACGATCAAATCCAGCGCCCGGGAGGTGCTGAACAAAGCATCCGGGCTTTTCCTTTCGACTATTGACGAGGATGGAGGCGATGCCCGGGGGCGTTTTGCCGGGTGGCGCGCGGAATTGACTATCGATCTCGAATTAGATGGTTTGCCGCTTTACACGCGTGATGATTTGCCGCGGTTGGTGGAGCAAATGCGCGAGATTACTTCACGCGTTCGCAATTATGCCGCCTGATATGCGTTGGCTTTTGCATCTGGGGTATTCAGAGTGAGTTTGTAGGGGTGGCACTCCGTGGCCACCCCTTCCTAGCACCTGTGCAATGCAACGATTGTGACTCAATCGGAAAAGAGGGGTGGCCACGGAGTGCCACCCCTACAAACGCCGGACCACGCTGGATTGCCGGAAGGAAGAAGCCAAATGGAAGTCACCAGAGTCACCATTGACGAAGTAAAGGAACGTCTGGATCGAGGCGAGCCGCTGGCTTTCGTGGATACGCGAAACGCAAAGGACTGGGAAGGGTCTAACCGGAAAGCGGCGGGAGCAATTCGCGTCCCCTCTGATAAGTTACTCGAGCACCTTGAAGAAATTCCGCGCGACCGCACGGTGATTACGTACTGTGATTGTAACTACGAAATGTCCAGCGCCCGTGTGGCGCAGAGGCTTTTAGAGCAGGGATGGAAGAACGTGCATCCGCTTTACGGAGGATTTAAGGCCTGGGAGAAGGCAGGCCTCCCGACCGATCCGAAGTAACGCAACCTGTTAGTTTGCGACGGGGCGCCGCCACTCAGGCTTGAATATACCGGCTACTTCGCAAACTAACAGTTTGCGTTAAAGACCGCTGAGAATCATCTTCCATCTCACCCACGCTTCATCACGGGCCTTCTTATTGGCCTTGTAATTAGTCAGGGCCCTTTGGTAATCCGCTGCCGCTTTGTCGTCGGCCTCCTTGTCACCCTTGGCGACCGGCGCCGTGGGCTCGGGTGCATCGCCCGCTCGCATGAATCCATGGCCCGCACCTTCATAGGTTACCGGCTCGTATTTCTTCTTCAACTCCTTCATCGCCTCAATGGTCTTTGGCAGCGTCTGGTTGATGCGCGCGTCATTGCCGGCGTAGAAGCCATGGACCGGTGCCTTAATGCGCGCCAGGGCCTCTTTGTCCATCTCCTGTTCTTTCATCGGAGCTGTGCCGTAGAAAACAAAAGCGGCCTTCAACTTTGGATTATTGGTGGCATACCGAAACGATTGGGTGCCGCCCCAGCAGTAACCGGTCACGGCAACTTTTCCGTTAGCGGCGGGTAGCTTGGCCACGTAATCCGCCACCGCATTCAGGTCAGCGGTGATCTGGTCCGGCGGCAAATCGCGTATGGCCGCGCCCACGGCATTGCGTTCAGTGAAGCTGCTGGTGCCGCCGCCACCGGGTCCCATCCCGGAAAGGAAGTCGGGAGCGATAGCCACGTAGCCGGCTTCCGCGAGTTGGTCCGTCAGGCTCTGGACCCAGTCTGTCATCCCGTTAATTTCATGAATCACAATTACGGCCGTCGCCTTCTTCTTTACTTCCGGATAGACGACGAAGGCATTGACTTCGCGATTGCCGTGTTTCACCTTCACCCACTCCTGATGGCGCGACGACTTTGCCAGACGCGCCCTGGCCCAGTCCTGTGTTTCCCGCATGGCGGTTGTCGGATCGGGTAGCGAGTGGTGATCCATGTGCTGCGCATTTATGCGCGCGGTTAAGCCGACAAGGGTGAACAAGAGCACTGAGACAACGACAAACGCTTTCTTCATGATGGGCCTCCGTGATGTATTGAGTTGGGGGCGGCTATTGTAGCAAAGCCCGACTCTTTTGAAGAATGCGACTCAGCTTTGCACAAAACTCTTATTTCGTGTTCTTTCGTGAAATCTCACGAAGCAACACGAACCAGCGCCGCCCGTCAGGTCGCCATCGCCTATCGCATGGTCATCAGCGCGGCGAAGGTTTCAATTCCATCCCAGAGGTTTTGCAGTCTGATGTTTTCATTCTCGGCGTGCTGATTGTTGTCGTAGTTAGCGATGGGAACGGTGATAGTGACCGTGTTGAGCTGCCCGGTAACGATTGACAGTGGCAAACTGCCGCCTGAGGTTGGCAACCTGACGATTGGATCGCTCGAGGTTGATTGCACTGCTTCGATCACGGCGAGAGAAATCGGCAGATCCATGCGCGTGCGCTCGGCATTGTAACCGCCGGCTCGATGGATGACCTTTGCGATCAGCGGATGTTCCCGCCGCTCGCTATCGGTGGGATCGCGGTCGAGCACGTGGAAACCCTGTTTACGAATGTGATCTCTAAGGCGTTCAGCCTGCCGGCGATAGTCATTGCCTTTGACCAAACGCAGGTCGAGCACGGCCGTGGCGGTGGTGGGGATAACGTTGCGGGCGAGGGCGCCGACATCACCACTACTCATGCCGTTGATATTCAGACCCGGAAGATTGATTAGCTCCAGCAGGCTCTTACCCGCGCCTTCGGTGCGCGCCAAACCGAGTTGAGATCGAAGCTCGTCGTCATACTGCGGCGCTCCCGCAATCGCGCCTCGTTCCGCTTCACCGAGGGGCTCGACGTCGTCGTACCATCCGGCGATCGTCACCCGTCCCGATTCATCTTTCATCGAAGCGAGCAAACGGGTCAAAAGCGTAGCTGGATTCGGGGCCCAGTTACCGTAATGGCCGCTATGCAAAGGACGCTTCGCTCCGTAAACCGTGACGTCAACATTTGTATCGCCGCGCACGCCAAATACAACCTGCTTCCGCCCCGATTGATGCACGGGGCCGTCGCAAATAATCCAGGCGTCAGCCTGCAGTAGTTTCTGGTGCAGATTGATGATTTCTGCCAGGTGCGGCGAGCCGGCTTCCTCTTCTCCTTCAAAGAAGAATTTCAGGTTTGAAGTGAAGGGAATAGCCTGCGACTTCAGGGCGTCAAAGGCGGAAAGAATTGCCATTACCCCGGCCTTATCGTCAGAAGCCGAACGCGCGTAGAGTCGCCATTCTCCATTGATCGATTCATTCTCTGCAGGCAAAGGCAACGGTTTGCCGCCCGCTTCCAGCGCTGCCGAACGCAATGCAGGCTGCCACGGCTGGCTGCCGGTCCATTGTTTCGGATCAGTCGGCTGGCCATCGTAGTGTGCGTAGAGTACCAGCGTGCGTTTGGCGCCGGGAGTGTTCCACTCGCCATAGACTGCCGGCGGAGCGCCAGCGCTTTTCGCTTCCAGCAAACGCGGGTTCAAGCCGCGGCGCTTCATCATCTCGATGATCAGTTGAGCGTTCTTGCGAATATTTGGACCATCGGCGGCGACATTGGGAAGAGACAGGAGATCGAGGAACTCCTTAAAGATGCGATGGGCGTTGGCCTGGCGATAGTCGCGGGCCTTCTGCGGCACGTTCGCCTGGGCCAACAGCGAAGCGGGCAGCAACAGGATAGCCAGGAGGAGAATTATGGAGCGCATGTGGCGTTGGATTGTAACAAAGGCGACGGTATTCAAGAATTGATTCCGGAGAGCAATCCACGCAGTGGCATGAAGTCAGTATCACCACGCGGTAGCTGGTGAGTAGTACCAGGCTTACCCACTGAGTTGTCGCTGCAAGTGAGACCCACCCGCTACCGGGTGATGGTCCTGACCTCATGGGACCGCCGGGAGCACGACTTCCGCGACCAGATCTCTACCACGAAGCGGAGAACACCAGCAGCGGATAAGCCGCTATACAAACTAGTAACGCGTAAACCCACTTGTTGGCGAAATTTAAGGCGTACTTTGAAACAAAAGGCGCCGGGTCATCCGGGTTGAAATAGATGAAACCAGCCAGCAATTGCGTCTTGTCGATTTGGTCGCCTGTGTCCGGCCCCTTCATCTCTCGCTTCAGCATCAATAAGCGATAGCCGAAGTAAACCGCAGCGACAATCGCCAGCAGTGTGGCCGCCCATGTGGTTAACCGAACGGTGTTCCACAGCAAGTCCATCCGTTCGTCGTTGATGAAGACGACGTAGACAGATTCAGAGGCCATCTTGAGCGCGCCCAGCAAACGGAACGAGTCCCATAAGCGGGCAGTCAGCAACGTGGCGCGACCTTGATACTTCAGGTAATCCTGATTTACGGCGCTTGAGAGTTTCCTTTGCGACATGATCGTGCCGTACTTCATCAGGAGGAGGAGGAGTTGCAGATCGATGGCCATCGCCGGTACACGGAAAACTGAGATGATGCTCTTCGCTGCCGACACTTCAACGTCGCCACGCAGGTTCATGAAGACAGGAATGCTTTCCGGTAACGCGGAGTAGAAGTAGATGAGGACCGCAATCGGAAAGAAGGTTAAGGCGACAACAATATTCTCCAGAGTGAAGCTCGTGTAATCGCCTAAGCGGTCCGATGATTTAGACGTCATAATCGAGAAGCAACGCGGCTCTGCCGCCGCACAGTGCCGTGAGGCTCTGCCTCTCCGGGGTCAACTCTCAACGGAATGAGGCTACGCCTCCGTGCTTCGAGGAGCAGCCTCGAAGCTTAGATTAAGCCGCCAGACATTGTAGGGGCGGCACTCCGTGGCCGCCCCTTCTTTTTGCGCGACGGAGAGGGGCG
>JBDTOI010000161.1:0-9114 GCA_039933315.1 Pyrinomonadaceae bacterium
AGTTGCTCCGCGGCCTGACTTCCAGGGAGGGCAGACCGCTGGTGAAGAACGTCATTCGTAATGCCGGCAGCGCTGAAGATGCGCTTGCGCTGCGGCTTCCGGATTTGGTCGTTCATTGGCACACGGCGGCTCTGGCGTCACCAGTGACAATAGCAAACACGGACCTGGTGACTTATCCGATAGGAACAAAGTTCACCGGTGGGCACGAGATGGACGGGTTTCTTATCTCCCGCGGTAATTGGGATATTCCTGTGAGCGAGGCCGTTCATGTCGGGGACCTCCATCAACTAATCAACCAGGCCCTAGCCGCCACGGAGGTAATGGTTCACTGAGAACCGTCCCGACATGTTCGACCCAGTAACGCTTCAGCGGTAGGACGAGAGCGGCTCCTTCTGCAGTCCGAACGCTTGCGGGTTTTCGCCGATGATGGCGGCGGCGAAGAAGCGCGGCACGTAGAAAACGTTTTCGTATCGGAACGTCTCGTCGAGCTTGCTGCGGTCGGCAGTCAGCGCGCAGATGGCGCATTGTTTGTTCTGCTCGTTGATGAGGAATTTCAGATCCCGCGCGGTCTTCTGCGCCCCCCGATTGTAAGCCAGCAATGCCAGCGCTTCCTTCATCGGATCACCTTTGAAGGTATCCAGACTGTCGGTGATGTAACGCGCCGCCGCATCAGCCGATTTTCCCACGTCCAGTAAATCCTGCGTCGACAGACCATAGTGCTCTCCGGTCTTGGGCAGAAACTGAAACATTCCTATAGCCCCCATTTCATTCGGAGATTGAAGGTTGACGTATTCCGATTCAATCCAGGGAATGTAGAGACCCATCAGGGGAGAGAGGTTGCGGGCCCGGAAGGTGGCAATGAGAGCGGGCGCCTGCGCTTGTCCCCGCTCGAAAACCAGGCGCGCGTCGCCTTTGCCCAAGCTTTCGCCGCCGTTGTTGCCGAACCGTCGCGCGTATTGGTTGACCGCTTGCTGGATATCCCCTTCGAATGATGGGGTGAACTCGTACTCATTGCCCGACAACTCGCGCGCGATGCGACGGGCCTGTTCAGAGACGAACGCAGAACGCTCCGAGTGGTTCATCTTTTGATAAACCTTGCCCGACGACGCTGTCTGACTGCGCGCCGTTGTGCCGGTGGTTAAGGAAACTATCAAGGCCAGGAATAATAGAAGCATCTTTTGGTATCTCATTGGTTTTCCTCACTTTGTTAATGTTGTAACGCAAACTGTTAGTTTGCGAACTTACGTAATCAGTGCGATGCAAGAAGCTGATACTCGCGATGCAAACTAACAGTTTGCGTTACACGGAACAGATCAAAGATCCGCTCCCTGTTTAGTTAAGCGAGAAACCACCTACGAAGTGTTCATCCAGAGGAGGTAAGCGAGAAATCGTGTCTAAAGTGTTCATCCGACGCAAAACAAATTCTCGCAAGTATGAAAGTGATTGACGACTGTAGTCTCGAATTTGAGTCGCGTTGAAAGGTGTTAGAATCGCCACCGGTGACTACGCTCTCGGCTGAAAATTTGACGGGCTTGCTAATCGAGTGGCGGCAGGGCGACGAAACCGCGCTCGATAAGCTGACGCCTTTGGTGTACGACGAACTGCGCCGCATTGCGCATCGTTATGTGCAGCGCGAGCGCGATGGCCATACCTTACAGACTACTGCCCTGGTCAACGAGGCTTACCTCAGGCTCGCGGGTTAGCAGAAGATTGAATGGCAAAGCCGCGCGCACTTCTTTGCAGTGACGGCCCAGGTGATGCGTCATGTTTTGATCGATCACGCGCGCCGGCGTCACTACGTCAAACACGGCGGCGCCGTGCAGCAAGTATCGATCGAAGACGCTGCCATGATGCCGCGGCAGCGTGCTGCTGAGCTGGTGGCGCTGGATGAGGCCCTGAATGAATTGGCCCAACTGGATCCGAGAAAGAGCCGGGTGGTGGAATTGCGTTACTTCGGCGGCTTGAGCCTGGAAGAGACGGCGGAGGTGCTGGAAGTTTCCCTGATGACCGTACGGCGCGACTGGCGCGCCGCGAAAGCCTGGTTATATAAAGCGGTGACGGGTGACGGACAATCCGCAATCCGCAATCCGAAATCTGCCCATGACTCCTGAACGCTGGCAACAAGTAGAGGAAGTATTGCAAGGGGCACTCGATCGCCCCCCGCAGGATCGTGCTTCGTTCCTCCAGCAAGTTTGTGCCGGGGACAGTGAACTAAAAAGCGAAGCCACGTCATTGGTCAACGCGTTTGACGAAGCCGGCGACTTCATCGAGCAACCAGCTATCGCGCAGGATGCGCGCGTCTTAATAGGCGTTGATCCGCAAAGCAACCTGGGTCGCGAAGTTGGTCCTTACGAAATAGTTAAGCCACTGGGCGCCGGGGGCATGGGCGAAGTGTATCTGGCCCAGGACTCGCGATTGGGTCGACTGGTAGCGCTGAAGATCCTGCCCGCTTACTTCGCTTCGGATGACACGCGGCTGCGCCGGTTCCAGCGGGAAGCGCAAGCGGCCTCAGCCCTCAACCATCCGAATATCCTTACGATTCATGAAGTCGGCGAGTCTGAGGATGGGCGTTTCATTGCCACCGAGTTCATTGACGGGCAGACAATCCGCGAATTAATTAACCAGCGACAATTGGCATTGGACGACATCCTGGATATTACCGAGCAGGTTGCTTCGGGCCTCTCCGCGGCGCACGCCGCCGGCATTGTGCACCGCGACATCAAACCTGAAAACATCATGCGGCGCACCGACGGCCTGGTGAAGATTCTGGACTTCGGTATAGCGAAATTACTGGAGCCTGCTACAAACGAGAATGCGCGGGAGAGAAGCGGCAGCGCGACGCAAACCGAACTCGGTCTCATAATGGGTACCGTTAATTACATGTCGCCGGAGCAGGCGCGTGGCCTGCCGGTTGATGAACGGACTGACATCTGGAGCCTCGGCGTGGTGTTGTATGAGATGTTGGCGCAGCGTTTGCCCTTCGCCGGCGCCACACGAATGGACACCGTAGTAGCGATCCTCGAGCGCGAACCATTGCCGCTCTCCCAAATCTCAGGGCTCACCGATCCTGGCTCAGCACGTCTTCAGCACGTCATTGAAAAAGCGCTCCGAAAAAACAGTGACGAACGTTATTCGTCCACAGTCGAGTTGCTGGACGATCTTCGAAGTCTCCGAGGATCAGACGGCGTTGCAGCAGATTTGCCGCCCGGCAAACGACGCGTAGAAGTTCCGTCGCGGCGGTTTTATTCAGGTCTGGCAATAGTCGCGGCGCTGATTCTGGCTGCAATCGCCGGCAATTTTGTGTACCGGCGCTGGATTGCGATTTCGTCAGCAGGTTCGGCCCACGCGCCGATAACCGGGGAAGCCAGCGGCAAGCTCTATCTGCAGATGACTGACTCTGAGCGGCTAGATTTCATCGATCAACAGGAGCAGCGAATCTCTACCATGATGGGCGATCGGCCCGTCAAGCTTAACGAAGATGCCCTGCAAGCCATCAAGGCGCACATCGACCGCTCGGTTGACCGCGACCGTCGGGGATTGAGTGGGTCACAGGAAGGAACACTGGCATCAGTTTATGGACGCGCGCCGACCTATGTGCCGCTAATCGCGCGCTCATTCGCGGCGCGCAAAGTGCCGGTCATCATTGGCATTTATCTGCCGGTAATTGAGTCGGCCTATCGAGAGTGTTACGAGAACAGTATTGGCGCGAAGGGTCTCTTCCAATTTCTGCCCGAGACAGCCCGGAATTACGGGGTGGCACATGAAGACATGTGCGAGGTGGAGAAAATGGCGCCGGCGGCTGCGCACTACATTGCGGATCGCATGGCAGAGCTCGGCGAGGACTCGCAGAGTGTGACGTTGGTACTGCTCAGTTACAACCGCGGCCCGGAATCAGTGAGGGAAATGTTGCGCGAGCTTAGAGGAACTGACAACTACGAAAGAAATTTCTGGACGCTCTTCCGTCACCGCGACAAGCTTGATGATACCTTCCGCAATGAAAACGCTGGTTACGTGCCTGACTTCTTTGCAGCCGCGATTATTGGAGAGAATCCCAGGTCGTTTGGATTACAGATACAACCGCTTTCCTCCTATACAGGTAGTTAGTAAGTACTCCTAAAATAAAAACGCCGCACCTATAGTGCGGCGTTAATTGAATTCAACCTACCTAAGTGGTTGTCAAACCAGGTCAGCGATTGACAATGAATGAATCGGAGGTATCACGGCTTTGCTCGGAAGAATCTCCGCGGTTATGTCTGTCAATCGAGCCCAGCGCCTGGTCATCTGAAAGTATGCCGGAAACGCGCATCTTGAACTCATCCGGGTTGGTGGCATTGTGCACGGCCTCTTCCAGCGTAATGGTTCCCGCCTGAAACAATTGAAAGAGCGATTGATCGAAAGTTTGCATGCCATATTGTGACGTGCCGGCGGCGATCGCGTCGCGAATCATAGAGGTCTTCTCTTCGTGAATGATGTAGTCGCGAATCAGACCAGTCGAAACCATTACCTCAATCGCGGGCACTCGTCCCGCCCCCTTGGCGTTGCGTACCAGCCGCATTGAAATTACGCCTTTGACAATTCCCGCCAGCTGAATACGAACGGACTTTTGCTGGTGCGAAGGGAACGAAGTAACAATGCGGGTGATGGTTTCGGTGGCGTCCAGAGTGTGGAGAGTTGAAAGCACAAGGTGCCCGGTTTCGGCGGCTGTCAAAGCGGTTTCAATGGTTTCATGATCGCGCATCTCGCCGACCAGTATCACATCCGGATCCTGTCGCAAGGCCCCGCGCAGGGCTTCGGAAAATGAACGCGTGTCCACATCCACTTCACGCTGAGTCACGAAAGACTTCTTATCGCGGTGCAGAAACTCAATCGGATCTTCGATGGTTACGATGTGACCGCTGCGGGTGGCGTTAATACGGTCAATCATAGCCGCGAGCGTGGTTGACTTGCCGGAGCCGGTGGCGCCCGTGACCAGAATCAATCCGCGCCGTTCTTCCGCAATCTTATCGATCACCGGGGGCAGTCCCAACTCGGTGGTGTTGCGGCTCTGATCGGGAATGACGCGCAAGACGATACTGATCGTGCCGCGCTGCTGAAAGATATTGGAGCGAAAGCGGCCCAGGCCCTTCACGCTGTAGGCGATATCAACTTCCGAGACTTCCTTGAGTCGCTGCTTCTGCCGGTTCGACATCATTGAGAACGCCATGTCCAGAGTGTCGTCCGGCCCCAGCCGCGGCCAGTCAAGGACGGGATGGAGTTCCCCGGCAATGCGCATCACCGGAAACGAGCCGGCCTTCAAGTGCAAATCAGACGCGCCGTGGCCACAGGCCAACAACAAAAGGTCGTTAATTTTAAGAGCCATAGGAAATACCGTTCTTGATGAGCCAGAGCAACTGGCCGAAGGTGCGATTTTGAGGAGGACTTACTGCTGTGAAAGCCTGGGATGCGACTGAGCGTTGGTCGTTAAATTCGGTCACCGCGGGGCGCAGCGACGGGAACCATAATAGCCTTTGCGACGAAGCAGCGTCAACGGCAACGATTTAGCAGGTCCTGCGCTAGTCTAAAAGCTAAGTAATTGAACAATCGGTCAAAAAAAAGGAGCGCCGCTGGGCGCTCCTTTGCAGTTCAACTTACCGTTGACGTGGTTATTCCACCGCCACAGCGCGATATCGAGCGACTGGTTCGCTTTCGAGAGCTGGAGCGATTGGCTCGGCAGCGCTGGAAGCCACGTGCCCGTTGTTCTCCGGCTGCGTTTGCGCCTTTTCGTTCACATAGGTAAGCCACGGTCCGGGGGGCTGATGCTCGCCCGAGGTAATCTCGAAAAACCTCTTCTGAATCTGGGTGGTGATCTTTCCGCGCCCGCCCTCGCCAACCGTGATCCGATCCACGGATCGGATTGGCGTGATCTCGGCGGCCGTGCCGCTGAAGAACAGCTCGTCGGCAACATATAACGCGGCTCGCTGAACGGTGCGCTCTTTTACAGTGATTCCCAGCTCGTGGCAGATTTGGATTACGCTGTCGCGAGTGATGCCAGGCAGAATTGAGGACGAGAGCGGCGGCGTGATTACCACATCGCCGGCCACCAGGAAGATGTTCTCGCCGGAACCTTCGGACACGTAACCGCGATCGTCGAGTGCGATGCCCTCGGCATAGCCGTTCAGCAACGCCTCCATCTTAATCAGTTGCGAGTTCATGTAGTTGGCGCCGCTCTTGGCCATGGCCGGCATTGAGTTAGGCGTCAGGCGGTTCCAGGTGGACACACAAACATCCACGCCTTTTTCAATAGCTTCGTCACCGAGATATTTTCCCCAATCCCACGCGCCTATGTAGCAGGCCAGCGGATTCGGAAAGGGATTTACGCCGAAGGCTGGATTGGCTTCGTCCAGGCTGCGGAAAAGAATTGGGCGTACGTAGCATTGTTTCAATCCGCTGCGCCGGACTAGTTCCACCGAAGCATCAACGAAGTCATCCAGCTTCCACTTATGATCCATGCGATAGATCTTCGCGGAGTTCAGGAACCGCTGCATATGTTCGCGCAAACGAAAAATTGCCGGACCACGTTTGGTGGCGTAGCACCGGATACCCTCAAACACGCTGGAGCCGTAGTGCAAAACGTGCGACATAACGTGGACTCGCGCCTCGTCCCATTTAATGAACTCACCGTCGTGCCAGACGATGTCGGCAATGCGCGGGGTAACCACGTTCTTCGCTTTTGCGTCTGTGGGAAACATGTGTTTCGGTCTCCTTTTGACATCGCGCAAAGGCCAGGTGGCGCGACGTGTTTGAGTTACGGTTTGCAGAAATGGTGGAAGAGTAGCTGTTGCATCGGGGCATGTCCGCTTACTTCGGGAACATGCGTAAGACGATCATTAGAATAACGCACAATAGCGTAAATTTGCGGCGTATGGCAAGCCGCGCTTGATCCTTTTAAAGACGCCCGCGTACTATCGCGCATGCTTTGGCAATTGATGAAAACGAGCAATCGGTTTTGCTTTCCTGCGAGTGTCCGCCGTCGGGCATTTTGGGCCTTCGTTTTCATAGCTCTGACAACAATTATTACTTTCGGTAACAGTTGTAATATGAAAAAAACTGAATATAAGGACTCGCATCACTCTAATGATACGAACAAAGCGGGGGGCTCGTTCGGAGATCCCCGGACTGTTCACCGGCGGGCCATCGCTATCGACCTGCATGCGGACAGCATCCAGCGCGCCCTCGACGAGGGGTTGGATCTGGGACAGCGCTTGCCAGACGGCCACTTCGATTCGGTGCGCGCCAAAGAGGGAGGCCTCGATGCGCAGTTCTTTTCCATCTGGGTGGAGCCGGCATTGTTCGGTGGCGGCGGTTCGAGTGCAATGGAACGGGCGGACAAGCAGATTGCTGCGGTGCGGACACTAACGGAACGCTATCCGGACACCTGGGAGCTGGCCACGACCGCCGCGAATGTTCGGAGTGCCGCCGCCGCCGGGAAACTGGCGGCCTTAATGGGATTGGAAGGCGGATATGCCATCGATGAACGGCTGGAGAATGTTGAGCGCTATTACAAACTGGGCGTGCGCTACATGTCCCCGGCATGGAGTGTATCGACCAGTTGGGCGGGCTCGAGCGGTGATGAAGTGGGACGCACGCGCGGGTTGAACGATTTTGGCAAACAGGTTGTGCGCGAGATGAATCGCCTGGGCATGATGGTGGATGTTTCGCACGTTTCCGACCCCACTTTCTGGGACATCGTGAACACTTCGACGAAGCCGGTTATTGCTACTCATTCAGCCTGCCGCGCGATCGCCAACGTCCCGCGAAATCTGGACGACAAGATGATTCGGGCACTGGCAAAGACCGGCGGCGTCGTGTGCGTTATCTTTTATCCCGAACATATCGAACCGGGTTGGAGTGAAAAGAAGAAAAGGGTGGACGCCGAGATTGCGTCGCTGGTGGAGCGCGCTTCTCGCGAGGCGAAAGGGGATGTTGCGCAAAAGAAGCTGGCCCGCGATCGCGTGCGTCGCGACGAGTATGCGAAGCGTCTGCCCCCGGTCAGTATTTCGCGAATTGTCGATCACATCGTTCACATCGTTAAGCTGGTGGGCATCGACCATGTCGGCATGGGCTCAGATTTTGATGGCGTCCAGGCTCTGCCGGCTGAGTTGCAGTCGGTAGCCGATTTGCCAAACTTAACGGCGGAGCTCTTGCGGCGCGGTTATTCCGAAAGCGATGTGGAAAAGATCCTGGGCGGAAACGTTCTTCGGATGATGGAACAGGTCGAGAAACATTAGTGGCAGTGGGCTGCATTCCCTTGCGGCTCCGCCGCCGCACAGTGCGGTAAGGCTCCGCCTTACCGTGGACCACACTTTAGGAAATCAGGAGGCTACGCCTCCAATTCAGGGGAGGCGCAGCCTCTTATCTAAGATTGAGCTTTCCGGAAAGGCGCAGCCTTCCTGCACTGTGCGCCGGCATAGCCGCAGAAGTAACGCCCGAGCTAACACGCAAGAGAGATGGTGACTGACACTCTCAAATACAAGCGGCCCAGGTTTGGTTTCCACGCGCCCATCACTGGTGGTCTGCACAATGCCTTAATCAAATCGAAAGAGCTGGGTTGCGATACGGTGCAAATCTTTTCGCGCAACCCGCGCGGCTGGATGGCCAAACCACTTTCGAGCGAAGACATCAAGCGGTTCAAATCGGTGCGCCGCAAAACAAAAATCTCACCGGTCGTCATTCACGCTAACTATCTAATAAACCTCGCCGCGACAAACCTTGAGATGCGGGAAAAGTCTATCGCCTCATTTCGCGAAGAGGTGCAGCGCGGAATCATGCTCGGCGCTAATTATTTGGTGTTTCATCCCGGCAGCGCGCGCGGCGCCTGCGAGGCAGACGGCATTGCCACCTGCGCAGAGAGCTTAAAGATCGCCTGCGCCGGACTTAACCTCGGCTCGTTTCGCATCCTCCTGGAGAACACTGCCGGGCAGGGCGAATGCATTGGCCATCGTTTCGAGCACCTGGCGGCAATAATGAAGGCCTGTCCGGAGTTGCGGCTGGGCGTTTGTCTGGATACGGCCCATGCCTTCACGGCCGGATACGACTTGAGAGACGAGGATGGACTGAGGGCAATGATTCAGTCGC
>JBDTOI010000162.1:0-9061 GCA_039933315.1 Pyrinomonadaceae bacterium
TCGTCTTGACGAAGTTGTCCATCGCGTTGATGCCGTCCTGGGTGAGATTGACTGCAGTCTGCCGGAGGCCGCCTACCGACGCACCGCGAGTGTCGTTTCCGATCACCGCGATACCGGCCTGCAATGCAGCAAGCTCGACCGGGTTTCGACCGCCTAGCGGAAGATCAACGACCTGCCTGGTGTTGATGACATTGGTAAGGGTTGGGCTTGTCTGGTTGATAACTTCCTGGCTAGCCGCGACCGTGACTGTTTCACTCGGTGGGCCGACCTCTAACGGTATGTTCAGCTGAGCGGCAGATCCAACCGAGACAATAACGTCGCGCACCACTGCTCGCCTAAAGCCTCTGGTATCAACGGTCACAGTGTATGTGCCTGGCTGCAGAGCCTGGAAATCGAATGTTCCCGAGTTGCCGGTTTCTGCACTGCGCTCAGCGCCAGTTGCGTTGTTAACAACCGAGACGGTCGCACCTGGCAACATTGCCCCGGTGGGGTCGGCAACACTGCCGCGAAGACTACCCGTGGTGACCTGTCCCAGGGCAGTCACTGTAAATAAGCAAGTCAAAAGCAAAGCCAGAACCATCTGGCCTTTCGTTGCAAAACTTGGACGGAATCTTTTCATAGTGGGCTCCTTACAAGTTAGGGTTGTCCGGGGAGCTTTCCCCGAGGGAATTGGTACATCCCTGGGAAAGCCGGAGAAACTGGTGGTAACGAAATGAAAGCGGACGGGTATTGATTCTTACCGTCGATAATTTCGGGTAAGACTTGTCCCAGCCACTACCAGGAAGTGGGGCAGAAATTGTTTTGTTGTATGACGACGCGGAGGTGGTCTACGGAGGTCGAGCAGAAGACTCCCCGAAAGCGCACGAGAATCTTCCCCCGAATGGAATCCTAGACCCCAAACAAGCCTTTTCATAGTGGGCTCCTTAGCAAGTTAGGGTTCTGGCTTGAGCTTTTCCAGGAAGAGAAAAACCTCCTGGAAAAAGCCTTTTAAAACACCGATGGAAAGAAATCTGAAAAGTGCTTGGGATGGATATGAATCTTACGGTCAGTTAAGAGGGGCAAGTGCCGTGCCAGCAAGGAGAAAGTCACGATTCTCGCAAGTGCCCAGCTTTTGCGCGAACTTGCAATTCTCTAACTGTAAGAGTCTTGATGTTTTTGGATTCTTCTACGAATTTCTGAAGCTTTTCGCGGTCGTTGCCTTTCGCAGTTTGACCATGTCAGCCCGGCAATAAGAAAGAGGCGCTGTTTTCCCGTAGAAAACAACGCCTCAAAAGTAACGGATCTAACCGAGCTTAGAAGCCCGAGTGAAGACTGGGACCAGGGAAAAGGAGGTGCGCCGCCAAGGGGCCGCCGTAGTGATTCAACTAAAGCTTGGTCTGCCGGACTACTTACTTCGAGCCACGTTGAAAGCTTCCGGATCGATCGGCTGATCAAAAGCAAACCGCGAAAAGGTGTTCGTCCATTCCAGATCTTGCGCCAACGATTCAATCACGAGTTGAATCTTGTAAACGCGCGGCAGGGTTAGTTTACCCATTGGTTGAAAATCAGAAAAATCTTCTATCAACTGAAAGCGGCTAACGCCCCCTGTTGGAGTAGCGGGCCCCGCGACATCGGTTGCAGCGGAGCCGGGCCGCGCACCCATGTAGGCGGAAATCGTATATTGATATTCGCTGCGTACATGCCGAAAAGTCTCAGCATCGAAAAAGAGAGCTATTTTCAAGTCGCCCTTTCGAGGTTCGTACTTGAGCTTGTGTACCTGTCGGCCGTTTATCTTTTCGGTCCCGGAATAACTAAGTTTCGCTTCCTTGGGATCCAAATTGAGCAGCGGCCAGGCGGATGAGAGAGCTCCACCGATTAAACCATGCTTCAAAACATTACCCTGGGTATTTAGAAAGCTGGCCAGCGGCGAAAGTCCGCCCGTTGGCAAACTTGCGACTGTCGTCTTCTGGCCGTCGTATCCAGCCTTCTCATAGGGGTAGTTTGCGGAGTTGAACACCATGGCCAATAAAACTTTCTGGCCATCCGATGCGATCTGAGCCGGGCCTACCGCTTCGCGTAGTGTATTGGGAAACTTAAGACGAGCCTTGACCTCGCCGGTCAGGACACGCGTTTTTGCAGCTGCCAGATCCTCGGGACTACCGATGGAGGCCACGTGCCTGGCCACGACCTCCTCGAGTTTCATTTTCTGCGGGGTTGCTGAGGCGCTGGCTGCGGCTAAGACAATACCCAAAATAGCGCCTATCGCTAATATTGTTTTCGGTTTCCGGTCTGAATTTCCTCTCAAGTAAGTACCCTCCTTGGCACGTAAAGTAATTAGCCGATCGGCCCCGACAATAATTCGAGACGCACTGTTCAAAGATGGCCCGGCTTGAGGGGTGCCGCCTTCCTCCCGCAACCACTCTCTTCATGGTTAGTCAAATTTCCGCAGCAGAAGCGCCTGGCTTCAAGCGGCTAATCGTGTCTTTTCCTCCCGTGATTATCCTTCCGAAGCGGGCGACGGTCAATTCACCAAGCCCCCGTCGCGCCGCGCAGCCCGGACCCTGGATCTCATGGCAAAATTCGGAAGCGTGAGGTAGCATCATGCTCACCACTTCTTTAAGGGAGAGACTTCAATGAAGGCAGTACGTAGAGGATCGCAATTCGTCTCAGACGACAGAAACGCAATTCTGGATTTGACGCGGCGATCCGCATTCCTTGGTTCCTTTCTGATCTTGCTGGCCGGCACATTTCTTCTAAGCCCGGTCCGGGCCTCAGCCCAGGGCAGTACCTACAGGGTGTGGGGTGACGTCAAGATAGACGACAGTAAGGCGGATACGCCAGGGCCTGCGACTCTCACCGTTATTCTTTATGACCCCTCCGGCAATGTCGTGGCGCGGCAAACCGTCAGCAATGGCGGGCGTTACCGTTTCAACGTTACGAAATCGGCAAACGAAGGCCTCTTTGATTCAGGCTCACATGAGATCGCTATAGAATCCGAGGCCGGTGAAATAACACGCGTGCGCGTGTTTATCAATGGCGTCTCCGGTTCCGACTTCCGGCAGGACTTTGAGTTTGAGTGGAAAACCAAATTCGGCTCCCCCAAACCCACCATCGGAGTCATCTCGGCGGCGGATGCATATGAACGTCCAGCGGCCACCAAATCACTTTTCCAAAAAGCGAAGGGGGCGGTGGAGAAGAAGAATTATGCTCAGGCCACTACGCTGCTGGGAGAAATCGTGGCCACCGACAAGCTTGATTTTCAAGCCTGGACCTTATTAGGAACAGTGTATCTGGTTCAGGAAAAGCCCGTCGAGGCCGAGAAGGCATATCTGAGCGCTATCGAGGCGCGACCCACTTTTTCTCTGGCGCTGCTTAATCTGGGCAGGTTACGCACCTCGCAAAAAAAGTATGAGCAGGCGATCGAACCGCTCACTCATGCGGTGGAAGCGCAACCTCAGTCAGCTGAGGCAAATCTGCTTTTGGGGGAGGCTTATCTTCAGATAAAGAAGGGGTCGAAGGCGATCGCGTATTTGAACGAAGCTTCCAATCTGGGGCGACCCGAAGCTCACTTGCGTCTTGGCTGGCTCTACAACGCCGCCGGTATGAAAGATAAGGCGGCCATTGAGTACGCGGAGTTTCTCAAAAAGAAACCCGACTATTCTGACCGCAGGAAGCTCGAGGAATACATCCGGGCCAACAAGAAAGTTTAGAAGAATCCCTCAGCCCCGGCGCTTCAGACGACTCTCCTGCGTCAAGAAATAGGACTAAGCTGCGCGGCCAGATAGCTGGATGGCACATCTACGTTAAGGCCAGCTAAAAATGCTGAGCGGAACCTTCATCCCGGATGGTTCAGGTGGTGACTACTCCAGCACCCGGATCTACGATCTCATACTCGGCGCTTCTCTACCTTAACGAACTGACTTTACTGACGTGCAGTTTATCTGGAAGTGCGCTTCCAGACAGTACCATCATCGTACTTAATGGTTTGGATGACGACCTGCTCGGAGTAATGCGGCGGTGATGCATTGCCGGCCTTAACCACGCGGACGACAGGCGCCGGGCGGCGGCTGGTATAGCCAACCAGCGTCTTGCTCTTACCCGGGCGGACGGTCTGCTCGCTTGAGAACAGATGACGACCTAACTCACGGTTCGTGTCGGGATCAGACAGGACGTACTCCCACGCCACGCCGCGGATCGTTTTTGGTCCAGCGTTTCTAATCTTAACTTCGTATTTGTATCCCCCGCCCGGCTGGGAGTATCTCACTGGCAGCCGATCCGGTAGCGCGCCGTCCCTGACGTCTCGGGGGGCACCCTGGGGAATGGGAATGGGCGGCAGATTTGCCTGGGCCCTGAGTCCATTCTCCAGCATGGCATCTTTCTGGGCCTGCTGTACCCGCCCTATCTGCTCAGGCCCCCGCAACGGATCCTCGTCAAGGGCCCGGTTTCTCACGTCGCGGTGCCAGCCCTTCTTGATGACCACGATGCCGGGCGCGTCAGGTTCGGTTGCGGCGGTCTGGGCGGCGGCGCCCGCCGGCAGGAACATCAGAACCACGACCGTCAGGACTAGCAGCCTGTTTACTCTTAGGATGGGCGCCAGGCGAAATACCACACTGCAGTAATTCTTTTTCATGACCAGATCATACCTCCGCACTTCACATTCCTTGAAGGATAAAACTAGGATTCCGAATTGAAGAAAACGGTTGCTGTGAATCCCCACTCAGAACGGGGGTCCGCCGGTCAGCAACAAGCCACTTGGCTGAGGGAGCCTTCGCTGGAAGAAAAAAGGCTCCCGGTTTCCCGGGAGCCATAAAGGTATCTGTGCCATTGGCACGATAACCAGGTGTGAATCTTCGACTAGAACTCAAAGCGAAATGCGAATTGCATTTCGCGTGGAGTGCTCGAAGACGATGTGATTTGCCCAAATGTCGCGCCAGTAATGCCCACGGAAGGCAAGCCAAAGCTGTTGTGGTTCAATGCGTTGTAGGATTCCCAACGTATTTGCAGCCGCTGACTTTCCGACCACGGCAGACTGAAGTTCTTCAATACCGCTGTATCGAGATTCCAGAACCTCGGTCCACGGAAAATGTTCCGGTTTCCGATCTCTCCATGGTGCGGGTACCGTAGGACTCCGTTATTGACCTGTGCAAGAGCAGGATTGAATATCGCCAGCGGATCAGTAAAGAACTGTATTGATCCGTCGGTGGCATCCCGAACCTGACCCTGCAGGGCGGCATTATTGCCTAGCTGGTTATAGGCCGCCGGGCTGTTGAAATTGAAGCCCACCGGGAAAGCAGTCGTGGAGGTGCCGAAAGGCAGACCACTGCGAGCACCGAATATGCCGGTGACTTCCCAGCCGCCGATGATCTGGTTCACCCAGCCAGGTGCGTTGCTGCCCAGCCACTTACCACGACCGAAAGGCAACTCGTAAATGAAGTTTGCGTTCCAGAGGTGCCGGATGTCGAAGTCAGAATTGGCTCGACACGTACGGAGGTTGGTGAGATCGCAAACCAGGCCGCCCGCCACTGTATTCACGACGCTCGACCCATTATCGATCGAGTGCGACAGCGTATAGTTCAGGTCAAACTGCAGACCCTGCGAGAAGCGCTTGCGCAAGCTGACCAACATGCCGTCGTAGGCCGAGGTTCCCTGGTTCGAAATGTAGATGTTTGTGCCGAACTGCGCACTCATACCTACATTTGGATTAAGCAATGCCTGGGCATACAGCCGCTGAATCAGGTCCGACGTGTCCCCACGAAGAGTAAACTGTCGGCTGGTCCCGCCACTGGCGATGAAGCGAGTGCAGGAGAGACCGGTAACAGCGACGCAATTCCCGCCGTAGTTGGCTATGGCCGCCGCGTTCATCTGGTTCTCAAACCATGGTTGGTTAGTGACCGCGCCACCCGCCACTCCGGCTTGAACCTGCGCCTGCAGCGCGTTGAGGGCGTCAAACATGAACTGGCCAGAGGCCGGATCCCTGAAATTCAACGCCTGAGCAACGTCCGCCTGGGAGAAGAGCTTCTTGGCCCTGCGTCCCACATACGAAGCGTCCAGAATGAAATTGCCGGGCAGTTCACGCTGGAACCCCAGACTGTACTGGATCGAGTACGGGATCTTGAACTGCTGATCCACCGCGTAGTTGAACTCTCCGTCCGCAAGGCCGAACGGGAAAGTGCCATCCACGAACGGAGTAAACGGCCGGGTGATTGTCGGCGCCGTGTTAGTTACCGGCGGAGCGCCGATGCCAGTGAATCGTGGATCGGCCAGCAACGCCCCAGTCGCAGTCGTAGCACCACCAAAGGTCCTCGATGCTGAGTTGTCAAACAGATACGAGACCTGATCCTGAATGAACGTAATGGCACCGCCCGGTCGATCATAGACGACTGATCCACCACCGCGAATTGAAGTCTTGCGGTCGCCGAATAGCGTGCCCAGGATCCCACTCTTGAAGGAGGGGCTGTAAGCAAAGCTTAATCTGGGGCCAAAGTTGTTCAGGTCCGTCTCATAGAGAGCGCGGGCGCCGTTACCTTTGCCGACCAGGTCATAGCGAAGTAAGGGTTCAGCGGTCTCGCCGGAAATACCGGCCAGGTTATTACGCCGTCTGAGGTCGAAGAGTTGCCGCATGTCCGTATCCTGAGCGGCCTGGAAGCCATTCGCTTCGTAGGGCGCAGGGGAAAGATGCCAGCGGACTCCGTAAGTGACCGTCAAATCGTTTCGCATCTTCCAGTTGTCCTGGAAGTACAATTCGAGTTCGTTGTATTTGTAATCGCGGTGCTTTCCCGTGCCGGGAGCAAAGGGAGTACCGTTTACGTCATAATTGAAGTTGGTGTTGATTGATGCCATCCGCCCCAACAGAAAAGCAAACGAGGCATCATAACTGGTGATCGCGGTGCCGGTTCCAAGGGTGCCGGGTCGCAGGCTGGTGTCGAGAGCACCCAGGAGACCGCCCAAGCCAACGGAGTTGAAATTGAAGTCGTTGGTTAGGCCGGATTTCGAATCGATGGGTTTATAGCTACCCCCCAATGCGATGGTATGCGATCCCTTAGTCCAGGTAAGATCGTCACGGATTGTTGGCACCGTGACAAATCGATCCTGATCACTGATTCCTGCAAACGGGGCGGTCAGAGTTCCGAAAGTCCAGGAATTCGGAAACGCGGGCCTAAAATTAGTTGGGAACAACAGCCCTGAACGCGACACGCCTACTGTTGCCTGGTTGACAACGGATGGGGTGGCGGCCCAGGTGTGGCCCACGACCCACGCATAGTCCTTGACAATGATCTGGGCAGTTTCGGGATCTCCAAGGAACTGTGCCGCGACTGAGTTCACCGTATCCGTCTGAGTACGACGGGCGATGTTAAAGCGGCCGAAGAGCCTCTGCTTTTCGGTAGCGTTATAGTCAATGCGCGTCGTATAGGTGTTGTCTGCTCTCCGGGAAGGCGCGTTGAAGCGGAAGCCGCCGGTGTTGATTCCATCGCCCAGGGTAAGATCGTTGGGCAGCGGATACCGGCCGTTAATAAAGCTCAGCAGGGCGGCATTCCCGCCGATGTGTCTCGGATCCAGCGCCGCGACCTGTGCCGGCGTCAGGAAGCTGATACACGATGGATTAGTGTTGAGCCGGGCTCCGGCACACCCTGCGCCGTTATTGCGGTACCCGAGGGTGCCATTGCGAAAATGCGCCAATGGAACCGTGCGGACATAGGTGACACCCTGTGCATCACGTCTCATTTCAAGATCGAAGAAGAAGAATGCCTTGTCCCTCTTAATCGGCCCGCCGATGCTGCCGCCGAACTGATTACGAGTTAACTGGGGCACTGGCGATTTCAGAGTGCCATCCGCATTGCGGCCAGCTCTGTTATTGAAAAAGCTGTTCGCTGCAGTTGCAGCAGTCCGGTTGTACTCGCGCAGGTTTCCATGAAAGCTGTTGGTGCCGCTCTTGGTCACCAACTCGACCTGCCCACCGCTGCTGCGACCTTCGGCCGCGTTCGGGTTGGTCGAGACAGCTCGGAACTCCTGGATCGCATCGATGGGGGCATTGCCGACTGTAGCCGCAAACTGCCCGGTCGCCTGATCGTTAGCATCGATTCCATCGACCGTAATGTTTCCCTGGTCAGCGCGCGAACCGGTAACCGAGCCGGCGCGGTTGCCGCCTCCGGAACCCACCGTACCTGAGACTACACCCGGCTGCAGGCCTATCAGGGCTGCCGGTGAATTGCGAACCTGGATGGGTAATTCCTTTAGCCGACGCTCTTCAATAACGTTGCCGATACTGGCGTCGGTAGTATTCAAGGTAGCCTCGTTCGAGGCCGTAACTTCCACAATGCCGGACACCGGTCCGACGGGTAACTGCGCATTATGTGTTTCCGTAGTCGCTACTCCGAGCGCTACGTCATTGATTACCAGAGTCTGGAAGCCAGCGGCGGAAAAGGTGAGCTTGAAGCCCTGACCGGGCGGCACCTGACTGAACCGGTAGGTTCCCTGGTCATCAGTCGTCGTGGTTAGTTCTTTCGAAGTCTTGGTATCGGTGAGAGTCACCGCTACCCCGGCTATTGCTGCGCCGGCTGGGTCTCTTACTACACCCGTTACCGCAGATGTCGATTGAGCTGAAGCCACTATAGGAAATAGCAGCAACAGCAACGACATCACCAGCAGGTGGGCTTTCTTTTTTTCGAACATATATTCTCCTTAGTTCTCGTAGTTGACCTCAAACCACCTCGTCAGAACTATGAGCAGTGGCTTGAAGATTATCTGGTGTGAGTTCCTGCGAGGTTAATCCCTATTAACCCGGTACTACCAATGAAGACGGATTTCTACCTCACAATACAGCTTCCAAATGAGCAAGAGCCGTTCCACACGCTGCCAGCCGCTGGAGCCGCCATTTTCAGGGGACTTGGGCCACGAATCCATCACGCGAAATCCGAAAACTCAAACTGTTCGTCCAATTTTGTGGAGTTATTCTCTGATCCTCCTGATCTATCAGAACTCTTCTTCACAACTTCAAACTCGAACTGCAGTTCCTTGCCGCGAAGAATGCTCGAAAGATAAAACTCCCAGAACTTGCGCGCAAACCGCAGCCCCGGCCAGCGCT
>JBDTOI010000163.1:0-9029 GCA_039933315.1 Pyrinomonadaceae bacterium
CACAGTAATCAATCAGGACCTTTCTAAACAGAATGACGAAGCTGCAATTCTAACCTAAGTGGTTTTCTGGAGGGGAAGAGAAGAAGAGCGATGGGTGCGATGCCGGGGGAATAAGTGGGGTTGCTAACCATGGGGACGGTGGAGGAATGGAGGAACCATTTTCCCATATAACATTTTATTTCTCATTTCTCATAATTTCTCATTTCTCATTGGGGGATTGTCAGCGGGGGCGGGTCGCGGCCTTCATCTGCCGTTCAAATTCTTTGTAGCTCACTTTTTTGAAATCCTGGGGCAGAGCGAAAAGCGTTGGTTCAACCGCGTCGCTAATACTCTGGAGTTCGGTCGTGAATTTAGAGACGTTGTTATCTTCAGTTACCGTAGTTTCCGATTTGATCGGCATGCCCAGCAGTTGGTCAACCCAGATCAAAGTTTCAGCCTTAACAGAATTACCCTCAGCCAGGTTGCCGATAGTGACCCGGTACCTCGCGGTCGCCCGGCCGTTGAGAACTTCATTGCCCAGAACTTCATAACGCGATTCGGAGGGCGACTGGTTCAGCAATCTCTCCGCTGAAAACTCGGATGCCAGCTCAGCGGGAACTTCGGCTTCCGGCTCGCCTTCGAGGTCGACGTAAATTCTTTGCGCCGGCAAGAGGGCATAGCGTGCGGATGAAAGTTCCAGGTACGAAACGACTACTCCGTTGAGATCATAGTCTTCGCGGCGGCGGTCGCCGTCGCGTGCGATGAATACCCGGTCGGAAGCCGGTTGCGAGGCATCCGCAACAGATCCGCTGGTGCTGGTAGTGATTCTGGTGGCCTGATAGCGCTGCGGTTCCTTCGTCGCGAAAGGCGGCAACTGGGAATCCTGTTCGAGCTGGGAAGTCTGGTCCGGCTTGGGCGGTTGGGGCCGGTGCCGGATGCGGTAGATGAGGCCGCCCAATAACAGCAGAGCCAGCAGTCCCACGACCGCCAAAACTGGGATCAGCCTGCGTCGGCCGTGGATTTTCTTTTCTGTTGGGCTGGGCACAGTCAGTACCACCTGCGGTAGCGGGTGGGTCCATCGATTGCGGAATGCGGAATGCCGATGGAGGTTCAAGCTAATCGTTCTTCAATCCGCATTCCGAATTCAGTAATCCGCAATCATTAGGCCCACCCGCTACCGCAGGTGGTACTGACCTGCTTGACTATTCCCGGATCAGACGCGTTCGAACAATAGCGCGAGCCCCATGCCGCCACTGACGCACAACGTGGCGAGCCCTCGCTTTGCCGCTCGCTTCTTCATTTCGTGCAGCAACGTGGTGGTAATTCGCACTCCGGTGCAGCCAATCGGATGACCCAGGGCGATCGCTCCACCGTTGATATTCAAACGTTCCGGATCGAAGTGCAGATCGCGATCGCAGGCAATTACCTGGGCTGCAAACGCCTCGTTCAACTCAACCAGATCGATGTCGGACAGGGAAAGATCTTGTCTTGCCAGCAGCGCTCGAACGGCGGGCACCGGGCCGATGCCCATTATCTCCGGCGCCACACCGACTATTTCGTAATCCACTACTCGCGCCAGCGGCTCAGCGCCGGAACTTTGCAAAGCTTTCTCGCTCATCACAACTACACTCGCGGCGCCATCAGTGATACCCGAAGAGTTGCCGGCGGTGACCGTTCCATCACTGGAGAAAACCGGCGCCAGCTTGTGCAAACTCTCCTTTGAAGTGCCGGCGCGATAATGCTCGTCGCGGGCAAAAATTGTGGTCTCGCCTTTGCGGCTCTTAATTTCCAGAGGGAGAATCTCTGCTTCGAACCGCCCGGAATCGCTGGCCGCCGCGGCGCGTTGCTGTGACCTGAGCGCATACTCGTCTTGCTCGGAGCGTGAGATTTCGTAGAGCCGCGCAAGGTTCTCCGCCGTTTCGCCCATCACGAGTTGGGAAAGCGGGTCATTGAAGCCATCCCGATACATGCCATCCACCAAATCCATGTTTCCCATGCGCATGCCCCAGCGCGCGCCCTCGGCAAAGTAAGGAACCCGCGACATGCTCTCGGTCCCTCCGGCCAGTACCATTTCGGCCCTGCCCAGAATGATCTCCTGGGCGGCCAGAATGATGGCCTTCAACCCGGAGCCGCAGGCTTGATTCACGGTGAAAGCGGGCACAGTTTCCGGCACGCCGGCGCGGAAGGTGATCTGCCGCGCTACGTTTGGCCCCCCGCCGGCCTGGCGCGCGCACCCCCAGATCGATTCCTGAATCTGATCTGGTTGAATGTTGGCGCGGCGCAAACTTTCCTTTGCCACTGCCACACCCAGGTCAGCGGCCGTCCATGCCGCCAGCGTGCCGCCAAAGCGGCCTATGGGCGTGCGCACGGCGCCGGCGAGATAGACGGATTTTACTTGTTGATTATCCATGAAAGATTTCTTGCAGGGGCTGGGCAGCGACCGGAATTCTCTTCTCGTAACGCAAGCTGTTCTATTTGGCGCAAACTACCAGTTTGGGTTACTTCAAACGTTCCAAATGTTCGGTAAAACCGGATCTTAGCATACGGGTTAAGCACTCCTCCAATGCAAGGCCTCACGAATTCAATCTCAGTTGAAAATGCTCTGCGTGCGATCAGGGAAGTCACCGGCGGGCAAACGGAGTGGCTGCTGTCGTCTGACATAGGCACTTCGCCAACACTACTAAAAAGAAGCGAGTTCGACTTTTCCGCCACTCCACGAGGTCTGATTCTTTCCTGCTGGACGGAAAGAGGAACACGCACCTGGCGCGTGAAAGCCTGGGAGTGGACCAGCGATAAGCTGCGTCTGGAAGCGACGCGGCGCATGGGTGCTGAGCGGGCATTGCTCGAACTAATCCCCCGAGCTTCGGCAAAAGCAATAACCGCCACTGTTATTGCGGCCCGGCAAGTGCGCTGTGAAAAACTGGCGGAGGCGGCCCGGGAAATGCGACCCGGATCAAGAATTGAAAGGGCAGCGCTTAGTCCCGGAATGCGCCGCGGTCAGCCCGGCCGATATGCGCGCATTCTCCTGCGCACGCCGCAAAAACGAATCGCGGTAACGGGAACGGTCGCGCTGGGCGACCCGCGCAACATCGACTCGTTGTTCTCGTCCGCTTTGTTGTGGCTCACGCGCCTCTCGCAGCGGGCGCGGCCGCCTTACATCAAGGAGCTCTGGTTGGTTGTTGAGCAATCGTCGCGCGAAGCAGCCCGTGAGCGGCTCACGCTTTTGCGCGATGAGTTTCGCAAGCTAATCACGATCTATGAAATCGATGTTGAATGGAGCAAGGTCACTCCGGTACAGGCCCTGGAACGACTGGCTCTGTGGCGCAGACGACTGTCGCGCTTTCCTCCCGTAGTCCAGGAAAGCACCACCCAATCGGCCAGCGAGATAGTGGCACACGCGCCCAAAGCAATCGACGTCGTGGCTGCCCGCCATGGTGAGACGCTACGTTATTACGGGCTGTCGTTCGCGCGGGTGCGCCGTGTGATAAGCCAGGAGAAAGTGTGGTTTGGCATCGAAGGCGCGCGCCGCCGTCTGCTGGTAGCGCAAAGTCACGCCGATTGGCTCAAGCTGGTGGACGAGCTGGCCGCACACCGTTCTGCTGCCGCCCGGGACCATCGACACACCCTCTATCGCTCAGCCGGCGAGGCCTGGCTCGAATCCATTCTTCGTCGCGACATCACGAAGCTGGATCCCGGGCTGATTGTGGCGCCTTTGCATGCGCAGTTTCGCACGTCACATGGGGGGCCGACGGCAGCGCGGCCGATCGACTTACTGGCCTTGCGACAGGATGGACGCCTGGTCGTGATAGAGCTGAAGGTTTATGAAGATCGCGAGCACGTGTTTCAGGGAGTGGACTACTGGCGGCGAGTAGAGGCGCACCGCCGGCGCGGGCACATTGCCAAAGCGAAGCTGTTCGGCAATCGCGTCATCAGCGACGAATCGCCGTTGGTCTATCTGGTGGCGCCCATGCTTCATTTCCATCGCACGTTCGCCACCCTCGCGCGCACCGTGGCGCCCGACATCGAGGTTTACCGCTTCGACATAAACGAAGACTGGCGCAATGGAGTGCGCGTGATGCGCCGTATGCGCGTGAATTAACAAACTCCGGCGATTAAAGTAACAAGCAAGAGTTTGACAGGATTAACTGGATTTACAGGATTGCGAAAATAACAGGACCCGGAATATATATCCCGAATACCGGACCTGGATAAAATCTTATCCGGTGAATCTTGTAAATCCTGTCGAAACAATTCCTCTGGTGTCAGTTCAGAGAGCGAGAAACGGAACTTGTTATCTTATTTTCTTAGCGTTAACAGTTCGCGTGCCCTGCGATAACAACAACCCGACGACCTTTCCGGCAGGATCTTTTTCGAATGAGATATTCGCCTTGACCTCGGGCATCGTGAACTGTGTCCCTGAAACAGGTTCGACTGCAAGTTTGCCTTGTCCCGTCAATTGTCCGAACAAGTTATCGCCCTCTTTGGTAATCGCCAGAGTCAACCTCGGAGTGACTTCATAGTCGCCGACATACGCATCGAAGCCAGATGGATCAACCTTTGTTTCTTTGCCTTCAAGTCGTCTTACGATCAGCAAAGCATTTGCATTCCCGGGATCAAGCTCGACCGCTTTTTTGTAATTCGCGAGCGCCAAATCTTTTTGACCCTCGGCCAGATACGTTTCACCGAGGCTGTCATAAGGGTTTGCAGATTTTGGAAACATCTCAACGTTAAGCTTGAAGATCTCAAAAGCGTCTTTCGTGCGTTTCAGGCCCAGGAGCTGATAGCCGAGGGTGTTGAGTTCGGTTTCCGAGAAATTGAACGTCGGAGAATTTTCTGCTTTCAGCTTCCGATATTCGGCTATGGCTGATGCGACATCTTTTCCCATCGCTATTTTGTAAAGCGTTTCGGCGACCGATTTTTTCGGCGGCTCGATTGGTTGTCCATTAAGGATCCCGATGATCGAGGTCGCGATCTTTCCGTGATATTGGCCGAGATTGACATTATCGAGAATGATCACGGTTTGCTGTTTCTCAGTCGCTTTCATAAGCAAAGAGTTGAAGCCGTTGATTGCTCCGCCGTGTCCGATGATCCTGGTTTTCTGATCTGTTTTTCCGACCGGCTCGTCTGTAATACGGATCCCGTAACCGTAATTTCCCAGTCCAGGCGTGAACATCAGTTTCTTGCTGTCCGCGGAAAGAATTTTGTCCTCTTGCAGCGACTGGTCCCATTTAAAAAGGTCTTCAACGGTCGAATAAATCGAACCTGCCGCGTATGGAATCGACATATCGAGATAGGCGGCGTTAACGAAGCCGTCAGGCGTTTTTTGATAACCGCTGGCCCGCTTTTGCAGGACCGGTGAGGATTTATCGTAGCCCGAGTTTGTCATCCCGAGCGGTTTGAAAATGCGTTCAGACAAGACCGTTTCGTAAGACTTTCCGGTAACTTTTTCGATGATGGCACCAAGAAGAGAATATCCCGAGTTGTTGTAAGCGAACTTTGATCCCGGCTCGAATTCAAGATCGCCACTAGCAAATGTTTGGACGAAATCCGAAATACGATACGGATTGCGGCTGACCTCAGCGATGAAACCAGGACGAGCTGTATAGCTCGGGATACCGGAAGTATGATTAAGGAGTTGATGAATGGTAACTTTTCCGCCCGTGTCCTTCCGATAATCGGGCAGATAATCGGTGATCTTTCCGTCGAGCTTGATCTTGCCCTCCTCGACAAGCTGTAAAACAAGAGCGGCGGTAAATTGCTTAGTGACGGAACCGATGCGGAATTTTGTGTCCGGCTGATTCGGAATGGCCCATTCCATATTCGCCATTCCAAAACCCTTCTCGTAAACTATTTTGCCCTTTTCAGCGACTAAGATTGAGCCGTTAAATTGCCCGTAATCGTGATACTGCTTCAACAATCCATCAATTTTCTGCACATTTTGCTGTGCGAATGCGGTTGTTGCGGTTATGAGCGCAATGATAAGTAAAGTAGTAAGTTTTGCGGTTTTCATTGTGGTTTTCTCCGATGGAATTGGAATTGATCTTGCGGACTTCTTATTTCAACCCACGTGGCTTTGGAAGAGGGTTCAAGGCTCTCCCGGGGTGATGTTACAAGTCGCAATCGTTTAAGGCTGCTGACTGTACGGTTGGTCCCCTTGAAAATCGTCTCCACCTGTAAACGAGGCCCGAAGCAATTATTAACAACGATCTCGTTGTCCTTTTTGTTTCAGGGAAGTCTACGAATATTTGATGAGGGCGGGCTTGTGGAAGGGTCGTGAGATTCCTGGCCCTTAAGCAAGCGCCGGAAAATCAAAGGTTCGCCGATGATTATGAGCGGGCTCTTAAGTTAACGCGGGGCAATCCCGCCCAACTCTATGCGCAAAGAGCCCGCCTTCCTTGTTACGAGGTTCGACAATCCAAGCGTTCGACTGCGCTGACCTGCTGACTACCCTGGCGGGTGTTTCGGTGAGAAGCATGAGCGGGTTAAAGTCTGACTTAGTTAATCAGGCTCAAAACGTTCCTGGTTGGAGCCATGGGCCATCGCCTTCATCGTCTTCTCGATCAGGCCGCACGCCAGTTCCAACTGTGTCTCCCAGTCGCTGAGGGCTGCTATGTCGCGACGAGACTTTCTTGTGTCATCGTCAGCCGGCAGGGAAAGAGCGCGCTCGATAGCTTCGATAAAACTTCCCGGTTGAGCGGCTGAAGTGATAACTCCCTCATGACTTGCGTTGAACGCGCGCACCGCAGGTAGCGCGGTTGACACCACCGGCTTGCCCATCGCCAGATACTCATTGATCTTGGTGGGCACCACGGTGTCGGTGTACGAGTTCTCCAAATAGGGCACTATCCCCACATCAAAATGCTGCATGTACGCAGCGAGGTTCTCGTGTAGCTGCTCTCCCAACAGGTGCACGTTCGGCAAGCGGGTCAACGTGCGGGCTGCGGTTTGCGAGGGGCCAACGCAAACCCAGGACCAGCGTGGGCGCTGTTGGGCCATCGTCGCCAGCAATTCAAAGTCGACGTGTCGATGCAGGCCGCCAACGTAACCGATTACGGGCCGCGGCAAAACGTTCATCTTGTCTCCATGAACCAGCGGCAAATGTCCGTCGTGGCCGGCAGCCGAAATTGAATGGGAACCATTACCCAGCGGGAACGCTTCCAGATTAACGCCATAGGGGAGAATGTGAACATTGTCGCTTACCTGCGAGCAACGATGCGCGAGTTTGTCACACTGCGCCAGCACCAGATCGCTCAGGCCCAGCATCTCCCTTTCGCTTTCCTGCAGCCGCAGTGGTCGCGAGGCCAGTTCAGAGAAATCAGCCACACAGTAATAGACGAGGAGGCTCGAGATTGGTTTGAGATGTCGTACCAGTTGAACTGCCGTGTCGGTAGGGAGGAAAGTCATCACAATGGCGCGACTCATCTGCAACCTGGCGGCGGCACGGGCGATCAGCGGCAAAAATATCCCGCTGTTAATAGTGCGGTGATAACTGGGGCCAAAGGGCGGCATGATAAAAGGGGAGCAGACATAGACATTCGGGGCCACCTGGCGCTCGGCGCGAGAAACGAGGGCGCCGGCGCCGTTCCGCAGTCGCCGTGCGACTCTTGGTGTGTCACGCAAACCCGGGGCGCGCACGCCCGTGTTCTCAATGTAGAGAACGCGGTTGCCGGCGCTCCCCAGCCGTACGGCAATCTCCTGCGGTCCCTGCCAAAGGAAATTCCAGTCGATACTGGAAATGATGATAAAGTCGCGTCCCGTAATCATAGATATGTTTTGGTGTTCGGGCGAGCGATTCCCTAATCTGCGGGACTTATTGATCCGTCCCGCGGCTGCTGCTTCGCGGAGTGTCACGTTCAGGATTGCGCCAAATAGAGCGCGGCGAGTATACCAGCAAAGCGAAACCTTACTGAATTGGAGATCCAGCCAGCCACAGCCCGGATCGTAATCGTGACTATCTTTGCTTTGAGCCGGCTAGCCGGCAGGTTCATCGGCCAACTAGTTTTCATCCCGGGTGCCGGGGGTGAAGCGCCGGATTGCAGTGGACGCGACAACTTACAAACAGTAGCAACAATAGAAGCGTGCCTGCGTTCGGTGGCGGAACAGAGGTGGATTGAGCTGCGGGAGTTATTTTGATGAGTCACGATAACCATCCACGGGTCCTGGTGGTCACGCTGGATGCTGCTGAGCCCACGCTTATTCGACGGTTGATCGATCAGGGTCGAATGCCAACCCTTAGAAGCCTGCTGGCCCAGGGGCGCTGGAGTAGGGTTGACTCCCCGGCATCTATCGGCAGCGGCGCCGTGTGGCCGACGTTTATGACGGGACAGCCGCCTTCGTCGCACGGTGTGTATGGCGAATGGGCGTGGCAGCCGGCGACGATGAGTCTCCAGCGATTCAGTGGTGAGGGGCTGACGCCATTCTGGAAAGAAATGACAGCAGCGGGCGTGAAGGTCGGCGTGCTGGATGTTCCTTTTGCACCAATGCTCAATCTGGCAGAGGGATTCGAGCTGATGGAGTGGGGTCCGCACGATACGATTCGAGGGCACGTTCAAGCCGGTCCCGGCGCGATCGCTGACCTGGTTTCCAAGAAGGTTCCCGCGCATCCTTTCTCGTCGGACCGGCATGACCTCACTGAACCACACGATCACGAAGCGCTTGGTAAATTGACCGCAGCGGGCGTGGCCGGAATCCGTCTGCGGGGCGAGTTGGCGCAGCGTTTGATAAAAGAAACCCGCCCCGATCTGGCAATCATCAACTTTACGGAGCTTCATCATTGTGGACACTTCGTATGGCACACGATCGCGTCGGGGCATGAAAGTTATCAAGGGGAGTTCGAACATTCGGCCCCTGTAGAGCCGAGCCTTGAAGAGATTTATACTGAAGTTGATAACCAGATCGGGCGGTTGTTGGAAGTCGCCGGCAACGAAGCGACGGTAATGGTTTTTTCGCTCCACGGTATGGGTCCCGCGCGCGGGCTGCCGGCGATCCTGGGGCCACTGTTGTCCGAACTGGGCTTTGCGCGGCTTGCCGGCTGGAAGGCAAAGTCCTGG
>JBDTOI010000164.1:0-9024 GCA_039933315.1 Pyrinomonadaceae bacterium
GATCTCTGACCTCTGATCTCTGACTTCTGATCTCTGACTTCTGATCAAACGGCGGGATAATCTGGTTCGAGCATTGTGGGACCACTTCGTGGCGCCGCCAGCATTAGACCGATAATCGTCTTGGCATCCTCTATCTCACCGTCGCTGATCATTTCCAGCGCTCGCGACAGAGGCATACGCACGACCTCAACCGCTTCATCCTCCTCGAGGCGTTGGGCCGTCTCAGTCAGATCGGTAGCCAGATAAAGCCACATCTTTTCTTCGCAATAGCCCGGCGATACAAAGAACTCGCTCAGCAACTCCATTTTTCCGGCGACTAACCCCAATTCTTCCTCGAGTTCACGGGCCGCAGCTTCTTCCGGACGTTCACGCTCGTCCAGCGTGCCGGCGCAAACTTCCAGCAGATAACGCACCGCTGGATGCCGGTACTGGCGCACCAGGGCAACGGTGCCGTCCTCAAAGACCGGCAGGATGGCGGCGCTGCCGGGGTGGCGCACTACCTCGCGTTGATAAGTCTTGTCGCCTTCGAGCACGGAATCGGCAGTTACGCTGAAGACTTTGCCATGGAAGACTTCTTTGCTGCCGAGGATCCTTGGTGGTTCTGGTTTTGAGTCTGGCATAAGAACTTTTCTACTGGTGGCTTCGCGAAAGCAGTTTTTGCATTTCGCCTACAAGATAGAGCGAACCGGTAATGCAGACAAATCCGCCGGATGGAGTTTGCTTGAAGGCCTGGTCGAGTGCTTCTCCGGCGGAGGCCGCAAGGGTGACTTTGCCGGCAGGAAAACCGGGTGGCATCTCGCCTGCCAGTGTCTCAGCAGAAGCCGCGCGAGGATTGTCGAACGTTGTCAGAATTACTTTATCAGCGGTGGGCGCCAGCATACGCAGCATCTCGCCCAGACTCTTGTCGCGCATCGCGCCGAACACCAGCGTCAGAGGGGCTTTGATGAAGTCATTCAGATACTCGCGCAAGGTGGCGGCGGCTGCCGGATTGTGCGCGCCATCGAAAAATATGTGCGGGTTTCCTTCAATGATCTCCAGCCGGCCGGGATGCCTCGCTCTTTCGATGCCTTCTACTATTGCTTCGCGGGGAATGACGAAGCCCCGGTCGCTGAGGGCCTCAGCCAGGGAAATCGCGAGAGCGACATTCGCGATCTGGTGGCGCCCACGCAAGCCCAGTCGAACGCATTCATACGATTCAGACTGGGTCTTGAAGTTGACGGTGAACCTTCCGTCCTTAGTGCTGGCAATTATGTCCGCCGCACACGCAGCCGGTCCGGGGGTAACTCCTACCTCGTTGCATCGCGCGGTGATGACTGCCATAGCCTCAGGCAATTGTGGCGCAATAATGGCGGTTACATTTGAACGAATGATTGCGGCTTTTTCCGCCGCAATTTCCCCCAGAGTCTGGCCCAGGTACTCCTGATGATCCATGGCGATTGGCGTCAGGGCAATTGTGTCCGCGCGCGCAACTGTGGTCGCGTCCAGCCGCCCGCCCAATCCCGTTTCCAGGATCGCCAGCCGCACGCCTGCTTCGCGAAAAGCCAGCAGTGCCATGGCTGTAACGTGTTCGAAAAAGGTTGGCAGAGTTTGGAGGTGGTTCGCCTGGACCAGTATTTCGGCGGTCTGCTTAACTTGCGCGGTTAGGCGTGCGAAGTGCTCAGTCTCAATCTCGCGTCCATTGATTCTGATTCTTTCAGTGATGGAGACGAGGTGAGGTGAGGTGTAGAGGCCCGTGTCGATGTTCGCGTTGCGACAAATCGAATCAAGCACGATCGCAGTGGATCCCTTACCGTTGGTGCCGGCGATCTGAACGGAGGCAAACTCTTTTTGTGGGTTCCCCAGCGCCTTCAGCAGGCGCTCAATGTTTTCCAGGCCAAGCTTCATCGCGAGGGTCTCATGACCCAGGCTCAGAAGATAGGCAAGCGATTGGTCGAAGTTCATTTCCTTGATCTTAATCTGATCTCAGATCTGAGATCTCAAACAAAAACTTCTTAGTTGAATTCTGAAATCTCAGATCTCGGTTGAAAGACTTCTAATAGAGCTCTGAGATCTCAGAGCTCACTGTACGCCGTTTACACGGTGCAAGGAGGGGGAATAAGGTCAGTACCACCTGCGATAGTGGGGGGGTTCACGCCATAGGCATGACAGCGGCCAAATGATCTCAATGGACTGGCAAGGGGAAAGCACGTTCAGACGGGAAAACGAATCTGCGTGTGCTGCGATTGAGTGGCGACGGCCGGGAGTTGCCGGCTGATATCAGGGTTCATCATGAAGTCCAGCAGCTTGATGATGAATTCGCGCATCTGGCGGCGGTCGACGATGTCGTCAATCATGCCGTGCGCTAGCAGAAACTCAGAGCGCTGGAAATCCTTTGGCAATTTCTGTCGGATGGTCTGCTCAATCACACGCGGCCCGGCAAAACCGATGAGGGCCTTGGGCTCAGCTATGATCGCGTCGCCCAGCATGGCGAAGCTGGCTGTGACGCCGCCGGTAGTGGGGTCGGTAAGAACGGAGATGAAAGGCAACTTCTGTTCGTCCAGGTCCCCCAGCGCGGCGGCTATCTTCGCCATCTGCATCAACGAAAATGTCCCCTCCTGCATGCGCGCGCCGCCGGAGGCCGCAAAGGTAACAACGGCGCCCCGCTCCTCTATGGCGCGTTCGATCAAGCGAGTGACCTTTTCGCCCACCGCCGAACCCATTGAACCGCCAATGAACAGCATGTCCATGGCGCCGGCAAAGACGCGATGCCCGCCGACCTTCCCGCGCCCGGTCACGATGGCCTCCGGCAGGCCGGAAACTTCCCGCGCCTGCTTCAACCGCTGGGGATACGGCTTTTTATCAACGAACTCCAGCGGGTCGGCCGAGATTACTTCCGCGTCCAGTTCTTCATAGTTGCCGTCATCAAAAAGCATCGCCAGCCGCTCATAAGCGCCCAGCCGGAAATGGTAGCCACACTTGGCGCAAACCTGAAGTGATTCGTCCAGCTCTCGCTTGTAGAGATGCTCGCCGCATTCTTCGCATCGAACGAAGACGTTTTCCGTGCGTACCACCCGCTCTTCAGCAGGTACCGGCTCGATTTTCTGATCTTTCTTCCTAAACCAGGGCATAGCTCATCTCGACGTTCAAAGCTCTGGGATGTCGGGTTTTTGGCGATGTAAGAGTGGCCCAAAGGTTAGCATGAAATAGGCGGAAATGGTACATACTGGCTCACATTCACCTTGTCGCTCAGCATTTCGCAGCCCACCTGTGTGCGGTGATTAAGGGGTTCTCGATCAATAGATTTTTCAAACTGCACAATCTGGTGTCAGACTCGTATGGCGAGTATCATTGGGCAGGTCCCGCGAACGTTTACCGGCCGAGAGAATTATGAAAATGTCGATCCCCCTAAGACGAATAGCCTCGTTCCTCACACTCACAGTCTTCTTTGCTAATCCGCTGTTTGCGCAAAGGAGTTCCAGCAACCAAACCCAGGGCAAACCCCCGGCACCGGCAACAGGTCAGTCGCCCGCGACTCCCGTGCGTCCCCAACCATCCACGCAGACACGAACCACCGCCACCCTGGAAACGCTCTTCGCGGCAGACAGTTACAAGCTGTATGGCGAGGTGCGCTCTGTGGGCCAGCTGGTGACGTCACCCGGCGTGGTGGAAATTCTCGAACCGATCTTAAAACTCGCAACTCCGCCCGAGGAACTAAAAGCTCTGATCAAGTTCCTCAATACCAACGCGGAACCGCTGGCTGGATCGCCAATGCTGTTTGCTGCCTGGCCGGTGCGGAGCGGGCTGCCTCAGGCAATTGTGGCCATCGAGCTGCCCTCGGTTGAAGAAGCGGAGAAGTTCGAGCCAAAACTAAAATCATTTCTTCCGGTGATCATACCGGCCCCGACGCCGCGGCCGACTATGGATCCGTCGCGTGCGGCTTTATTGAGGGGTGAAAAGGACGAGGCAAAAACTCCGGAAGCAGTTCCTGACGCTGCCCCCAGCCCGAAACCGCCCCTGGCATCGGGCGAGCACAAGCCGGCGCCGGGCGATGAAAAGGAAGAGCCTGCTCCGCCTTTCTTAATCAAGCGCTCCGGGGCGCTGATAATAATTACGGATTCGCCGTTCACTTTCAAGAATCTGCGACCGGCAGGCAGCAAGCTGCTAACTGAAGATCAAAACTTCCGTGTGGCCCGTGATCGTTTTTCTTCCGAGCCTTTGTTCGTTTACTACAACGTGGCGCTAGAGGATGAGAGTACCCGGCGGCTGAAAGAGATGGCTTCTGCGGATCGGGAAGTTATTACTGTCGAAGAGCGCCCGGTGCCAGGAGAACCGGGCGATCCGACTCTCAAAGGCAAGAAGCCCGAAGGCGAGCCCGACACGCAGCCCATTGAACCTGTGGTCGTGCCCGCACCGGATAGCCCTCCGGAGAATCCAGAGCCGGAGTTGCCTTCGCCCGAAGAGCCTTCGAACGCCCAGTTGGTTGCGGGGGAGAAGAAGCCGGAAGCTAAACCCGATTCTTCTGATCCTTTCCTTAATTCTCTTTTTGGCTCCTTCGGCTTTGGCGCGCCGGAATGGCCCGATGCCGTGGGCGTGGCGCTGGCCTTTGAAAGCGACTCTTACATTATTCGCGTGATCCTGATCGATCCGCCGACAGCTAAGATCACGCCTATCCCTTTCTTACCGCAGCTGATTTCGGGACGAGCGGGCACGCCCGACGCTCCCTCAGTCTTGCCGGCGGACACGGAAGTTTTTGCCAGCGTGTCGCTCGATCTCCGCCGCATGTACGAAGCGTTGCTGCAAAATCTGCAAAAGAGGAACCCGGTGCAGGCTGTCTTCGCTCGGCCGCTGCCGGGAGAGGAACCCACCATTTCGCCGGCCGAGACGGCGGCCATGGAGGCGGTGTTCGAAAAGAAATATGGATTCAAGATCAAGGACGAGTTACTACCGGCCCTGGGGAATGAGTTTGCGGTTGGCGGTTCGATGAAGTCTCTGGGACTGGCTAACGAGTTTGGGTTGTCGGCGCCTCCCCAACCCACGCCCTCGCCCGGGGCATCAGGCTCGAGCCAGTTGGGCTCGGGGCCCGGCACGTCGGCTCAGCCCCCGAAAAGCAGTCCGGTGATCCTAATCTCGGTAAAAGATCGAGATGCAGTGAAGGCGCTAATCCCGAAACTTTTGGATGCGATGGGCATGAAGGCTTTGAGTCTAATTGCGCAAACTGAGAAGCGGGGCGATACCGAAACCGTGACCTACGCCGGCCTTATCTCTTACGCGTTCGTGGGAAATTTTCTCGTGCTCTCGCCAGAGGTGGCAGAAGTACGCCACGTGGTTGATTCATACGTGGATCACGAAACGATCGGTTCGAATAGTGCGTTCCGCACCTTCACCCGCTGGCAGCCAAGAGAAGTGCAGGGGCTGGCTTACGTGGCGCCTTCGGTGATGGCGGCCTATAACGATATGGCCCGCAACCCGAAAATGGGGCTGGATGCCCCGATGCGGGATTTCATGGCGAGGCTTAACCCTGCGCCGGCGGCAATTTCGTATGCCCTCTCCAACGATGGCTTTGGTCCCATGCACGAGCTACATCTGCCGAAGAACCTCGTGCTGATGATGGTGGCCGGGGTTTCGGCGGGTTCGAACACAAGCCCGGCCGATATGAACGAAGCCGTGGCCAAAAGCGCGCTGCGCACGATCGTGGCCGCGGAAGAGACTTATAAAGCCACCAGCGGGAACGGCAGCTACGGCACGATGGATCAATTGGCGACAGCGGGTCTCGTTTCGCGCGACCTCTTTGAAAAGTACGGTTACAAGTTCGAAGTGACTGTTTCCGGAACCAGATTCGAAGCCACCGCAACTCCGAAGGAATATGGAGTCACCGGCAGCCCATCTTTCTTCGTCGACGAGAGCGGCATCGTCCGCGGCGCCGACCACAACGGCGCCCCCGCGAATGCCGGGGATCCGAACGTCAACGACGCGTCCCCGCCAGCGGAAGCTTAAGGCGAACCAGGGCTTCGCACAAAAAACCTTATTTCGTGTTCTTTCGTGGAGTTTAGTGTGATTTCGTGGATCGTGTGGCTCCGAATCCTAAGCACACGATCCACGAAATGACACGAAATGACACGAAATCTCACGAAGCGACACGAACCAATGCTTATCTTAGATGTTCCAGGTGCCCGCTTCGAACTGGCTGGCGGTTTTTGTGCAAAGCCCCGAACCAGTTAGTCGGAAATCCCTCCGAGACTAATCGCGCAAAACTCGACAACCCGATTCTCGGCCCAGAAGCGGTCCTCCGCGGCTGAGTTAATTTGTTCCTTATTGGATCCCTTGCTGGAAGCACCGGCGGTCTTTTCGGCGATAAAGGCGACGTGGCCGCCGCGCTCGGGGGCGATTAATAGCAGGTAGGGATTCCCGGCCACTCGCGGATCGCGCAGGGGAGCGAAGGGGATGAAGGGATCGTCCTGGGCGTGAATGATTACTGTCGGGATGCGGATTGCGGCCAGGAAAGGCAACGAGCTGGCCTTGTCGTAATAATCATCAACGCCTTCGAAGCCAAAGGCCGGGGCCGTGTACAGATCGTCAAACTCGCGCAGAGTTCGCGCCAGAGGGCGAGGCTCTGATTCGTATAACTCGGGATAGAGCTTCTTCTTAAAATCAATGCGACGCTGCAGGCGAGTCACGAAGTTCCGGTGGTAGAGCCAATTTCGTTTTTCTCCAATTAACTGCGAGCTGGCGTTTAGGTCAACTGAAGGTGATACGGTGCAGACACCGGCAACCTCTTTCGGTGGGTTGTCGCCGTATTCACCAGCCAACTTCAAAACCATATTACCGCCGAGGGAAAAGCCGACGAGAAAAAGCTCCCGTAATCCCTCGACAGAAATCAGTTCCTCAACTACGACCCGCAAATCTTCCGTCAGTCCGCCGTGATAAAGCGTGGGCGTCAAGTGCTCCGTGCCGCCACAATTGCGCAGGTTCAAGCGCACCACATTGAAGCCCGCGCGAAAAGCCTTCTGCGCGGTACCCAGCATATAAATGGAGGCGCTGGAGCCTTCGATGCCGTGCCAAAGGACCACGGTCGGCCGTCCATTGCGGTTGGGCTGCCAGCGACAATGGGCCAACACGCGAACGCCCGGCTCCACTTCAAACAGGCGTTCTTCGTCGTGTTGTAGATGCGTACGTAGAAGTGATCTTCGCGGCCAGGCGTAGCCCGCCAGGGTTTGTGCGTGACCGTTGACGAATAGTGGATGGGGCTTGAAAGGCTTGGCGCTAAAGGCGCTTTCAACTTTCGCCAGGAGGGAACGGGTCTCAATTTCTGCATTCCCGCGGCGGGCAGTGGGCAGGTCTGGAGATTCGCTGTGCGTGGTCATCGTCTAATTTGGAGTGCGGTGGCAAGCGGAGGGCGACACCGCTTTGGATTGTTTGCATTGAGATCTCAAATTTCAGATCGCAGATTTATCAAAAGAATCCAAAGCGCCGTCGCTGCTTCGCTCTGCCGGCGCACTCCCAATCTACTTGGTGGTGACGGTGATGGTGACGTCGACGGTTAGTTTCTGGCGGTCAGGTTTCTCTTCGATGCCGATCTTTGGCGGCCAACCAGCCCCGCCGCGCGCCGCGAAAACCGGGCGCAACACGTCTATGATGTCCCTGCGCATAAATTCTTCCACGTAGGCGGTGTCGTACACAGTGCCTACCGGCAGTCGCCAATCTTCCTTCAATATTTGGGCATCGTTTTCGCCGAGACCCACAATCTTCAAATTACCCATGTGATACTGCGGTCCCTCCGTCACTTCCATCTTGAAGGTGACGCGTTGTTTCTCGTCGTCGAATTCGGCCGCTGGTTTAATGCGAACTGCAATGTAGCCTTTGTGCCCAAAGGCTTTTCTAACGAATTGCATACCCTTGTCGAACTTCAGCCCATCGGCGACATCTCCTGACTTCATACTCAGCGCCGCGTCGAGCTCGGCGCCGGACACGGAGGCGTTGCCGGTCCAGTCCGCTTTTTCCCAGGAGTAGACCGCGCACTCATCGACGGGAATGGTCACTGCCAGCGCGCCTTTGCACGATGAGGTATCGGCGATTTCCAACACGGCTGAGGATTCAGCGAACTTTGCGCGCAGCCGCCCCTTTTGGCGGTAGAGTGGGAAGAGGGTCGCGGCAGCAAAACTTCCGGTGGACGTTTTTGAATAATCGTTCTCGGTAAGCTGCTTCGAGGCGTTTCTTAACTCGTCTTCGGTAATCCCAGCCGCGCCGGGGAAATGCAGCGAGCAGACTCGCAGCGGCACACCCTTAACACTAAAAAGATAAGACAGACGCTGCGAAAGATCTGCGGACAAGTATTCAACGCGCCCGGGGATTTTCTTTTCCTCGAGCAAGCGTTGCAGGGCCTTCGCAATTTCGTCCACGGTGGAACCGGATTCAGGGGCCGTCCCCGTGAAAAAGGGAACGTCCCGACGAATGGCCGCGACCAGCTCTACATCGGAGAACCAGACAAAGTTGTCGAAGACGACCTGCGCTGGCCGATCCGCTTCCTCTACCTGAAAAGTGACGTTAACCTGATTGCCCGTGCTGCGCACGCGGTAACCCAGACGGGCAAAGAGGCCGCTGTCCACAAGTTTCTTGGCGCCGTCATCTATCAAAGGCTCGCTGAAGGGATCGCCTGATTGCAGACCGCTGATCGCCAGCGCCTGTTCCTGTGTCAGGCGGCGTAAGCCTATGAATTCCACCCGGCCCACCTGCAGTGGTTTGGCAGGCTCCGGTTGCTGGGCCGCAGCGCCTGGAGCAAGTAGCGTTAAGTGGATAAAGGAGGCGAAAAGCAGGAAAAGAAGTTGCTTCATGAGTGAATCGGTGTTCACAATACGACTTCGATAATCAGAATTCATAATTGAGTGTTTGACCCTTTGACGGGAGAGTCACGAATGCTTGTATTACGTGACTCGATTGTAGATCAAGGGCGAGCAGCGCCAAAACCCGGAGTGGGCCGGCAGTGCCCTAATTTGGGTAACAATATACTTGGCTCATCAATGTCCGACATGCTTTAGCTTGTCGTCGCGA
>JBDTOI010000165.1:0-8981 GCA_039933315.1 Pyrinomonadaceae bacterium
CCAAAGAAAGCATGAGTGTGGTTTTGCTCTATATCAGTTTCCGAAGTACGAACCGGGGGAGTAGTAACCGAGCCATTGGAGCCAAGATTGAATCCCTCAAAGCTCTCTTCGATGCGGCGGCTTCCGTACCGGTACCCGAGGTGTATTGAGTAGCGATTATTAAATTGGTAGTCGCCTTCGATAGTGTTCTGATACTTGCGATATTTGGTCAGCCGGTTGGCGTCAAGGTTGCTGAAACTGATGTTGTCGGTTCTCAAAGTGGCGCCCGCGCCGCGCGTGATCGAGAAGAAGTCACTGAATACTGCTACGCCGTCGATCTCGAAGTCTTCCACGCGAAACGTATTCGAGATTCGCAGTTTATCGGTGGCCCGAAAAGTCACGCCAATATCTCCCAGCGTGTTTGGCCGCCGGGCGCTTCCGGTGATGTTGTACTGGCCGAGATTGAGAGTGTTGGGCGTAGCGGCAGGTGGCGTCGGCGGCCACCCTGTAATTCTGGGATTTATGTTTCTGCCCGTCGAGTTTTCCAGGAAAGCAAAGGTGGAGGTGGCTTTGCTGTAAACAATGCGGCCCGTGATATCAAGCTTTTTGGCCACCAGCGTGTGCAGGCTGAAACGCGTGTAATCAACGCTGCCACGCGCCGGCTCGTTGCGATTGAAACTGGTCAGGCTCGCGGCGGTCGTGTTCAGATTGATGCCGGGAGTGGGTCCCAGACTGATAAAACTATCGTCGCGAAAACGGCGAAAGCCCTGCAGAAAAGAAAAATCGAGAGGCCCCAGTTTGCCATCCGCTCCGACGCGAAAGTCGTTAGCCCGCGAACGCACCTGGGACAGCAGATTAAATTCACCGCCGGCAAAGTGGTAATTCGTGAAGGCCGGCCCGCTATATCTCTCCGGCGAAAAGCCGACATTGAACCTGATCTTGTCATTCTTTGGCAGCAAGGTGAGATCGAAGTCACCCATCTGCGTGCGCGTGTTGTAGCCATGCTCACCGGTGACGGGATTGGGCGGAACACTGAAACTCGCCGGCGAAAATACCCAGTTCGGATTCGCGAGGTTATTGAGAAACCTGAAGTATTTGAAACGGCGGTAGGTCGCATCGAACCGGTACCACTGCGGCTTTTCAACGGTAAGCCGCAGGTTGCCGTGTGGATCGGCGCCCCACCCGGTTGACGTTACCAGCAAGGTATCAAACAGGCCGCCCTTCCCATCCTTCGCTTTCATCAGGAAGGTGCTGTCGAAAAGGCGTGGGCCGGCTTTGTAATTCAAATCACTCTGATACTTGTTGAGATCCCCACCAACCTTCAGACCGCGGTAGCCCAACTCAATGCTGGAGACGATCGTGTAGTCACCGGAATCTTCGCCCGCTTCGACCGGCGCAGTTTCAGCCTTAGTGGCAGGAGACTTCTTCGGGCTCGGGCTGGGAGTTGGACCCTGGGCCACTGCCACTGCGGTGACCGCCAGAACCAGGCAGCTTAAAGCCAGTGCTCTTAACACGAATGTGGTTTTGCCCTTCATAACAACGTTACCTGAAGAAGACCGGACTCGAATGCGACCCGTGAATCTTTACGTGACAAGCGGTGCAGTCGGCGTATTGCGCGTTCTGATTGTGTTGCGGGCCAGCCGGCTCCAGGGCCCCCACGTCATGCGCTACGCTGTGGCAGGTAAGACAAAGCTGGTTGACCCTGCCGAACCGCAACAACCTCGGATGAGATGAGCCGTGCGGTGTGTGGCAGGCTGTGCACCCTTCGGTTTTCAGGGGCGCGTGTTCGTAGGTGAATGGACCTTGTTTGTCGGCATGACACTTTATGCATGCCGCATCCGCGCCCGTAGCCAGCCTGGTTTGCTTTAACTCAAAACCTCCGTGTGGATTGTGGCAATCACTGCACTTCATTGCCCCTTCCAGAACTTTGTGATGGAAAGGTTTGGTGAAGTCTGGCTTAACTTCACTGTGACAGCCCATGCAAAGTTGCGGCTCACCAACCTTCAACATGTGCAGGGTGGAGAAGTCAGGCTTTTGCGCGTTCGCCGTCGATTTGAACGTGATTGAGCTGGCCAGGTTTGCTCCGGTCGGAATGCCATGTGGGGAGTGACACTCGGTACAGCCGACGTCGTTGCGCCAGTGTTCGCCGCGGCGGAAGTTGTTATGTTCCTCCTTGCCCGCATGGCAGGCGAGACAGGTCTCGGAAGTATTTTTGGCAGACATGTTCTTGAAAGAGATTATCTTCGCGGGATCTCCTTCTTCTGCGTGGGCCTTGCCCGGGCCATGACAGGCTTCACACCCGGTGACTTTGCCCTTCCAACTGCCTATCTTTGCTAGCTCGGCATGCGAAGTATGCGAAAAGGCTTTGAACTGATCTTCGTGGCAGTCTTTGCAGGCCTCACTACCGACGTAACCGGAGTCTCCGGAGGTTACGTTCGACGGCCTGGGTTCCTGTTTCTTCTGGCTAAAGGCTTCCGAACTTCGGGCTGAGTTAAACCACGTCACTGTGCACAGCCACAGCCCACAGATAAGCAGGGTCTTGATGAATTTTGTGAGCGTCAAAGCTCAGGCTCCTTTTTGGGGGCCCAAAGGCCTACGGCAACAGCCCCCGTTAAGATTCCTAACTTCAAGATAAGTATTTAATAGGCGATGATCTTTATAGCCGTCACCCTAGACCGGGATGAACCTGTTAGTCTGTGTGCAAACACACACATAGGCGATCCATTCTCATACTGAGGGGAAATAGTTTCGGATGGCTGTGACGCACGTCACACGCGGGAGAGATAAAGATCAACGCGGGCCTCCATCTGCCAGTGCCGCCAGCGCTGCCCGATTGCGAATCCAAAGATCGCCATCCTTTGCCCGAATGACTTGTTTTCGCTTGAGGGCGTTAAGCGCGCGCGTCACGGTTTCACGGGAGGCTCCGATCATTTGCCCGAGTTCTTGATGCGTCAGCAAAGTCTGCAAGTGGACTCCAACCGGCGTATGTTGTCCGAAAGTGTCGCCCCAAGCCAGTAACAACCGGGCAAGTTTTTCGGCGGCAGAGATAGGTAGCAGCAGCGTGCGCGCATGCTCGACGAATTCTGTGAAGTCTTTGCTTACGGCCCTGGCCAAGCCGAGGTCGAACGATTTCTGCCGATCAAGCAGACCCAGGAGAGCCTTGCGAGATATGAAATCTACGCGGCACGGGGAAAGAGTCTCAGCCGTTGCTTCATTAGAATGCCCGGTCAGCGCTGAGTGTATTCCCAGCAAATCGCCTGGCCGGGCAATTCGCACGATCAACCTTTTCCCTTCGGCTGACGTGATCGAGAGCTTGGCACGTCCGGCGCAAAGCACGTAGACACCACGATTAGCCTGGCCTTCGACGAAAAGGACAGCGCCTCGGGGATATAGTTTTCTGCTGGTTATCCGTTCAAAGCCGTGAATCGCATGCAACGGTGAAGTGCAAGGCACCGTAAGCCCTTGATTATTCTCGACGTCGTCATCCTCACTTGCGGTTTGTTTATTGGCGCCGCGCATCGCACTCCTTCCAGTCGTTGCTCGATGGCAAGGGCAGATCGTGCTCTTGCGGTTCCGATTACTACTCGACTATCCAAAGATCGGTTCCACTTCTTTGCGGGCAAGCCATGTGCCTGGGGGCTTGCGCCCATATGGCGGACTCTTTCGACAATTGCCCCTCACTTCATGCGAGCTTTCGCGCAACTGACTGCGGAAGTTTCCACGGAAACCTTGAAGAGCCAGCGTTAAATTCTCACGCAATCCCGCAATTCGATCCGGCATAGGTTTTGCTCCGTACACATTTGGCACCCAAAGCTCGAATGAGCGGGCAGCGGCTCGCTGCGCAGAATGCGGAGTCAGGGAGAAATGAGAGGAACAACACCATGGTCAAAGATGAGCGCGATATTCTGGAACTCCTCAAAGAGGAATTAGCTTTCGTGGAGCAAGGCGGATACGGGCGCTCAGTTCGCACGCCGTGGTTACCGAAGTCGGCCTTTCAGGACTCCCTGACCTGTATTAACTACTCGGATCCCAATCGCACCCATTCGTGTAACGAATGCCACCTGGTTGATTTCGTCGCCTATGAGCATCGATCCGACGAGGTCCCATGTCACTACATTGCTTTGAATGAAGCCGGCGAAACGATCGAGGATCTGGAGGCCCAGGGCAATCAGGCAAAACTGGAGACGACGCTCAAGCAATGGATGGTGTCCAAGATCCATGAGATCGAGCAGCGCCGAAGCGAGGAAACGAGAGAAGTCATGCCGTCGCCCGCTAGCCATATCTGGGCAGGGCCGACCAGAGGTCGACGAGATCTTAAGGCAATCTAAATTGATTCACGCTGCGGCCCCATGAAGTCAGTACCACCACGCCGTAGCGGGTGGGTCTCGCTCCCCATCCACGACGCTCCCAACCATGGGGCAGGCTGTCTCATGTTTGAGTGGTTACCTAACTCACCCACCCGCTAACTCGTGGCGGTACTGACCCCTCGGGATCGCGGATCGAGAATGGCTGAAAAGAAAAAATGCGCCAGGATTCCTTGACGCGCGACCTCTCACGGAATTAACTTCTGTGCGTCAGTAGCGATACCAAGTCATTCGAAGCGGGCTGGATCACCCTCGCCAACCAGGTATGGCTGTCTCCTTAAATAGTCGTAAGCCCATCCTGATGGCGCTGGCCGCGTCGTCCTTACTAACAGTTCTCATCATTGTCGGGTCACGGAATCTTGAACACTACGATGCGGCCCTCTTTGGCTACACCGTCGCCAGTGTCGTTGCGCTGGGGGCCGTTGTCTTTCGCTATGCCATCTGGCTGCAACGTCCGGCGACGCGCGTTTACTGGCGTCGCGGCTGGAGCTTGTTTCGGGATCGGAAGAACCTGGTGGCCAACACCAGCAGCGCCGCCAGGACCCTGGTTGGCGGAATGGCCATCCAGAAGTTTATCTATCGGCGCGGCTTTTCCCGCTGGCTGATGCATCAGCTAATCATGTGGGGCTGCATCATCTCCGCCCTGATTACTTTTCCGCTGGTGTTTGGCTGGGTGCATTTTGAGCTGGTGGGCGAGCGCGGCTATCGCGCTTTTGTTTTTGGTTTTCCGCTTAACATAGTCGACGGGCGCAGCGCGATTGCCTGGGTGACCTTTCACGCGCTTGATTTCACCGCGATCATGGTGCTGGCCGGTTGTGCGATTGCGATTCATCGCCGCCTGCACGATCGCGGCGCAATTGCTACGCAACAGTTTCTGCTCGACTTCGTACCGCATTTACTCTTAATCGCGATTTGCGTCACTGGCTTGATGCTGACGGCATCGAGCCTTTGGCTGCACGGCTATATGTATTCATTCATCGCCCTGTCACACCAGGCGGTGGTGATAATGACTCTGTTTTACCTGCCGTTCGGCAAACTCTTTCATGTGATTCAACGCCCGGCTTCCATTGGGGTCGAGCTTTACCAGAAACGCGCGCGGGAAATGCCGCAGGCCGTTTGCCCGCGCTGCAGCGTCGAGTTTGTAGCCGAGATGTGGCTGGACGACCTGAAGACGGTGGTTGAGAAGCTGGGTTTCGATTATCGGATGGCGAACGGGCATACGCTGCAAGACTATTGTCCCCGCTGCAAACGAATCATGCGGGGATTGTCGTATTCGAATTTGAGCGGGACGACTGAAAGCGTTTTTAAAGGATCGAGAGACCAGCTGCGGTAAAGATCTTTTTGGAGGTTTTGAAGACGTGAAGGTAGAACGTCCAACCCCAACGGGGTTGCGTCCTCCAGCCCAGGGTTGCCGCCGCGGCTACCCTGGGAAACGATGAACGCCAAATTTCCAACCCTGAAGGGGTTGTGTCCGGGTTCGCCGTTCGTCGGATGGATCGCCAATTGTGAATTGACACAACCCCGTTGGGGTTGAGATCGGGCGTTTCCAACGTGTACCCAGGGTAGCCGAAGCGGCAACCCTGGGCTGGAGGGCAGAACCGCTTTGCGGTTCCCTGCGGTTTTTTCTGATCCGTGTGAATCCGCGTTCATCCGCGGCTAATAAATTTATGTCTAAGGTCGAGAACCTCGGAAAGATCATCGAAGACTTCGGGCCGCATCTGCACGATGCGCCGTACGGCGGCTGGCGCGCGGATCGGGTGATAGACAAGGTTGTGCCCACACACTGTCCCTACTGCGCCGTGCAGTGCGGCATGAATCTACTGGTCGAAGACAACCACGTCGTTGGTTTTGAGCCGCGGTATGACTTTCCGGTTAACGAGGGCCGGTTATGTCCTAAAGGTGTAACGGCCTATTTGCAAATTCATCACCCCGACCGGCTGTTGCATCCACTGATCAAGCGTAACGGCGTGTTTGAGCGAGCGAGCTGGGACGACGCCCTCGACCTGGTAGTCGCGAAATTCAAAGAACTGCAAACCACGCACGGCAAAGATTCAATCGGAGTCTATTCAGGCTCTTCGCTTACCACAGAGAAGACTTATCTGATGGGCAAGTTTGCCCGCGCCGGGCTTGGTACGCGCTACATCGATTACAACGGGCGGCTTTGCATGGTCTCAGCCGCGGCGGGTAACAACAAGGCATTCGGCATCGATCGCGCGGCGAACCCCTGGGATGACATTCCCCTGAGCGAGGTGCTGCTGATTGCTGGATCGAATTGCGCGGAAACATTCCCGGTGCTCAACAAATTTCTCTGGCAGCAGCGGGACAATGGCGGCAGCTGGATCATCGTCGATCCACGCGAGACCGCCACCGCCCGCCAGGGAGATCTGCATCTGCAATTGAAGCCCGGAACTGATGTGGCGCTGGCGAACGGAATGCTGCACGTCTTGATCGAAGAGAATCTGATTGATCAGAACTTCATCGCCGCGCGCACCAATGGCTGGGAAGAAACGAAGGCATTGGCGGCGCGGTTCCCGCCGCAGGTTGCCGCTGAGATTACCGGCGTCCCGGCGGAGAAAATTGTGCAGGCGGCCCGGATGTATGGTCGCGCTAAGACTTCGATGGTCCTGCATGCGCGCGGCATTGAGCACCACTCGCACGGCGTCAATAATGTGCTGTCATATATCAACCTCGTCCTGGCGACCGGGAGTATCGGCGCGCCCGGACGTGGTTACGGCACAATAACGGGTCAGGGCAACGGGCAGGGCGGTCGGGAGCATGGACAGAAAGCGGATCAACTTCCCGGGCAGCGTTCGATTTCAAACCCGGAACACCGCAAGTATGTCTGCGAAGTCTGGGGCCTGCCGGAAGCAGAGTTGCCGCAGGCGGGTGTCTCAGTAGTCGAGATGTTTCAGAAGATGCGCGAAGGCGAGATTCGCGGCCTGCTCTCAATCTGCAACAACGTGATGGTGAGTTTGCCTGACACGAATGAGGTGCGCCGCTCGCTCGAGGGCCTGGACTTCTATGTCTGCATAGACTTCTTTATGTCCGAAGGCTCGCGTTACGCCGATGTAGTTCTCCCGGGCAGCACCTGGAGCGAAGACGAAGGAGTAACGGCTAACGGGGAAGGCCGCGTGCTTAAGATTAACAAGGCGGCCGACCCGCCCGGCGAAGCCAGGGCTGATTGGTGGATCATCCAGGAGATCGCGCACCGGATGGGCCGGGAAAAGTATTTCGGGTTTGCTGGCCCGCTCGCGATCTTTGACGAAATGCGTCTGGCATCGCGTGGTGGTAACGCGGATTATTACGGCATCACCTGGGAGAAAATCGAGAGGCAGAATGGCGTCTTTTGGCCCTGTCCGACGGAAGATCATCCGGGCACTCCGCGCTTGTTTGAAGAACGTTTCTATCACCCGGATGGCAAGGCGAAGTTTCATGCGGTCGAGTACGAGCCGCCACAGGAAACACCCGATGAAGAGTTTCCCCTGATTCTGACCAGCGGACGCGTCGTCTATCAGTATCTTTCCGGGAACCAAACGCGTCGCATCGGATTTCTCGTCGAGCAATGTCCCGAACCATATGTCGAGATTCATCCGGAAACAGCAATGAAACTAAAGGTCAACGACGGCGAGCGCGTCAAGGTCGTCTCCCGTCGCGGCGATGGCGTGTTTCCCGCGCTAATAGTGAAAACGATTCGCCAGGACACGATTTTTATTCCCTATCATTGGGGCGAAGAGTTGGCAGTGAATCAACTGACCAATCCAGTACTTGATCCAGTCTCCAGGATTCCTGAGTACAAGGCGTGCGCGGCGCGCATTGAGAAGATTCACTCCCGGCAACTTCCGATTCTGGGCGAAAAACGGAAGGGCATGTCACGCAGTGAATTCAGATAATTCTTTTCTCTAATAGGACCTATTCGACCTATTGGACCTATTTGGTGACTGCTAATTCCCGAGGTGAGTATGGAAGAAACAATGTTCATCGATCCGCAGCGCTGCATTGGTTGCCGCGCCTGCGTGGCGGCCTGCCGCGAATGTGGCACGCATAAAGGGTACTCAATGATCTACGTTGACTACCTGGATCGTTCCGAGACCACTGCCACGATGCCCACCGTCTGCATGCATTGTGTCGAGCCCACCTGTGCCCTGGTCTGTCCGGCCGATGCCATTAAGACGACGGACGACGGTGTCGTGCTTTCCGCGCTGAAGCCGCGCTGCCTCGACTGCCGCAATTGCGTCAACGCCTGTCCTTTCGGCGTGCCCAAGTACAACACGGAGATGCACCTGCAGATGAAGTGCGACATGTGTTACGACCGTACGAGCGAAGGCTTGCAGCCAATGTGCGCGAGCGTTTGCCCGACCGGGGCGATTACCTTTGGCAAGTACGAAGACATCGTCCCGCTGCGCCGCACCAAGCCGGTGAACGCCCACGTGTTCGGCAATCAGAAAGTTGAGACCAAGGTTTACCTTATGCTACCCACCGACGCGAGCGAGGTTGAAGTTGACGGCTGCGGGGTATTTGAAGGACACGTAAAAACTGATCAGCAACCGGCACGCGAATCCTGGATCGATCTGCAGGTTGAACAAACGGACAGGCGCAATGAGTTCTAATTGTAGGGGCGGCACTCCGTGGCCGCCCCTC
>JBDTOI010000166.1:0-8976 GCA_039933315.1 Pyrinomonadaceae bacterium
TAAATGAGGGGCGGCCACTGAGTGCCGCCCCTACAGTACTTGCCCCTAAGGCCTTCCCCCGGTCGAAAACACATTCCGAAATCTTAGTTGCAGTGGTCAGACCTTTTGTGATACAAGGCGCGATTGGTAAAGATAAGCAGCTCGTCAACACTCGATCGATCCTGAGAACATATCAGCAGTGGCAGTGCCCAGACCGCGAGGCCAAACGGTCCCCAGGGCGGTGATTGACAGGCTTTGCCATAGACCATTCGGACCTTTGTGGTCTTACCACGTGCGATTAGCGACTGACCTAAACCAATTTTTGGACGACTGCACTGAGTTAGCCCGGGCAGCACTGGCGCGCGGATTTCAGCCAGGCTCTGTACTTCCAACGTTCACTGCGAAAAAAAACCTGAGAGGACAAAAAGTGATGAAAAATCGTGTGTACTTTCACTATCTGCATGGCGTTTCTGCCTTCCTGTTGCTCCTCACGCTGTTTGTCGCGGCAAACGCGCAGGAGTTTAGAGGCTCGATCACGGGCAAGGTCATGGATCCGAATGGGGCCGTGCTGCCGGGCGCAACGGTCACTCTCAAGAACATAGCGACGAACTTGGAGGCCACTGCCCTTACAAATGCAGACGGCAGCTATAACTTTGCTTTGCTGAGTCCCGGCAAGTACGCGATGACCGTGACTGCCCAGGGTTTCAACACCGCGATGAGGGAAGGAATTGAAGTCCGCGTCGCCGATCGATTGACGGTGGACGTTCCGTTGCAAGCTGCCGGGGTGGCAGCAATGGTAAACATAGTTTCAGGACCGGTACTCGAGGCCGGCAACGTCAGCACCGGAACCGTTATCGACAATCGTCAGATCAGCGAACTGCCGCTGACTGAGGGATCCGCTTACCAGTTGGCCACGCTGGCGCCCGGCATCGCCTACACCGGCAACCCCCTGTTCACCGGGCCAACGTCGAATGGTAACCTGGCCGCTTTTCGCTCTAACGGCGCCACCGGATCAAACCAAATAACTTTGGACGGCTCGCCCAACTATGCGTTTGACGGCGCCGTTGGTTTTTCGCCGCCCTCGGATGCGGTCCAGGAGTTTAAAGTACAGACCAACACCTTCGATGCCCAACAAGGGTATTCCGCCGGCGCCACCGTCAACGTCGCAGTCAAGAGCGGCGGAAACGATTTTCACGGGTCGCTGTGGTATTTCAATCGCGACCGCAGCCGCTCCGCGAACAACTTTTTCTCAAACCGGAGCGGAATCGAGCGTCCCGAGAGAACTTATCACCGGTTTGGCGGAGTACTGAACGGGCCAGTTCGCATACCTGGTTTGTATGATGGGAGTAACAAGACGTTTTTCCTTTTATCGTATGAACGCCTGCTGGACAATGTGGCTGAGCCGCAGCTTTTTACGGTGCCAACCGCGGCGATGAGAACGGGCGACTTCTCCGCGCTGATTGTGAACCGAAACAATATCGCCGATGCGGCGAACACGATCATCTATAACCCTTTCTCGGGAACGACCAGCGGCAGCAATGTGGTGCGCACGTCTTTTGGCTGTCCTGCATCCGGAGCGGTTCCGGTCGGCTCCACCTGTAACATGATTCCGACCAGTCTCATTAACCCCGTGGCCGCCGCGCTGGTTAAGTACTACCCGCTTCCCAATGCCCCCGGGGTCGGCGGCGGAACTCAGAACAACTTTTTTTCCAACCAGATTCGACATCAGAAATACCGGGCGTGGCTCATGCGTGTCGATCACAAGCTCAGCGAGAACCAGAGCATCTTCGGAAAGTATTATCACAGCTTCAATCCCGAAGACCGCCAGGACTGGGCGGGTGAGGTCAATGGCTTCCCGATCACCCAGGGATTTGAATTCCGGACCAATGACGGCGGCAATGTGGATTACACCGTTGCTTTGTCTAACTCGATGGTTTTCGATTTACGCGCCAGCTTCAACCGGTTCGAACAGGAGCGGCGGCCGGCGGAAAGCTTCGACCCCGCTACCCTCGGTTTCGCTCCGGCCTCGTTGCCAGCATTCCGCGGCTACGATTACCTGCCCCGAATCATGATCCGGAACCTGGACGCGACCAGGCCCATACGATCTACCCTCGGCGCCACCCGCTCTGATTGGAATGCGGGAAGGCTGCGACCGTTCATGATGGGATCGATCCAGCCCACCATGACGCAGGTCATTGGCAATCACAGCGCCAAGTACGGCTATGACCTGAGGATCCTGCGCGAGAACTTTATTAGTAATGGCTACCAGGGTGGCCAATTCTTCTTCGACGGCCTCTACACTTCGCCGGCTTCAAACTCTTCAACGACTTTGCGGAATACCTTTGGACGTGACATCGCCGCATTCATCCTGGGCATTCCCACCACTGGTTCGGGAGGTAACTCCAGTATCATTGATAACTCGATCAACTACTCGGTGCAATCCGTTTACCATGGGTTCTTCATCCAGGATGACTGGCGCGTTACGCCGAAGCTTACGCTAAATCTCGGTGTGCGTTACGAATTGGAGCAGGGCTTGACGGAGCGGTACAACCGGATCCAGCATGGCTTCGACCTGGCCACTCCCAGTCCGGTTGAGGCCGCAGCCCGCGCTGCTTATACCACCATCTATAACGCGAGCAGTTTCCCGGTGGCTCCTGCCAATTTCCACGTGATTGGCGGATACAGATTCGCTGACGAGAACAACCGGAACGTTTGGAACGCCGATACCGGCAACATTCAACCGCGCATAGGGGTGGCCTACAAGCTGGATGACAAGACTGTGCTGCGCGCCGGCTTCGGTATTTTCATGGCGCCCTTCCAAATTGAGACGCCGCAGCAGGTCGGTTTTGCGGGTAACACCGCTTTCGTCCCCACCAATAACAACGGCCTGACCTTCGTGGCAACTCTAACTAATCCATTTCCCAGCGGCGCCAGTAGTCTGAACGTCTCTCCAGGCTCCAGCCTTGGCCTGCTGACAGGTCTGGGTGCGGATGTCGGAGCGTCTGACGCTGCCGCCTTGCCGCTGGCGCGCAAGAACTCGAAGTTCTCGCGGCTGGTCTTCGGTTTTCAAAGAGAGTTGCCCGGACAATTTGTGATCGAGGCGAATTTCATCACTGCGTGGGGCCGGGACCTGGCGGTGAATCGGAATTTGAACTTCGTACCGCGGCAGTTCCCCTGCCCGGGCCTTGCGGGCGCGACCTCGCCCTGTTCCCTCGGAGAAACTCCGGCCACGGATACTGCGATTAGCAATTACCTTTCGGCCTCACTCGGAGCTAACACCAACCCGTTCCGAAACCTGTTGCCAGGAACGGGCAGCCCCTTGAACACCGCTACTACCATGACCCGGGCACAGTCGTTACTGGCCTTCCCGCAGTTCACCAATCTTTTTGTGCAGCAGTACAACGGCACAAACAGATACAATTCACTTCAGCTCCAGGCGATTAAGCGCTTTGCGAAGGACCTCAGTTTCAATGCGAGTTACACCTACTCGAACCTGAGGGAGCGGGTCAATTATTTGAACCCCTCTAATGCGGAGTTAGAGGATCGCATCTCCCAATTCGATCGTCCGCACCGCTTTACCTTTTCCGGCACCTATCAACTGCCTTTGGGCCGCGGCCGTGCTTTCGGCGGAGATATGAATAGGATCCTCGACGCTATCATCGGTGGCTGGCAGCTCAACGGTACGTACGAGTGGCAAAGCGGTGAGCCGTTCCTGCTCACCGCCGCACCCTTGTACTATTCGGGTGACGTAAGCGAGTTGCGGGGCCTGATCGGCGAGAGCGATGGACAAGGCGGGAAGTACGGTATTGACCGCTCGGCCATCGTGGCACCCGGCACCCTCGTGTCGCTCACGGCTTTCGGTATTCGCAACGTGCCGACTACGCTGAGCAACTTGCGCAACCAGCCCTATTCGGTGGCAAACCTTTCCATCACCAAGAACTTCAAGTTTGGTGAGACAAAGCGTCTGCAGATTCGCGGCGAAGCGCTGAACGCTTTCAACCGTCCGTACTTCGGTTTCGGAGCAGGGCTGAATCCGGGGCCCCTGGGCACGCCGAATGCGGCGTTTGGCCTGGTGACCACGCAACGAAATAACCCCCGGGACATTCAACTGGGCGTTAAGTTCGTTTTCTAGCTTTGGCCCAGGAAACATCTTGACCCAGGTTGGTGAGCCGCCCGGTCGCAATACCGGGCGGCTCAAAACTCGGGCGCGGGGCTTAACAATCTCATATTGAATTATTGATACGATCCGGTTGAGAGTAAGCGGAATGACAAGGGTACTCGGTCTCATAGCTTTGTTGTTTGCACTGCCGGCTTCTTCTTTCACCGCGGCGATCCTCGCGGATCCGATTCGACATCACGTCCTGATCGCTTCACGCTCTGCTCCTCAATCTCCCAAACGTTCTGATTTCACCGTAGCCGCCGATGGTTCGGGAGATTTCACAACTGTCCAACAGGCGGTGGATCGCATTCCAGAAAACAATTCGCAGCGTTTTGTGATCTACATCAAGGCCGGCACCTATAAAGAGCAGGTAAGAGTTCCCACCAACAAACCTTACGTTACCTTTCTCGGCGAACAACCCGAGAAGACGCGCTTAACCTTTGGCCTGGGGAATTCCCAGGTCGGCTCAACTTCAGCCAGTTATAGTACCTACATCGGCGCCAGCGATTTCCACGCAGCGAATCTTACGTTTGAGAATTCGTTCGGCGTCGGCTCGCAGGCGGTGGCGATTTTAGTCGACGCTGACCGGGCAATATTTCGTAACTGCCGTTTCCTTGGCTGGCAAGACACGCTTTATGCGAAAAACGGCCGGCAGTATTACAAGGATTGCTACATAGAAGGACATGTGGACTTCATTTTTGGAGCGGCTACCGCGGTATTTGAGAACTGTCAAATCCACAGTAAGGGGGCGGGTTACATCACGGCTCAAATGCGTTTTAGCGAATCCGAGCCCAGCGGCTTTGTCTTTCGCCGGGGCCGACTGACTGGATCGAACACCGGCAAGGGTGTCTTCCTGGGCAGACCGTGGCGCCCGTTTGGCCGCGTCGTGTTCCTGCAAACTGAAATGCAGGCGCACATCCTGCCGGCCGGATGGGACAACTGGCGTGACCCCGAGAGAGAGAAGACCGCGTGGTTCGCCGAATACAGATCGCAAGGCAAAGGAGCGAATCCGACGGCCCGGGTAAACTGGTCCCGACAATTGGCGGCTGAAGAAGCAAAGCAATTCTTCCCGGAAAACTTTCTCAAAGGCCCCGATGGGTGGCGACCCGATAGTGCTGACTTTCTCTGGCAAACAAAAAACCCGCCGGCATTCAGGGCGGTGACATGGGACGAGTCTCTGAAGCAAAGCGCTGAATGGTACGCAACCGACGAAGCCACCCGCATCGCCGATAACGTGATCTTGTATCAACGTAACAACGGTGGCTGGGAAAAGAATATCGACATGGCAACTGTCTTAACCGAACGGGAAAAGGCTGACATTGCCAAAAGCAAATCAAATACGGACACGACTATCGACAATGGCGCCACCTATACCCAACTGGCTTTCCTTGCGAAAGTCTTTACTGCCAAAAACCTCGAGCGTCACAAAATTGCCTTCCTGAGTGGTCTCGATTTTCTTCTGGCAGCTCAATATGAAAACGGCGGCTTCCCGCAATACTTTCCGGTTCGCAAGGGTTATTACAGTCATATCACTTTCAACGACGGCGCCATGATTGGCGTCCTGAAACTCTTCCGTGACATCGCCAGGCAAAAGTCAGCCTCTGCCTTCGTGGATGAAGCGCGTCGCCGCAAAGTTGAGCAGGCAGTCCAGAAGGGCATTGAGTGTATTCTGAAGACGCAGGTCGTGGTCAACAGCCAGCGCACTGTGTGGTGCGCGCAACACGATGAGATCACGCTGGCGCCGGCGCCGGCGCGAAAGTTCGAACTGATCTCGCTGAGCGGGGGTGAGAGTGTCGGCATCGTCCGCTTTCTGATGGGAATCGATCAGCCCGATCCGCAAGTGGTTGCCGCGATCGAGGCTGCTATCGCCTGGTTCGAGAAATCAAAACTAAAGGGCATCAAATGGGTTCGCCTACCGGATAAATCAACGCCCGGAGGGTTTGATCGGGTCGTGATAAAGGATCCGGAGGCGGGCCCGATTTGGGCGCGCTTCTATGAGATTGGCACTAACAAACCAATCTTCGCCGGCAGAGATGGCGAAACGAAATACAGCGTCGCCGAAATCGAAGCCGAACGCCGAAACGGTTATGAGTGGTACGTAACCTCGCCGGCCGCACTGCTCGACAAAGACTATCCGGAGTGGCACAGACTTCAGTCTGTGATTCCGTTAATTAAGTCCACGCCGCATCACAGACTGAAGTCTGTGCCACTCCTAAAGAGACTATGACCGATCGTCGCGATTTCATCAGAGCTTTGGTAGTTGGCGGAGGCGCCGCGATCGTGGCTCGCCCGGTGTTGGGCAGTTCCATCGCGCAAGGCTGGCATCATACTTCACCTTCCTATGCGAAAGACGATGCCTGGGCGGAAGTACCGCGGATTCTAAAACGGATCAAGGCCCCTGTTTTCCCAAAACGCGACTTCCTGGTGACGCGCTTCGGCGCCAAGGGCGATGGCCGCACAGATTGCACCGCTGCTTTTCACGAAGCCATTGCCGCATGCAGTAAGGCCGGCGGCGGAAGACTCGTAGTGCCTCCCGGACGCTTCCTGACGGGCGCGATTCATTTGCAGAACAACGTGAATCTGAATCTTAGCCAGGGAGCCACAATCGCTTTTAGTCAGGATTCCAAACAGTATCTGCCGCTGGTTTTTACGCGCTGGGAAGGGGTCGAATTGATGAATTATTCTCCCTTCATCTACGCCTTCGAACAGGAGAACATCGCGATCACCGGACGGGGCACGCTGGATGGTCAGAGCGGGCCGGCGCACTGGTGGCCGTGGAATGGAAGGGCGCAATACGGCTGGAAGGATGGCGCGCCAAATCAACGTGGCGACCGGGCCGCGCTGTTTGCAATGGCGGAAAAGGGTGTGCCGGTGCCGCAGCGGCAGTTTGGTGACGGACACTACCTGCGGCCGCAGTTCATTCAGCCTTACCGCTGTCAGAATGTACTCATTGAAGGTGTAACCATTCTGAATTCCCCGATGTGGGAAATACATCCTGTCCTCTGCACCAATGTCACCATTCGCCATGTAGTGATTAATAGTCATGGACCAAATAACGACGGTTGTGATCCGGAGTCGTGCACCGACGTGCTCATCAAGGACTGTTACTTCGACACTGGCGACGATTGTATTGCCATCAAATCCGGGCGGAATGCTGATGGCCGGCGCTTAAAGGCGCCGACGCAGAACATCGTGATCCAGAATTGCCGCATGAAAGATGGGCACGGCGGCATTACGGTGGGCAGCGAGATTTCCGGCGGCGTGCGTAACGTGTTTGCGGAACACTGTCGTTTGGATAGCCAGAATCTCGATCATGCCTTGCGGGTGAAGAACAATGCCATGCGCGGCGGTTTGCTGACTGATCTTCACTTCCGCGACATTCAGGTAGGTCAGGTGGCCCACGCCGTAATCACCATTGACTTCAACTACGAGGAAGGTGAGAAAGGCAATTTCACACCGGTGGTCCGCAACTACACCGTCGAGAATTTGCGCAGCGGGAAAAGTAAACACGCTCTGGATGTGCAGGGATTCAAGCACGCCCCTATCTTCGATCTCCGCCTGACAAACTGTGCCTTCGACAAGGTTGCAGCCCCCAGTATCGTAAACAATGTCCAGGGACTGGAGCTGCACAACGTCCGGATCAACGGAGAGCTCAAAGAATGTAAGTCCCCACTTTGCGCCTTATGACCTTCCTTTCTTGGCGCCTTTGCGTGAAATCGCTTTTCACCGAACGCGCTTGTTTGCGAAAAACGGTTTTTCACGCAAAGGCGCTAAGAAAGGAAAACCATAAGGCGCAAAGAAAGCTGATCACCGGATCAAGATCCATGAACGTTGTAAACACGATTGTTTTACTTCTCTTGTGCAGCCTCCAACTGGTGTCTGCCCACGCGCAGGCGACGCCCATGTCTGAAGACATGACGGCCACGACCATTTACCTGGCCGGCGATTCGACGATGGCGGAGAAACTGCCGGCAAAGCGGCCGGAAACAGGTTGGGGCGAAATGCTGCAGAAGTTTTTTCGCCCCAACGAAGTCATCGTTGAGAATCTTGCAAAGAACGGCAGAAGCACCCGTACGTTTATTGAAGAAGGACTCTGGCGGGGCCTGATTGAGAAAGTGAGGTCTGGCGACTATGTCTTTATTCAATTTGGTCACAATGATGAGGCGAAAGCAAAGACGGAACGCTACACGCCGCCTGCGGATTACCGAGCCAACCTGATCCGTTTTGTAACAGAGGTGCGTGAGCGTAAAGCCTTTCCGGTTTTGCTGACGCCGGTGATGCGCCGTCGATTTGATGCCGGCGGGAACTTTTACGACACCCATGGCGAGTATCCCGATATCGTCCGCGCCGTAGCCGCTGAACAGAAAGTGCCTCTGATTGATATGCATCGCAAGAGCGAGATAGTTCTCAAGCAAGCGGGGCCGGACGGTTCCCGCAAACTCTTTTTGCAACTCGCCGCGAACGAAAACGCCAATTATCCTCAGGGCATAGAAGACAACACCCATTTCAATCCCCTGGGCGCGGAACGGATGGCTGGATTGGTGGTGGCAGGCATCAAAGAAACAAAGCTCAAGCTAGCGAGGTATTTGAACAAATAGCTCAACACCTGCGCCTTATGACTTTCTTTTCTTAGCGCCCCTGAGTGAAACCCGTTTCTGACAAACCGGAGCGTTGGGTGAAAAGCGGTTTCTCGCAAAGCAACGTGTCTGCGACGAGCAGATGCCTGGGTGGAAACGGCACACGGAGAAGTAATAACTTAGAGCGCACCCGATTCGCGTGAAGGTGGAGGGCGCCCAACCCCGAAGGGGTTGTGTCCTCCAGCCCAGGGTTGCCGCTTC
>JBDTOI010000167.1:0-8966 GCA_039933315.1 Pyrinomonadaceae bacterium
GCATTCCGAATTCCGCAATCCTAAATCGACGGGCCCGCCAGCTACCGCAGGCGGTTCTGACCCGGAGCTATTAAAACAGATTTTGGAAGATAAGGCGCATGACAAAGTTTCCCCGTTTATCGCCAGGCTGAGCGCGGAGGGTGCGCATATAGCCGGCTTCGAATTTAGCAATCACAATTGTGAATTGCAGACCGCCGCCCGCCGCAAATCGGTTTTGACTACTTGCTTCCGGGGCGTCGAGACGCGCGACATCAAACATAAAGAGCGGCTTGATGGAATAGATGTTTGCCTGATCGGCAATAAAGCCCAGTATGGAATTGATGCTTTTCAGTTCCCTCCGCGCTTTGCTTTGCGCCTCCTCCACGGAGAGGCCCTCTTTGCGAAATAACCTTTCCAGTACTTTCCGGCTGCTCTCGCCCTGGTTCTTCAGAATCACTCGCAAGGGGCGTTCTTCCATCACCGGATCACCCTCGGCGTCCACAATGGCGCGTCCGTTTGCGTCCCTGGTGGGAAGCTCAATCGAGATATCAGGGACCAGCGGGCTGGACCAGCGGGGAATAGGAATACTGACGTTGAGACTCAAATTCCAATAGGAAGTCCCGCCGCCGGCGGCTGGTCCATTGGCCGCGGTAAACTGGCCGCTGCCAAAGCTTCGCAGCACCGGCCCAACCGGCAACGCTCGTAAAGCCGGAGAGTCCTTCGCTTCGTAAAGGAAGTTGGCTGGAGAATTGCCGCCGTAAAAACGAGCGTACTGCGGTACCGTCCCCCACGCGCGCCCCACTCCCAAAAGCGCTTCCACTCCCACGGTTTGATTCGGAACAATCAGGAACTCCTTCTGGTATCCCCAGAGGACCGCCAGCCGCTGATAGTCTTCGCGATTATTGTTTGGCGAGTTCGCGTCGGCCCAGAAACCTATTCGGCTTACTCCCTGCCACAGCCGCCCGCTGAAAACCGCGCTGGCTTCCAGGGAGTTCTCTGAAGTGAACTCCGAACTCAGACTGGTTTGGCTGGCAAACCTGTTTCTGGACCAGCGATATCGTCCCGCCACTGCCACGTCTTCGATGAGATCGAACCGGGTGCGCAGCTTGATGTCGCCGCCAATTGTGGCGGCATTTCGCAGGTAATCGTTTGCGCCCCGCAGCTCGTGATCGGCAGTAAAGCCCGCCTCGATGGCAAGGTGACTGATGCTGTCGGCGAAACTCCGTGATAACGACAGTTTCGCCGCCGCGTTGTAGAAAGGGCCATCCAGTGATCGCCGGCCGTTAGCCTCCAGGTCCAAACGGGTACGGCGCGCTTTGAGCGGCAAGCTCTGCATGTTCCGGGCCAGATCCAGCAGGTTTGAAGCTATCTCGACCTTACCGGCGGGCCCGAATGCTGCGTCATGCTCCAACCCTACTCTTGGATTGAAGGCGAGCAGCGGACCGGGTACCTTGCTGAGAAATGAGGGACGATTGGATCGTGGGATGTTAAGCAGGTTCGCCAACGGATTAGCTGTATCCACCCGCACCGACAAAGCATGGATAGTCACATCGACGCACCGCGAATTTGTCTTGCCCAGATCTCTCTCACATTCTGCGGCCTTGACTACCTTTGCGCAGGAGGTAACCACCTTGACGGCAATGGCTATGCCGGACTCAGCGCCAACGGTCACAGTTTTGAGGAGCTTAAGTTCAGTTTCGCCTGCTTCGCTCTCGCGGTTCGTTTCCTTAGTTAATACCTGGTGAACATCCTCGACGATTCTGGTCACCGTCTCGGGTGAGTATGCCGTGCCGGGAGACGGAAGTGGGTTGGGAAGATCGGGGAGGTAACGTGCTCTGACCTTTACTGAGCGAAACTTGTATCCGTCGAACGCGGTTATGTCATCCTTACAGTCACCGCCGGATTCAGATTGAGCGCGGAGAGATAACACCCAGGTCATGGCGACGAAAAGGCATAGAGTTGAGTTCAGAAGCCGAGGTAAAGCGCGCCGGCGTTTCCTCATGACTGCGGCCTTCATCGCCTGGAGCTCCTTGCTGCGGAAGCCGTCCGTCAGTTCTCTGCAGTTACCACGCCGTTGGCTTTCTGCAGAACTGCAGCCTTCGTCTCAGGAGTTGGATCGTCATGGAATTCTTTGGCAGCCTCATGCAGATCGGGCAGGGCATCGGCCTGAGCGTCGGTCAATCCGTCTATCATGCCGACGACGGCAATGTTCTCTTCTTTGGTAAGGGCGCGGTAAGAAACATGGACCAGCTGATCGAAACCACTCCCGGTAGCCTGCTTCTTGTACAGGTCAAAGACAAACTTCCACACTGAGTCATTAGTTGCAGTACATCCCCGCTCGACCACCACCTGGGCTTTATAGCCGGCTTCGGGACTGTAAACCATGACCTCGAAGATGAAGGGCTTGCATTGCTTCTTTTGACCCGTGGTCTTAACGACGTTACCTGACGGAGTAGCATTGCCCGCAGGATTATTTGAAGACATTCTGGACCTCCAGCAAAGCGGATTTGAAAGTTACGCCGAGGAGCGCGAATAATCTGACACGGCGTTCGCGAAGGCGGTTTGGTTCATAAGGAGCCCCGCGCGCGAGTTCGAGTAACGAGGACAACGCCTTATACTACTATGCAAAAAACCTGTCAAGAATTGTCTCGGAGTTTGTCGTTAGCACATGATGTGTCCGATCTGAGCGGCGGTCAGAGCTAACTGCATCAGGACCTCAACTTTCTAAGATCAGCATTGGTTCGTGTTTGCTTCGTGAGATTTCGGGTCGTTTCGTGGATCGTGTGCTTAGGATTGGGAGCCATACGATCCACGAAATCACACTAAACTCCACGAACGAACACGAAATAAGAGTCTCGCTAAGCTGTAGCGCTTGACCGGAGGCGCGTGAGCATCTGATGATCCATTTGAAACCTGCAAAGGAGTTAACTTCTTGGCCAACTACCGGTTTGTGCAACTAGACGTTTTCACTGAACAGGCTTTGACGGGCAACGCGCTGGCAGTTTTTCCCGAAGCCGAAGGAATTCCCGAAGAACAAATGCAGCGGATCGCTCGCGAGATGAATCTCTCTGAGACCGTCTTTGTGCTGCCGCCGCAGGACAAGAGCGCGCTTAGAAGGCTGCGCATATTCACGCCGGCTTCCGAACTTCCCTTTGCCGGCCATCCCGTGGTGGGTACCTGGTACGTACTGGCGCACGAGGGCGTCGTGCCGCTACCCGAGGGAGGTAACGGTTCAACCAGAGTCTTCCAGGAACTTGGCGTGGGTGTGCTGCCGGTTGATATTGAGTTCAAAGATGGCAAGCCCGAGCGCGTCGTGATGACGCAGGGCAGTTTTGAAATTCTAAGTGATATAGACGACGGACAAGAGCAAGCCGAAATTGCCCGAGCGCTGGGCCTGGCGCGTGAAGATTTGGATGAAAGTCTTCCCATTCAAGCGGTCTCCACCGGCCTCCGAGTTCTGGTCGTGCCGGTGCGCGCGCTGGAGGATCTCAGTCACTGCCGCGTAAACCTGGGCATGCTCAGCGAAATCTATAAACAGGCGGGAACAAATGGGGTCTATGCGTTCAGCCGCGAGACGCTGGAGATCGGTGAAGCAAGAGCCCACGCGCGCTTCTTTATCGGCGACAATATCGGTGAGGATCCGGCGACCGGAAGTGCCGCTGGTCCGCTTGGCGCCTACCTGGTGCATCATGGCGTGACTGGTGTCGAGCCCGTTGAAGGCACCTATCGTTTCATCATCGAGCAGGGCGACTTCATCAAGCGACCTAGTCGAATCGGCCTCGAGGTAAAGGGAGCACCGGGCAAAGTCGAGCAAGTGCGGGTAGGTGGTCCATCAGTAATCGTCGCCCGCGGCGATCTGATTTTGTAGCACTCGCCACTTGGGCTTTCGTTTGCAATGTCCAATCTCAAACCCCAACGGGGTTGTGTCAATTCCCAATTGGTATTCCATCAAACGAAAGTCGACACAACCCCTTTGGGGTTGGAAGCGTTGCCTTCATCGTTTCCCAGGGTAGCCGAGGCGGCAACCCTGGGCTGGAGGGCACAACCCCGTTGGGGTTGGACCTTCCACCTTCACTTTTCCAAACGCGCCTTTGCCTGAACCTCTCTCTCGATTTAGACTCCTAACACATGAATCCAGAGAAGCTCGACTTAGTAATCATCGGCGCCGGCCCCGCGGGCCTGTCGGCGGCCGACGCTGCCGCGCGTGAGGGCTTGAGTTATCTGGTGATCGAAAAGGGTGTCATCGCGAGCACCATCCATCGTTACCCCATCGGGCGCACAGTATTTTCCACAACAGATGAGTTGGAGATGGAAAAGGGTGCGCTCAGACCAATTAGAGAAAAGCCTACGCGTGAGGAGTTGCTGTCTTACTATTTACACTTTGCCCTCGATCGCGATCTACGCATCAACACCGATGAAGAGGTTACCGCGATCGAAAATGCCGAACCGGAAGGCTTTATCGTTCGCACCGGCCGCGACGCATATCAGGCGCGGCGCATCCTGGTGGCCATCGGCGCCATGGATCACCCGCGCCGGCTAAACATACCGGGGGAAGATTTGCCCAAGGTCCATCACCGTTTCGTCGAACCTTATCCATACGTGCGCAAGGAAGTGCTGGTGGTAGGCGGCGGCAATAGCGCTGCCGAAGCCGCGTTGTTCCTTTCGGAAGAGGGCGCCCGTATGACGATGGCTATTTGGCGCAGCGACTGGGAAAACCGCGATCCGAAGGCGGGCGCGATGAAACACTGGGTGCGCACGCCTCTCGAACGTGAAATAAAAGAAGGCCGACTACGTGTGATTCTCTACGATCATCTGGAAGAGATCACCGAGCGTGAGGTGCGGCTGGTCACCGAGGAGGGCGAGACGTTAACTTTGTCCAACGATGTGGTCTTTATACTGGTAGGCAGTGATGCTGACTTAACAGTCCTGCGCCGGGTGGGGGTCCAGATCAGGGAAGGCAAAGTCAGCGAGGTGCCGGTTTACGATCCGGAGACCTTTGAAACAAACGTGCCTGGCATTTACGTGGCCGGCCACTTCACGAATGAGCGCCACATCAAGCAGGCCATTGCGGTTCCCCGGCGCGTCGTGCCGCTAATCGCGCAAAGCCTGCGCGCCACCATCACTTCATGAACGCCAGCCAACAAAGCGCCAGCCTCACGATTAAGCGGTAAACGGGCCCGGTTGCAGACTGTCTGTTTCACGCGAAGGCGCTAAGCAAAGAAAACCGGAAGGCGCAAAGGGTTGAGTGCTGGTCTTTGCGCCTTATGTCTTTCCTTTCTTAGCGCCTTTGCGTGAAACCTCAGCTTAACCAACAACTAACAAAAAAAGCCGCTTTGGCTATTGCGTGTGATGCCGCCCGTTCCTTGCAACTATCCCCGTAAATAGTGCATCATAGGGATGTTACACCTTCTCTCGCGCATCAACGGTGATGCGCCCCGCGCCTTTAGATTGGCGGCGGCGTTCGGATGGTTCGAGAGCAGGCCTGATTTTAACTATAGAAGCCGCTCAAAAGTTTTGAGAGCACCCGCAACGCAAGTCTTCGCTGCTGCCGTTACTTCGAAGCACACTTCGAGGGGAAGCTTCTTAGCATTCCGAGAAGAGGTATATCCACATGGCTACAAAACTCTACGTTGGTAACCTTTCGTTTCAGACATCGAGCGAAGAGCTGCAACAGCTGTTTGCCCAGGCAGGCGCGGTCGAGTCCGCAGCTGTGGTCGAGGATCGTGACACGGGACGTTCGCGCGGTTTTGGTTTCGTAGAAATGGCTACCAAGGAAGAAGCCGAAGCTGCCATTACACAATTCAACGGCAAGGAACTAAACGGTCGTAACCTGACGGTGAACGAAGCTCGGCCCAGAGAAGATCGCGGTGGACGCGGGGGCGGCGGCGGTGGCGGCCGTGGAGGTTACGGTGGTGGCCGCGGTGGTGGTGGCGGTGGCCGTGGCGGCGGTGGAGGTCGCGGCGGCGGTGACTACGGTCGCGGCGGCGGCGGTGGCGGTGGCAATCGCGAGCCGCGTTGGTAAAGCACCTGGATACGCCCCGGGCAGGAGCTCAGGGCCTTGAGAAATCTCTGATAGGAGTTTGTAATTGATGAAAGGAAAGTCCGTGGAAAAGGCAGAAAAAGCTGAAAAGGTGGAAAAGGCTGAAAAGGTCGTGAAGGCTGAAAAGGTCGTGAAGGAAACTTACGCAATCGGCCAGCGCATCGATAAGTTCTGTGAAGTTTGCGCCGAGGATCGCGGCCATGTCGTGGCGCTGGTTACCAAGAAGGGTCAAATTTCTCGTGTCAGCTGTCCCAAGTGTGGCACGCGCAGCACGTTTAAGAGTGGCGTGCCGGCTAGAGCGGGACGCGCGTCGGCAAAGGCGAGCGCGCCTTATGATCGAACGCGCACCTATCGCGCCGGACAGTCGTTAATGCACCCGGCCTTTGGCCTGGGTGAAGTAACGGCCGTGATCGAGCCTCTCAAGATCGATGTGCTCTTCTCGGACCGGGTGCGGAGATTGATCCATTCACGTGTTCAAACGTAAACGCAACCGCGCGAACACAAAGAGGCGAGCCGCTCTTACAAATTGGGCCAGGACTGGAATGAGTCTGACGTTTCGGGCCGAGGTAATGCCCGGCAAGGAAACGGCCGATCGCACATTTACGGTGGCCCAGGTCCTGGTCAGCGGCCGCGTGGAACTAAACGGAATCGAAGGACAGCATAACCAGCAAGCCTTCGAGCCGGTGCAATAACCGCAAGGCGGCGAAATGTCAGCGATAGCGTCAAGTTAAAGACGGTGGCATTTCAGCCATCCTTCGAGCACCTCGCTTTCTAAATCGAATGTCGGACGGCGTTCTCGGGATTCTCGGAGTCTTCAAGGCCTCACCTGAAGCAATCCCGAGGTCGGAATCGGTCTAACGAGCCTACCAAGCAAACCCTCGCTAAGCACTTACACAACTATTACAACTCGAAGATTCGTAACCTGCTACGATGTTTTTGGAGCGTGCATCAACATAGTTGCAGGCCCAATACTGTTGGGATTGGGAGTGTTTTTGAATGGCAACCGCAACATCCATCGCCGAACGCAACAAAATAAATTGGAATACATCAACTTTCATGGCCATCTTTCATGTGGGCGCGATTGCCGCGCTATTCCTGTTTAGCTGGCCCGCGCTGGTTGTAACACTTGTGGCCTGGTGGGTGTCGGGCAGCCTGGGAATCGGCATGGGTTTTCATCGCCTGTTGACGCATCGCGGCTATAAGACTCCCAAAGCGGTCGAGTACCTCCTGACAATTTGTGGGTTGTTGGCGCTCGAGGGTGGGGCGATCAATTGGGTAGTGACGCATCGCATTCATCATGCCCATACAGATGCGCCCGGTGACCCACATACGCCAAACGATGGACGCTGGTGGTCACACATGGGTTGGATTCTAAGAGGCACCGCGCAGCAACATAGCGACGCCGTGATGCAACGCTATGCTCCCGACCTGATGAAGGATCCTGTTCACGTTTGGCTGAATCGACTTTATTTCGTGCCGTTGACTGTTTTCGGAATTGTGCTGTTTTATTTTGGCGGCTGGTCGGCATTGATGTGGGGAATATTCCTGCGCGTGACGGTGGGCCTGCACTTCACCTGGCTGGTTAACTCGGCTACTCATATATGGGGCCGGCGGCGGTTTAAGACCGACGATGAATCAAGAAACAGCTGGTGGGTGGCGCTATTGTCATTCGGCGAAGGCTGGCACAACAACCACCACGCTTATCCTCGCGCGGCGAAGCACGGTTTGACATGGTATGAGATTGACATCAACTGGTATGGCATTCGCACCCTTCAGTTGCTCGGCCTGGCTAAGGGAATCCAGCTTATTAGCAACGAGCAAATTGCCATGGCCGCCAAACCGCAAACTGCAGAGCTACAAAAAGCGGCATAAGAATGTAGGGGTGGCACTCCGTGGCCACCCCTCTGTTGGTCTGCTAAGGACTTGGAGGCGGAACTCATTAGAAGGGGCGGCCACGGAGTGCCGCCCCTACAATTGCATGCTCTCGCCGTGCTTCCCCTACCTACTGGCCTTACAATGCTCGCATGCCCGTCAGTGGCCGCCGTAAATCAATAGTCTTCTTTATTACTCTGGGCGCTTGCCTGGTAGCGCTCGCGATCGCGCTGAATGTCGGCTGGATTCTACTTAACTGGCGCGAAGTAGCGCTCCTCGTTTTTGGCATCATCTTTTTCCTGCTGATCATCACCGGCCTCGTACTCAACACAACCTTCCTTATTCGCGAAATACGACGTAATGAGCAGCACGATGCTTTCATCAATGCGGTAACGCACGAGTTGAAAACCCCGCTCGCTTCAATTCGCCTCCACCTCGAGACCTTGAAAAGACGCGATATCAGCGAGCAGCAACGGCAGAATTTTTACGACATCATGCTGGCAGACAGCGACCGGCTCTTACAAACGGTCGAGCAGGTGTTGCGAGCGGGAAGATCCGGACAACGCGGGAGAAGTCTCAACCGAACCATCGTGGATGTTAGCGAGATGGTGGGCGAATGCATCGCTCTGGCCCTCACCCGCTACAACCTTGCTCCGGAGTCTGTGGTCTATACCGAATCGCTCGATGGACAACCGGCCCGCGTTAAGGGTGATTCTGACGAACTGCGGGCCGCAGTGCTAAATCTCCTGGATAACGCGGTCAAATACTCTGACAAAGGTATCCATCTCGCCGTCGAAGTCGCTGCATTGACGGACAAGAAGATTGCCGTGCGGGTAGCGGATAGCGGTGTCGGTATCGCACCCGCACAGTTGAAGCGCATCTTCAAGCGGTTTTATCGCGTGCCGGGCCGCGTTATGGCTCGCGTCAAGGGAACCGGGCTGGGGCTGTTCATCGTGCGTTCAATAGTCGAGAAGCACGGTGGGAAAGTTTTTGCGGAGAGCGAAGGCCCGGGATTGGGCACTACCTTTACCATTCAACTCCCCCGAGTCTGAAGCTGGGGTGCGGTTGTAGGGGC
>JBDTOI010000168.1:0-8846 GCA_039933315.1 Pyrinomonadaceae bacterium
AGGCGCGGCGGCGGCGCGTTATGCCTACGAGCGCATGGTGGCGGAGGCGTTGCTGGCCATTACGGTGATGGATAAGCGGATCAAGAACGGCGACGGGGAAAGCGCGCAGAAAAACTCAGAAGAGAACGTTGGTAAAGAGCGGGGGCAAGCCCAACTTCCTGACTGCAAGTAGTGCTGGTTGAAGCTTTGGCACCTGAAAGTCGCGATTCACGCCGTTTTTATATAAAATTACTTGTATGTCATTCGAAGAAATTACCAGGGAGGCCGCTCAACTTTCCAGACGGCAGCGGCTTGCCTTAGCCGGCTTCCTTTTGGAGTTGGACGATTACAGCGACGACCCGCAAATTGAAGCGGCTTGGGAGCAGGAGATCCTGGCGCGAATTCAAGCTGTCGATAATGGCACCGCTGTCGGAGTTTCATTTGAAGATGTCATGAGTGAAGCTGAGAATCGCCTCACCCCGTGAGAGTCACATTCGGCGGACGAAAAGACTTCTTAGCAGGAGAATTGATCAATGAACACAATCTTACCTCTCGACCAAATGACAACTGCAGATAAGTTGCGTGCAATGGAGGAATTGTGGGCTGACTTGATCCGTAACCAGCGCGAGCTTGAATCACCAGCGTGGCATGAGACTGTGCTGAAACAGCGCGAGGAGCGATTGCGGACAGGGCAAGAGACGCCGATTGATTGGGAATCCGCTAAGAAGGAGCTGCGAGAGCGGCTAAGATGATTACCCTTCTTCCGTCTGCAAGGGAAGACCTCGCCAACGGCTTTGCGTTCTATAATAATCAGGCAGAAGGTTTAGGTATTTACTTTCTGGAATCTCTCTTCTCCGAGATCGACTCGCTTGGACTCTACGCCGGGGTTCACCCGATTGTTTTCGGTTGTTACCGACTTCTTTCAAAGCGGTTTCCGTACGCCATATATTATCTAATAGAGTCAGAAGCAGTTCTCGTTAAAGCAGTGCTTGATTGGCGGCGTGACCCCCAATGGATCAGCCAACGACTCGAAAGCTAATTCAAACTAACCTTTGGGAATGCCGAGGCATTGCCCGTCTTGCAAACTGGTAATCCGCGATTCACTTTTCCCACTCACTACCGCTCGCGGCTCTGTAAATCCGCAATCCGAAATTCTTCAGTGATCATTCTCGGCATCAACGCATATCACGGGGACGCGGCGGCGGCCATCATCAAAGACGGCAGGCTGCTGGCGGCGGTGGAAGAGGAGCGTTTCAATCGCGTCAAGCACTGCGCGGGGTTTCCCATTCAGTCAGTGCGCTATTGCCTGGAGACTGCCGGCGTATCGGTCGAAGCGGTTGAGCACATAGGAATCTCGCGCGACCCTTCCGCGCACCTGCATAAGAAGGTCCTGTTTGCCGCTACGCGGGCGATTTCGGAATTCGGATTTCGGAATTCGGATTTGCCTGCCGCTGCCCAGGAAACACCGGACCTCGCACCCGTACTGCTCGCGCGCAATCCGCAATCCGCAATTCGCAATCCGAAATCGGGCAATCCGAAATCCGAAATCCGAAATCCGAAATCGAATGGCGGCCCGGGGATCTTTCGCCAGGTAGCTGATCGTTTGGGAAATGCCGCGAAAGTAAGAGATATCAAAGACGTGCTAGCCAGGGAGCTGGGCGTTCCGAAGAAAAACATCACGGCGCAGTTTCACAATATCGAACACCATCGCGCGCATCTGGCCAGCGCGTTCTTTGTTTCTCCTTTTGAACGCGCCGCTTTGCTTTCGATTGACGGGTTTGGCGATTTCATCTCGACCATGTGGGCCAGCGGTGAAGGGAACTCCATCGACGTGCTGGGCCAGGTCGAGTTTCCGCATTCCACCGGCATCGTCTATACCGCCACCACACAGTTTCTGGGGTTCCCGCATTACGGCGATGAAGGGAAAGTGATGGGGCTGGCGCCGTATGGCCGGCCGCGTTTCATGGAAGAGTTTCGCGAACTGATTCGCACCGAAGACGAGGGCGGGTTCCGGCTTAACCTGGATTACTTTCGCCATCATGCGGAAGGTGTGGACATGACCTGGGACAACGGGTCACCGGTGATTGGGCGAATATTCTCCGATGAATACGCGCGTTTGTTTGGGCCGCCGCGCGCGCCGGGTGCGCCTTTGACCGATCGTGATCAGGACATTGCGGCCAGCCTGCAACAGCGTCTGGAGGAAGTTGCGTTTCATATTTTGAATCAACTTCATGAGCGGACCGGGCTGACCGATCTGGGGCTGGCAGGGGGTGTGGCCTACAACTCGGTGATGAATGGCAAGATTCTGTTGCAGACGCCTTTTCGGCGTTTGTTTATTCAGCCGGCAGCAGGAGATAGCGGCACGGCGCTCGGGGCCTGCTACGCGATTCATCACAACGTAACTCAGACTGTTAGTTTGCGCGATGGTGACGATGGCGACAGGACGGAAACCAGCCACAGATTTACGCAGATGAACGCGGATCAGAAGGAAACTAACAGTTCGATTCACAACCGCTACGTGATGGAGGGGGCTTACACGGGGCCGGAATTCAGCAATGACTATATCGAGAGCGAGCTCAAGAGTGCGGGGCTTGAGTATGAGACCTTCACGGACGCGGAAGTTACGCGCAGGGCTGCGCAGGATATTGCCGACGGCCTGGTGATGGGTTGGTTCCAGGGGCGTATGGAGTTTGGGCCGCGCGCTTTGGGCAACCGCTCGATTGTAGTGGATCCGCGGCGGGCGGAGATGAAAGAGATTCTCAACGATCGGATCAAAAAGCGGGAGCCGTTCCGCCCCTTTGCGCCCTCGATTCTGGAAGAGCGTTTGGGCGATTACTTTGAACAGACGCACCCGGCGCCCACGATGTTGATGGTCTATCAGGTGCGGCCGGAGCGGCGCGCGGAAATCCCCGCCGTGACGCACGTTGATGGATCGGGCCGGCTGCAAACTGTTTCGCGCCGGGTGAACGCGCGTTACTACCAACTGATTTCCGACTTCAATGAACTGACCGGAGTGCCCGTAGTGCTGAACACCTCATTCAATGAAAACGAGCCAATTGTTTGCACCCCGCGTCAGGCCATCGATTGTTTCCTGAAAACAAGAATGGATGTTCTGTATTTAGGAGACCATGCTGTGAGGCGAAGAACCTTGTAGGGGTGGCACTCCGCGGCCACCCCTTTGATTTTACCCTGACGTCTTGCGAAGAAAGGGGTGGCCACGGAGTGCCACCCCTACAATCGAAACTCGAAACTTTCTAATATGAGAATACTTGTAACTGGGGGTGCGGGCTTTATTGGCTCGCATCTTTGCGAGCGACTTATCAACGACGGCCATGAAGTGATTTGTGTTGACAACTTTTTTACCGGCCGGCGCGAGAATATTTTTCACCTGCTCGATAACCATTCCTTTGAGCTGATCCGGCACGATGTGATTGAGCCGCTGCTGCTGGAAGTCGATCATATTTACAATCTGGCCTGCCCGGCGTCGCCGGTCCATTACCAGTACAACCCGGTGAAGACGGTAAAGACCAACGTGATGGGCACCATCAATATGCTGGGCCTGGCCAAGCGCGTGCACGCGCGGATATTGCAGGCGTCCACCTCCGAAGTTTATGGCGATCCAATCGTGCATCCACAGGTCGAGAGCTACTGGGGCAACGTTAATCCGGTCGGAATACGCAGCTGCTACGACGAGGGCAAGCGCATCGCCGAAACTTTGATGATGGACTATCACCGCCAGAACCAGGTGGACACACGCATCGCGCGCATCTTCAATACCTATGGCCCACGAATGGCGGAGAACGACGGGCGCGTAGTTTCTAATTTCATCGTGCAGTCGCTGCGCGGCGAGCCGGTTACGCTCTATGGCCATGGCGATCAGACTCGATCGTTCTGCTACGTCGATGACTTGATCGAAGGGCTGATACGCTTGATGAACGCGGATGGTGTACACGACCCGGTGAACCTGGGGAATCCGGATACGTTCACAATCAAAGAGCTGGCGGACCAGGTGGCGCAGATGTGTCACTCGAGTGCGGGCGTGAAGTATTGCCCTCTGCCCGCGGATGATCCGCAGCAGCGCAAGCCTGACATCACGCGGGCGCAAACATTGTTAGGGTGGACTCCGAAGATCAAGCTGAGCGAAGGGTTGCGGCGCACGGTAGATGACTTTGCGAAACGGATCGAACGCCAGCCCAAAGGCGCCTCCGCGGTGGAATAGAGATTCCTATTTCGTGTTGTTTCGTGCAGTTAGTGTGATTCGTGGATCGTGTGGCTCCGAATCCCAGGCACACGATCCACGAACTTACACGAAATTGCACGAACCAACACGAAACAAATTCTGTGAAAGTTCTTCTCTTGAATCAGTGTTTCTATCCGGATGTCGCTGCGACTGGACAGTACCTCACTGAACTGGGGAAGGGGCTGGTCGATCGCGGGCACAGCGTCACTGTGCTAACCAGCCGGCGCGCCTACGATGACCCCAACGTCAACTTTCCCAAACGGCAAACCTGGAAGGGCATAAAAATCATTCGTCTTTCTACATTCGGACTGGGAAAGAAGGGACGAGCACGCCGGGCCCTCGACTTTGCCAGCTTCTCTCTGACCTGCGTGTTGCGCCTGGCGCTCCTGCCGCGTTTTGATGTGGTAATAGCGCTGACTTCACCGCCACTGATCTCCTGGTTGGGCTCGATGTTTGTGCGAATCAAGGGAGGCCGGCTGGTTTTCTGGGTGATGGATCTCAATCCCGATGAGGCAATCGCCGCCGGTTGGCTTAAGCAGGACTCATTTACTGCACGCACGCTGGAGTATTTTCTAGGTAGCAGCATGCGCCACTCGGCGAAGATCATCGCCCTTGATCGCTTCGTGAAGCAGCGCATCCTCGGCAAAGGAATTCCGGAGGCAAAGATCTCTGTGATTCCGCCCTGGTCGCATGATGAAGATGTTCGTTACGACAGCGAGGGAAGGGAATCATTTCGCGAACGGCATGGGCTGACCGACAAGTACGTCGTGATGTACTCCGGCAATCACAGTCCCTGCCACCCGTTGGATACACTTCTGGCGGCGGCGAAAGACCTGCGCGATAGAGATGACATCGACTTCTGCTTTGTAGGCGGCGGGAGTGAGCAGGATAAGGTAAGGGCGTTCGCCGAGGCCCATAAGTTAGGGAACGTTCTCTGTCTGCCTTATCAGCCGTTGCAGGCCCTGGCGGCGTCTTTGTCAGCGGCCGATCTGCACGTGGTGGTAATGGGAGACGCCTTTGCCGGAATTCTCCACCCCTGCAAGATCTACAATATTCTTGCCATCGGCAGCCCGTTTCTATACATTGGCCCGCACGAAAGCCATATCGCTGACCTTATTTCGCCAACTAGCGTGAATTCCCCGGGCCGCACGGCACAGCACAATGATGTGGTCACCGTCGTGAAGGTCATTTCCGAGGGTGCGGATAACGCCAGAGAAAGCCGGAACCAACAACTAACCGGATTGGCTGCGGGCTTCGCAAAAGAAGTTCTGCTGCCGCGCATGATAGAGATAGTGGAATCAGTCGGTCTCGACGGCGCTGGTCCAGTGGTAGCTCCATCCGCATCATTGGCGAGAGCGGGGGAATGATTTGTAGGGGCGGCACGCCGTGGCCGCCCCTCGTTCGCAATAAATGATTCGATCGGGAAGAGAAGGGGCGGCCACGGAGTGCCGCCCCTACAAGGAACGCCTTGAGAACTTATATTGCCATATTTGTGGTCGCGACGTTCTCGTCTCTGGTGCTGACACCGGTACTGCGTCGGCTCTGTCAGCGCTTCGGGATATTGGACGAGCCGCGCGATGGCCGGCGCCTGCATGTGCGCGCTATGCCCCGCCTGGGTGGGATTGCGATCTTCAGCTCAGTGTTCCTGGGGTTGGCGGTGCTGCTCTTCCTGAACAATGGCCTCACAGAAGCTCTCCGGCCGGATGTTTCGAGGTTCTACATAACGCTGGTACCGGCCTCGCTGGTGCTGCTGCTTGGCATTTACGACGATGTGCGCGGCGCGAACCCCATCGTGAAGTTTGCCGGTCTGGCAATTGCCGGCGCGATCCTGTATGCGATGGGAGGCCGAATCCACGCCCTATCTATTCCCTTCGTAGGCCTCGTTACGCTGAAACCCATTTTCGCTTTTCTGCTGACTGTGTTCTGGGCCGTGGCGATTAGCAATGCCTTTAATTTGATTGACGGCGTAGATGGACTGGCAGCAGGAGCGGCGCTCTTTGCTTCACTCGTGATCTTTCTTGTCTCGCTGCTCTTTGGCAATCCAATCGTTACAGTAGTGTCCCTGGCGCTAACCGGGGCGTTGGTCGGCTTTCTGCGTTACAACTTCAATCCCGCCTCAATCTTTCTGGGAGACTCCGGAGCGCTTTTTATTGGCTTCACGCTCGCCGCATTGTCGGTGACCGGAGCGGAAAAGACTTCGACGGCGATCGCGGTGGCGATTCCCGTGATGGCATTCGGTCTGCCGGTGGTCGACACTTCAATCACCTTGCTGCGGCGCTTTATCAGTGGCAAGCCCGTTTTTCAGGGCGACCGCGAACACATACATCACATGCTACTGGCTCGCGGCTGGTCACAGCGTCAGGTGGCCTTGACGCTTTACGGCGTATGCGCGGCGTTTGGCCTGCTGGCGCTGCTATTTGTTAGTAATGTTAAGAGCACATCGGGCTTGATACTCTTTGTCGTCAGCGTAGCCATCATCCTCGCGGTGGGACATCTGCGCTACCACGAGGTGGATGAAATCAAGGCCAGCATGAAGCGCAACCTGGGGGACCGGCGCGCGCGCGCAGCGAATAACATCGGCGTCCGGCGGGCCTGTCGCACGCTCTCCGGCGCGACCACTCTGGCCGGGCTGTTCGATGGCTTGCTCGAGATGCTGGAGTTTGGCGAGTTTACTTATGCCACGGTGCAGCTGGGCTGTGACGATCGGGCCGAGATCAATGAACGGGCCCTCGCCGATTCAGCAAAGAGCCGCTCCATGCGCGGCGCGGAGCTTAAGGGCGGACGCATACACTGGACGTGGACGCGGGACGATGCGGGCACTGAAGACATAATGGGATCGGAGCAGTACTGGACCATCCGTTTGCCGCTGGCCACTGATCGAAAGGTGTTGGGATACATTAACCTCTACCGCGCTTTCGATAGCGCCGACCTGCAATTGGATATCAATTATCTTTGCAGCTTCTTCCAGCGCGAATTGACCGCCGCGGCGGAGCGTGTCTTCCAGGCCTGCAAGGATGAGACTGACGGCGCCATGGCCCACGAAATCGGAGTCGGCATGACGGCAGGAAAGGTTGGTGGCTAGTTCTTTGCTGGCGGGGGCGCGCGACGATCTAATCGGATTGAGAGACACAGATGCGAAACCGCCAACCACGCGCCTTCTCGGGCGCGTGATTTTTTATGGCCTGATCGTGCTCATGGGGCTGGCGGCGATTCCTTACGGCACCGTCGAGCCCTGGGCCGAAGCGCTTTTCGAATGTGCCGTCTTCGCCCTCTGCCTCTGCTTCGCCATCGAAGGGTACTTGAGCGGATCATGGTACATACCTGGGCTGTCGCTCTTCTATCCGGTTATCGCGCTGATCGTCTTTGCTTTATTGCAGAGCGTTGCTTTCTGGCAAATCAGTCTGCCGGCCGCGGCTGGCGGCAAGGTATGGGTGGCATTGAGTGCCGACCCATATGAGTCGCGGCGCTTCGCTTTGAAGCTGGCCGCGCTGGCTCTCGCGGCGGCGCTCTTGCTGCGCTACCTGGTCACACGGCGCCGGTTGCTGACGCTAATCAATGTGGTGATCGGCATCAGCGTGGTGAGCGCCATGTTTGGATTGCTGCGACAGACGGTGCAGCAACAGCAGAAGGGATTCGTACTGCCGCTGCTGCTGCTGGACTCAGGCTACGGTCAATTCATCAACCGGAACCACTTTGCTTATCTCATGGAGATGGCCCTCGGGCTCGGCCTGGGGCTGATTGCGGCCCGTGGCGTGCGGCGCGATCGCATTCTGATGTATCTGGCGGCGCTGCTCCTGGTTTGGACCGCCCTGGTGCTTTCGAACTCGCGCGGCGGCATGCTGGCGATGTTGGTCCAGGTCGTTCTCGCACTGATGCTTTTCATCCGCACTCGCACGCAAAAAGAGACGAGCGCAGTCAAAAGCGCCCGGCCTGGAGGCATCTGGCGTTTGGCCCGCTCGCTGGTTGTGCAAATTGCGCTCGTGGCGGGATTGATCCTGGCAATCATCTTTGGTGTGATTTGGATTGGCGGAGACCCCGTGGTGAGCCACATTGAGACTGCTTCAATAGAACTGGAGACCAGGAATAGCGAAGCGTTTGACGGGGGACGCCGGCGCGACATTTGGCGTGACAGTTGGGAGATGTTTAAGTCGAGTAAGATTCTCGGGGTGGGATTAGGTGGTTACTGGACGGCCATTCCACAGTATCACGAGGGGTCAGGGCAGCTGACGCCGCAGCGGGCGCACAATGATTATCTGGAGTTGCTGGCCAGCGGCGGCATCATCGGCGCGGCGATCGGACTCTGGTTCGGGTTTATTCTGATGCGCAGAATTCGAGACAGCCTGCGCTCAAAGGATTCGTTTTATCGCGCCTGTGCCTGCGGCGCGACGATCGCGATTGTAGGAGTAGCGGTGCATAGTTTGTTCGACTTTGGCTTGCACATTACCAGCAACGCGCTGATTTTTGTTTCGCTGCTGGCGGTGCTGGGGGTTGGTGAGCGGTTCTCGGGCCAGGTAGAAACATTGTAGGGGCGGCCCTCCGTGGCCGCCCCTCTTTAACCCCGGCCAGGAGCACTCTCAAGTTGAGGTTTCACGCAAAGCATCTCAGCACGTCTGCGACGAGCAGATAC
>JBDTOI010000169.1:0-8821 GCA_039933315.1 Pyrinomonadaceae bacterium
AGCAGTTTGTTCAAACGTTCGCGCATGCGATCTTTGTAAACCTGGGGCGCTCCCATGCCGAAGTGGACCGGCATGTCGGCCCGGCCTTCTTTGTCATAAAACACTACCAGCGGCAGCCGCACGCGTTTCGTAAACTTCCCAAACAGCTGTTGCATTGGATCGCGCAACACCGGAAACGTCAGCTGGCGAGCACGAGCGTACTTTCGCAGGTCCTTATCTGAGACCTGATCCTCGTGCTCGATACTTACCCAGAAAAACTTTACCGGCCTGTCTTTGTACTCGCGTTTCAATTCCTCCAGCGCGAACAGTTCGGCGCTGCATGGGGTGCACCAGGTAGCGCCGAACGAAACCAGCACCACACTGCCATGCATCTGCGTCAGGTCATAACTTTTGCCATCGATGCCCGATAGTTTCTCCGCCGGCCCTGTGGTTAAGAGAAACGCGGACTCCACCGGCCGGGCAGATCCAGCAAGAAAAGCGCAAAGCAGAATTGTTGCAAATAACATTTTCATAAGATCAACGTTCAACGCGGAACATTTGCAGTCAGGAAGGTGGGCTTGCCCCGCTCTTCCGCCAACAATCGCGCATGCTAAGGCTGGCCACTTTCGTTAGGAGCACGCGGGCCTTCATTAACCTTGGCTGCTTCGTAAGATCCACCTGACTCGTGTAACACGCGGGCGCGCACAGCCTGAATGCTGCTGCTGGCCCGGCTGAGAAAAGGTTGCGGGTAAACTCCCATCAGCAGCATCAGCACCAGCAGGGGAATAAGCAAACCGATTTCACGCGCGTTCAGGTCGTGCAGCCGCGCGTTGTCCTCGCTGGTTTTCGTGCCGAACACCACTCGCTGCAGCATCCAGAGCATGTAAACTGCGGCCCAGATCACTCCAGTGGCGGCCAGCGCTGTTACGATCCAGGTGTGCCGGATTGCCAGCGAAGTCCACGCGCCCAGCATGATGAGAAACTCGCCCACGAACCCATTTAGAAAAGGCAATCCAATCGACGACAGCGAAGCGATGACGAACAGGGCAGAGAACCAGGGCATAGGCCGGGCCAGTCCGCCAAAATCTCTGATCATGCGCGTGTGCCGCCGCTCATAAATCATGCCCACGAAGAGAAACAGTGCCCCGGTCGAGACGCCGTGATTCAGCATCTGGTACAGCGCGCCCTGCATACCTTCCTCGGTAAAAGAAAAAAGTCCCAGCACGACGAATCCCATGTGGCTGACCGACGAATACGCCACCAGTCGTTTCACATCCGGTTGGACCATCGCGACCAGCGCACCGTAGATGATGCCAATCACCGCCAGGGTAATCATTATCCAGGCCATGTCGCGCGAAGCTTTGGGAAAGAGGGCGAAGTTGAATCGCAGCAGTCCGTAAGTGCCCATCTTCAGCAGCACGCCGGCCAGGATGACTGAGCCGGCCGTGGGCGCCTCTGTGTGCGCATCAGGCAACCAGGTATGGAAGGGAAAGAGCGGCACCTTAATACAGAAGGCCAGCGCAAATGCCAGGAACAGCCAGAACTCGGTGCTTGCGGGAAGGACTTTGCCGCCGCTTATCGCCGCGAGGATCGTGACGTAGTCGAATGAGTTAAATATGAAATAGAGCGCGATGATGCCAACCAGCATCAGTAAACTGCCGACCGCGGTGTAGATAAAGAACTTCACCGCCGCGTAAACGCGCCGTTCACCTCCCCAGATGCCAATCAAAAAGAACATCGGGACCAACGACGCCTCGAAGAACAGGTAGAAGAGCAGCAGGTCGAGCGAGACGAAGACCCCCACCATCGCCGACGCCAGCAACAACATGAAAATGTAGTACGCGAGCTCGCGCTTCTTGATGGAGGTCCAGCTCGAAAGAATCGCTATCGGCACCAGCAGCGTGGTCAGTAAAACCAGCCAGAGGCTGATACCGTCAACGCCGACGTGGTATTGCGCTCCGATCGAAGGAATCCATGACACATTCTGTTCGAAGCGGAACGACGCTACATTCCCCCCGCTGCCGCGGATCAAGAACACCGAAAGGGCGAACGTCACCACAGAAAACCCGAGCGCAATCCAGCGGTAGTCGCAGGCCCGTTCGCCGCGGGCAAATCTGTAACCAACCAGCGCCAGGGCCCCGGCCACCGGAAGAAGTATCAGGATGGTAAGAAGATACTGTTGCATCAAATTAACGAACCCAGAGTTGAAGACCCTGCACCCCGGTATAGGCGAAGTAACCGATCACCAGCAGCGCACCCAGCAGAATGATGGCGGCGTAGCTGCGCACGTATCCGCTCTGCATATAGCGCGCGAGCCTGCCGGCGTCTGTGACCAGGCGACCTAATCCGTTTACCAACCCGTCGATCACCCCGATATCGAAGATCTTCCAAAGACCTTCGCGCGAAGCGGTGTGGATTGGATTAATCACTGCCGCATCGTAGATTTCGTCAACGTAATATTTGTTTTCCAGCAGACTCGGCATGCGGCGTAGCGGCTGACGGTTGAACATCACCCAGCCAATTCCCATGCCGGTCAGGGCCAGGAGTATTGAAACAAAGGCCAGCAAGCGTTCATGTGAAATCTCTTCGGAGCTGTGACCTGCCGCGCCTTCCCCGTGAGCCGTGGTTCCTGTCGAGAATGCCGGCGGGCCGTCAACCGGCTGCGGTGGCGGCGAGAGCCATCGTACTTCTTCAGCGCCCTGGGCTTCCGCTTCCCCGCCGGGAGCGTGGCTGATAGCCGGTTCAAGTGTTCGCTCGAAGTAGTTCTGCGGATGCCCGCCCACCAGCGAGCTGAGCGCATAGGGAACGCCGACCAACCCACCAACCGTCGACAACACGGCGAGCACAATCAGCGGCACCGTCATGGAGGCCGGTGATTCGTGCGGCTCATGCGCAGCGTGATCCGTGTGATGCTCTGCGGCGTGGACGTTCGCCGGGGGCTGTTCACGAAACCGTTCGTTGCCCCAAAAAGTCATCACCATCAGGCGCGTCATATAAACCGCCGTCAGCAACGCTGTGACCGCGCCGATAAACCACAGTGCTTTGGCGAATCCGGGAGGCAGGCCCTGCGCGGTCCACGTCTGCCAGAGGATTTCATCCTTGGAAAAGAACCCGGCAAAGATAGGCACGCCGCAAATTGCCAGCCACCCGGCGCACATGGTCAGCCACGTGATGGGCATGTACTTGCGCAAGCCTCCCATGCGTCGCATGTCCTGTTCGTGATGCATCCCGGTAATCACCGAACCGGATCCGAGGAAGAGTTGCGCCTTAAAGAAGGCGTGCGTCATTACGTGAAAAATCGCAGCGGAGAAAGCGCCTACGCCACAGGCCAGGAACATGTACCCCAATTGGGAGATGGTGGAATACGCCAGGACCTTCTTAATGTCGTTCTGGGCCAAACCGATGGTGGCCGCGAATAACGCCGTGGCCGCGCCGATGATGGCCATAATGAACATCGCAAACGGCGCGTGGATGTAAATCTCGGAGCAGCGCACCACCATGTAAACGCCGGCCGTGACCATGGTGGCGGCATGGATCAGAGCGGACACCGGAGTAGGTCCGGCCATAGCGTCGGGAAGCCAGACGAAGAGTGGGATCTGCGCGCTTTTTCCCGTGGCCCCGATGAACAGAAGAATGGCGATAGCGGTGATGCTGCCCGTGCTGACGAAAATCGCTTTCCAGGTAAATGCGTCCGGCGCCATGTGGCCAATTACCTGTAACGCGCTCTCTACGCCGGGCTTGGCGAAAAAGCTGATCGTTCCAGTCAGGGAGAAGATCAGCAGGATGCCGAGCACAAAGCCCCAGTCGCCGACGCGGTTGGCGATGAAGGCCTTCTTGGCTGCGGGAGCCGCTTCTGATCGGTCGAGGTAATAGCCGATCAGTAGGTAGGAGCAGAGCCCCACGCCTTCCCAGCCCACGAACATCAGGAGAAAGTTGTCCGCCAGGATCAGGGTCAGCATGGCGAACATAAACAGATTCAGATAAGCGAAGAAACGGTAGAACCCCGGGTCGCCGCGCATGTAGCCGGTCGCGAAAATATGAATCAGCAGGCCGACAAAAGTAATGAACAGGGCATAGATACCACTCAGGCGATCCATGGCGAGGCCAAAGTCCGCGCGAAATGTGCCTACCTGGATCCAGGTCCACAGGTGGTCCATGATCGGCGCCTCAGCTCGCAACGCGCCGTGCGAATTGAAAGCCAGAAAAAAAGCGACGATGGTGGAGATGCCCACCGCACCGCAGGCGACGATACTAATGAACCTCTCGTTCCGCAGGCGCCGCCCAACCAACCAATTAATGGTTGCGCCGGCCAGCGGTGCGAAGATGATCAGGCTGAGAAGATTGTTTTCCACTAATCTGTGTGTCAGTCGTGGTAGTCCGTTGCAAAAACGACTACTGTGTAGAGCTTGCCCCCCAATCTCATTAACACCTGGCTTCAGCCAGGTGATCCAGGCCCTTGTTGGTCCTTAACCGTTTCAACGGTTTACCACTTGAAACCGTTAAAACGGTTAGGCGCCTTTCCGGCCCCGCAAATCACCCCACTGAAGTGGGGTGTTAATGAGATTCAGTTCTCTGCGACGTTACAACTTCAAAATATGCGCCTCATCGACATTCAATGATTCCCGGTTACGAAAAACCGTAATGATGATTCCCAATCCCACCGCGGCCTCGGCCGCCGCGACTGTCATTACAATGAAGACGAACAGTTGGCCTGACACATCACGAAAGAAACTGGAGAAGGCGACAAAGGTCAGGTTCACCGCGTTCAGCATCAGCTCGATGCACATGAACATCGAGATTACATTGCGCTTGATCAGTACGCCCGCCGCCCCAATTGTAAAAAGGACGGCGGAGAGCGCCAGATACCAGGAGAGTTGGGGTGCGATTTCCATCTCACTCACTTTTCCGGAGCGCGCCGGCGCTGATCGATCTTCAGCACGCGAGCCGCTTCATCGGTAGTATCGGTTTCTAAGGGTTCTGCGTTTGGTGAATCGATGACGTCAGGGGCCAGCACCTGCGCTCCGGGCAAAACACCCACGCGAGGAGAGACCAGACCGCCGGTGCGGGCCAGGGTCATCGCGCCGACGATCGCCATCAGGAGCAATAGCGATGTGATCTCAAAAGGCAGGAGATAGGATGTAAACAGTCCCTTGCCGATGGAGAAGGTCAGACCCACATCGGAGATGCCGTCCTTCGGCGTTGATGGTCCCTGCACGAAATAAATAACAAAAGCAGCTTCCGCGACCATGATGCCCGCCAGGACCACGGCAGCGCCAACCAGATAACCCAGGCGGGGCTTCCGCCGCTGTTCGTGCTCGACGTTGAGCAGCATGATCACGAACACGACCAGGACCATGATGGCCCCGGCATAGACGATCACCTGCACAGCGGCGATGAAGGGCGCCGCCAGCGTCACGTACAAGCACGCCAGCGAGACAAACACCCCCACCAGCGAAATCGCGCCATACAGCGGATGCCTCTGCGCCACCACTGAGATAGCACAACCAATCGCCATCCCGGCGAAAAGTATAAACAGGACAACAGAGATCATTGACTATAGGACTTATAGGCCCTATGGCAACCCCAGCGTTTCAGGACCAACCAATCATCGCCAGCGTGGCCGTTAAAATAATATTTAGAATTGCCAGGGGCAGCAGAAACTTCCAGCCAAAGCTCATTAATTGATCGAAGCGAAAACGCGGCAACGTGCCGCGCAACCAGATATACAGAAATAAGAAAAACAATATCTTGGCGAAGAAATAGAACACGCCCAGCAGCGGAAACTGCGCCACCCCCGGCCCGTTCCAACCGCCGAGGAAGAGCGTGGTAGCCAGCATCGACACCGTAATCATGTTGATGTACTCGGCGTTGAAAAACAGAAGGAACTTGATCGAGCTGTATTCGGTGTGAAAGCCGGCCACCAGTTCAGTTTCCGCTTCCGGCAAATCAAAAGGAACGCGGTTCGTCTCCGCAATAGCCGAAATGAGATAGACAATGAAGCCCAGGATCTGCGGCGCCGGTAGTTTGAAGAGATTCCACTCCATGCCGTACCAGCCGGATTGCTGCTCGACAATGCTGTGCAAATCCAATGTGCCCGACATCAGGACTACGCCAATCAAAGACAACCCCAGCGACAGTTCATAGGAAATCATCTGCGCCGAAGATCTCAGACCACCCATCAGGCTGTACTTATTATTTGACGACCACCCCGCCAGCGCAATGCCGTACACCCCGACCGAGGTGACCCCGAGGACATAAAGCAACGCAACGTCAAACCTCGCGATCACGAGGGGAAATTTTCCCAGAAAGGGAATCGTAACCGTGGGTCCAAACGGATAGACAATGATTGCCATCATGGCTGTGATCACGGCAATCATTGGCGCCAGCAGAAAAACTAACTTGGTGGACTGCTCGGGGACGAGATCTTCCTTGACCATCGTCTTGATGAAGTCGGCGAACGGTTGCAGTATGCCGCCGGGGCCGACCCGGTTTGGACCCAGACGTCCCTGGATGAACCCCAGCACGCGGCGCTCGGCCAGTACGGTAAACGCCACCAGCAACATGATCGTGAGGAAGGCGACCGTAATCGCCACCAGCAGCACGATTGAATGAATAAAAGGATTGTCCATCTATCCTTGAGTGGGCGTTTAGAGTATCGACTTTAGTCGGGCTTTTTACTTATTAAGGGCCCGACTAAAGTCGGTACGCTAAACACCCACTATCTCTCTGTCGTCGCTTGCTCCCGCCGCAGGTCGGCGTCCACAGTTATCTGATACAGGGGCGATATCGCAAAAGTCTCGGGCTCCGGATTGCCAGCAGCCAGCAAATGAAATTGCGCCACTTTGTCGGTCAAGGTGCCTATCTTAAAAAGTTCGTGACCAACCTTCGGCGTTCCCACAATCTTTTCTGCCGACTCATCAAGTTCCTCAACCGAGAGCTTGACGGCTTCAAGTTCAGCAGACAGATCGCGCTTTTCCCGCACGGCATGCTTCACCTGGACCGGCTTGCTTTCATCTTTCAAAAGCGGATAGCGCAAACCTGCATAGGCGGGAATGCGCGCGGCAATCTCGCTAAACACCGCGCTCGCCGACATTTGAAAACCGAAATCCACGCCTAACTCTTTAGCCAGCTGGGCCGTGATCATCCAATCCGCCTTTGCCTGATGTACTGGTGGAATCGACTGGCGCACGCGTTGGACGAAGCCATCGTTATTGGTAAACGTGCCGTCAACTTCGGCGAATGATGCGGCGGGGAATACCACATCCGCAAAAGCGGTTGTGTCCGTCTCGAAAAGTTCCTGCACAATGAGCAAATCCAATGAGGCCAGTGCTTCTTCGTGGCCCCGGAACTGCTCGGGAAGAAGGCTGCCGGCCATGTACATCGCCCTGATCTCCTGGCCGCTTGCTGTCAGCAACTCGCCCAGACTCGCCGGGCCATTCATCATGCCCATGTCGTTGGCGCCCACGCTGTTGTTGTAAAGCGGCAGCGGGTGCAGCAGCACGCGGCGGCCTTCCCTGGCAAAAGTGTGAGGCATCTGCGCCACGATGGTCTGCGCCGCTGCGCTCAATTCGCCCCCGAGGACGATCACCAGGTCGCCTTCTGTTTGATTGATCGTATCGCGGAGTCTGCCTAACTCGTCTTTCTCAATGCCGCACTTGCGCGTCGCTAACTTGTCATGCGAATCGCCGGCGATGGCGAGCACTGCTGCGTCACCACTGCCCGGACGAATGTGCATGAACTGCGCCGCCTGCTCCCGCAGACGAATGGGAACGGTGTTGATAATGAGAAGTTTCGCGCCGCCATTACGCACGGCCTGGCGAATCTGCTTGCCGGTCAAAGGTTGCAACTCTTCAGGCTCGCCGCCAATGAGTAAAATCGTCTTCGCGTAACGAATGTCACGATGCGTAGCCAGCGCACCGCCCAGGTTGTCGAAGAAAGACCTAAGTGTGAACGCATCCGTGGTGGTGTAATGTTCAGTGCCGATAGCTTCGCCGGCAAACTTGCGCAGACAATACAGAGCTTCATTGGTCAGGCGCGGGCTACCGACCACCGCTATGGATGGCCCGGTGTGCTGTTCCCTGATGGCCGCAAGTTTGGTTGAGGCTACGCGGATGGCCTCGTCCCACGTCGCAGGGATCAGGCGCCCGCCTTTCTGGTAGCGGACCAGCGGCGTGCGAATGCGTGCTTCGTGATTTACGAATGGGTGTCCGAACCGGCCCTTGATGCAAAGAAACTCGCCATTCAATCCATTGACGTGCCTGTCGCGGGCCACGATGCGCATTAAATCGCCTCCGCGCGAACCCAGCGACATCTGGCAGCCGTCGGAGCAATAGGTACAGGTGGATATTGTCTGGCTAAGTTCCCATGGCCGTGCCTGGTGCCGGTAAGTTGCGTCAAGCAGCGTGCCGGTAGGGCAGACTTCGATGCAGTTCCCGCACTGCGAACAATCCAACCAGCCACCGTACGTGCCAATGACCGTGTTGGAGCCGCGGCCGCCCGCCTCGATAGCATCTTCGCCCATCCATTCGTCGCAGACGCGCGTGCAACGTTTGCAAAGAATGCAACGCTGCGGATCGTTGGCCACCATCGGCGACAGGTATTTTTCCGGTCGCGCGTTCTTTTTTTCCGTGAACCGTTCTTCCAAGCCGCCCCAGTCAAAAGCCATCTCCTGCAGCTCGCATTCGCCGCCGCGATCGCACACCGGGCAATCGAGTGGATGGTTTGCCAGCAGAAACTCCATCATCGCCCGCTGCGCTTTTTCAATCTCTTCGCTTTGCGTGGTGACGATCATGCCGTCGGTGCAGATGATGGTGCAGGAGGTCTGCAGCTTTGGCATCTTCTC
>JBDTOI010000170.1:0-8800 GCA_039933315.1 Pyrinomonadaceae bacterium
AACCCCAACGGGGTTGTGTCCTCCAGCCCAGGGTTGCCGCTTCGGCTACCCTGGGTACACGTTCGAAATGAATCTCGACCCCAAAGGGGTTGTGTCAATTAATAATTGGGGCTTCAATCCAATGAACGTGGACACAACCCCGTTGGGGCTCCCGTCAAACCCGCTTCTCTCCCGGCAATTCTCCGTGTACCCTGTGCTCTTCCTGATGAGTTAAATCCGAATCTCGGAAAGCCCAAAATGCGAAACAGACAATTCGGCCGCACCGGCTGGCAGGTCAGCGAGATTGGTTACGGCATGTGGGGCATGGGAAGCTGGTCGAATTCTGACGATCAGGAATCTCTCCAGTCTTTGCAGGCCGCAGTCGATCATTGCTGCAACTTTTTCGATACCGCCTACGCCTACGGCGATGGCCACAGTGAAAAGTTGCTGGGCCAAACCGTGCGCGCCAATCCTGAGAACAAGATCTACACCGCCACCAAGATTCCGCCGCGGAACAAACAATGGCCGGCGCCACCTGACTCGACGCTCAAGGAATCCTACCCGCCCGATCACGTTGAAGAGTATGTGCACCGCAGCCTGGAGAACGCCGGTCTGCAAAGCTTCGACCTGATGCAGTTTCACACCTGGAACGACGACTGGCTCCGCGATGACCGCTGGCTCTACAAGCTGGACGACTTGCGCAGCCAGCACTTAATCAAAGCGATTGGGATCAGCCTGAACCGTTGGGAACCCTGGAATGGCGTGCGGGCCGTCCGGACGGGGCAGATCGATGCGGTGCAGGTCATCTACAACATCTTCGATCAGAATCCCGAGGACGATTTGTTTCCTGCCTGTGCCGAGATGAAGGTTGCCGTGATCGCCCGCGTCCCGTTTGATGAAGGAACTCTGACCGGCACGCTGACGAAAGAAAGCCGTTGGCCCGAAGGCGACTGGCGCAACACTTACTTCGTTCCCGATAACCTCATTCCCAGCGTGGACCGGGCCGAGTCTTTGCAAGAGCTTCTGCGTAAGTGGAACCAGGAACATTCAACCCGGATAACGTTGCCGGAGCTGGCCCTGCGCTTCATCCTGACTAACCCCACCGTCAGCACAATCATTCCGGGAATGCGCAAACTGTCCCACGTGGAAGCAAACACAGCGGCCAGCGATCCCGGCCCGCTGCCGGACGAGTTATACAAACAACTCAAGCAGCATCGATGGGAACGCAAACCAGCGCCCTGGTCACAGTGATCCGGCTCCAGCCGTTAGCCAGACAGTTCAAAGCTGTTTCGCTATGGTGCAGAGCTTCTGTGACTATTAGAATATTCCTACGTCGGACGATACAGCGCGGTACGACAGCTACGACCAGGCGAGCAGTTTCGGTTCGCCAAAACCTTGCCGGCAGCCCGCTTCAGCAAAGTAGTTGGCCCACTCCCGTGAACTCGTATAGAATCCCGCGGCGATCACAGGCTGGATAGTTGGCCGAGATAAGAAATGACACTAACTACGGGCACGCAGATCGGGCCCTACGAAATCGTCTCTCAGATTGGCGCGGGCGGGATGGGCGAGGTGTATCGCGCGCGCGACACTAAACTGGGCCGCGATGTGGCAATCAAAGTTCTGCCCGCTGCCTTCTCCTCGGACGTCGACCGTCTTCGTCGTTTCGAGCAGGAAGCGCAGGCGGCCGGCGCGCTCAACCACCCCAACGTACTGGTCATTTATCAGATCGACGCACATGACGGCGCGCCTTACATCGTTTCTGAGTTACTCGAAGGCGAGACCTTACGCGATCGCATGAATGGAAAGTCTCTGCCGCAACGCAAGGCCATCGACTATGCATTGCAAACTGCGCATGGGCTGGCGGCAGCACACGAAAAAGGAATAGTCCACCGCGATCTCAAGCCAGACAATCTTTTCGTCACCAAGGACGGCCGAGTAAAGATCCTCGACTTCGGTCTGGCTAAGTTGACCGGCGCCGGTGATGGGACGCAATCACAAACGGAAGTTCCTACCCGGAGAATCGACACTGATCCCGGGGTTGTGATGGGCACGATCGGTTATATGTCACCGGAGCAGTTGCGCGGCAGAGTTGCGGATCATCGTTCGGATATTTTCTCGTTCGGCGCCATCCTCTACGAAATGTTGTCAGGCAATCGCGCTTTCCGCGGTGAATCAACCGCCGACACTATGAGCGCAATTTTGCGTGAGGAACCACCCGATCTTTCTTCGACTAATCAAAGCATCGACCCGGCGCTGGAGCGGGTGGTCAATCACTGCCTGGAGAAGAATCCTGAAGAACGTTTTCATTCGGCCAAGGACTTGGCATTTGCGATTGAGGCGCTTTCCGGCCCCTCGCGCATGTCCGGCTCCACCCAGACCGTCTTGTCTGCGCTGCCCTCATCGCGAAGAAGGCGCCGTGAGTTTCTGCCCTCGATCGCAGCGGGCCTCCTTTTAATCGCCAGCGTTACGATGGCGGCTCTCTATTTTCGTAGTCCGTCCACAGACGAACGGCCCATGCGTTTTGTCATCACGGCGCCTGAGAAAGCGACAGACGTTTCCGCTCCCGTCATTTCACCGGATGGGCGCACAATTGCATTCGTTGCCAGCGCTGACGGCACTCGTTTCATTTATCTTCGACCGATAGAATCTTTGAACGCGCAGCGGCTGGCGGGCACTGAGGAGGCTGTCTATCCTTTCTGGTCCCCCGACAGTCGTTACCTGGGCTTCTTTGCCAGTAACAAGCTGAAGAAGATTGAACGAACTGGAGGTGGGCCGCAAACGATATGTGACGCCCGCGCGGCCGGTGGCGGAACATGGAATAGAGACGGGGTAATTCTTTTCGGCCTCGACAGCGGCACAATCCACCGCGTCTCCGCCGCCGGCGGGTCGGCGACGCCAGTTCTGAAGGTGGACGAATCACGAAGGGAGACGGGACAGTACTGGCCCCGCTTCCTGCCTGACGGGCAGCATTTCGTTTATCAGAGCTGGAATGGCTCCCCGGAAGACAGCGCCATCTTCGTGACAGCGCTCGACGGAACTAATCGCAAGCTGCTGTTGAAAAATGATTCGAACGCAGTCTACACACCTCAGGGCTTTTTGCTTTTCGCGCGCGACACCACGCTGATGGCCCAGCCGTTCGATGCCACCAGGCTTCAACTGAGCGGCGAGCCATTTCCCATAGCGGAACAGGTGACCTTCACCCCGCAGTCCAGTTATTCCAACTTTTCAATTTCGGACACCGGCGTGATGTTGTTCTGCAGCGGCAATCGAACGCAGCGCCAGTTAATATGGTTTGACCGGAACGGTAAAGAATTAGGCCCGGCCGGTCCGCCCGGCGAGTACAACGATATCGTGCTTTCGCCTGATGAAAAGAAGGTCGCGATACAGGTTGTGAACGGTTCCAATACCGACATTTGGTTGTTGGACCTGGCGCGGGGAGTGCCCTCGAGATTCACCTTCGATGAAACCGCAGATGACGATCCGGTATGGTCACCCGATGGGAAGACGATTGTGTTCACTTCAGCGCGCGAGGGTCGCTTTAACCTCTACCGAAAGCTCTCCAGCGGCGCGGGAAAGGACGAGCTGCTGTACAAATCTGAAGTCGAGGGGAAGGAAGGAACAGACGCGTCTGCGGATGGCCGGTTCATTCTCTTCGACCAGTCAGCTACGGGTAACGGAACCGACATATGGGTCTTACCGCTCTTTGGCGATGGCAAGCCCTACGCCCTGCTGCAAACTCCCTTTAGCGAATTTCAGGGACACTTCTCTGCTGATGGGCGCTGGTTCGCCTACACCTCAAATGAATCGGGAAGGAACGAAGTCTACGTGCAAAGCTTTCCCCCCTCAGGCGGCAAATGGCTAATTTCGAACGCTGGCGGGGCCGAGCCGCACTGGCGCCGTGACGGCCAGGAGCTTTTTTACATCGCTGCTGACAGAGAGTTAATGGGCGTCGATGTGAAATTGGCCCCCGCGTTTGAAGCAAGTGCGCCAAAGGCACTCTTCCAAACAGGGGTGGTGAGGCACGAGGCGCCGAATCGCTACGCAGTTACCGGGGACGGGCAACGTTTTCTGGTGAACTCACCCGTTGGCGAAGTCAATCAGACGCCAATCACCGTCATTCTCAACTGGACGGCCGTTTTGAAAAAGAATTGAGCCGTTTCAAAGATTTGCATTTCAAAAAGGGAGAACAAAAGTGGCAGTGACAAATAGTTTGGCCGGCAGAAATCTGGGCATGCTCTTACTTGGCCTATGGTTGATTCTCACCGGGATCATTCCGTTACTTAACGTGAAACTCTCTCCCCCGATGGTAACCGGCCTGGCCGTGCTCGCCATTGTTGCGGGAATATTGATCCTGCTCAAACGATAACCACTTAGCATAGCGGGTGGGCTCCCTCCCGTTTTTGGCAGTACCCCCTGCAATAGCGGGTGGGTTCCCTTACGCTTGTTGCCAGCACAAAAAAAGATGCCGCGACTTTCATCGCGGCATCTCTCGATTTGATTCGGTGACAAATCTGAGACCTGTTCACCAATCAACAGCTATGTCAACAGTCATTAGTTACGGACGGCCAAGGATCTGGCCGAGTATGGTAGCAGCCGTCGCCGCTCCGTTATTACTTCTCCGATAACCACCGTTCCTGGAGTACTGGCGATAGCCTTCATCGTACCCCCGGACAAAGCCATCCCGGTAAGCCTGCGTCGAAGCATTCTTATAGTATTTCGAGCGCTGCGGATTGTAGCTCTTGTTACTTTGTCCGTCGCTGGCGCCGGTGTTTATGCCCTGCTGGTAGCCGGCGTTGATTTCCTGATTGTTGTAGCCGCCATTGCCATAGGAGCCGTCATTGCGGCCATTACCGTTGCCGTAATAGCCATCGTTGCGGCCATTGCCGTTGCCGTTGCCGTAGTAACCGTCGTTGCGGCCATTACCGTTGCCGTTGCCGTAGTAACCGTCGTTGCGGTAGCCACCATTGTTGTAGCCGCCCGAGGCCTGTCGATAGCCTTCATCGTAGCCGCGCACAAAACCGTCGCGAAAGGCCTGCGTTGAAGCGTTCCGAAAATACTTCGAACGTTGCGGGCTATAGCTCTGGCGCTTTTGGGCGTCGCTGGCACCCGTGTTCACGCCATACTGGTAACCCTGTTGTACTTGCTGATTATCGTAGCCGCGGTTGCGTCCATAGCCGCCGTTTCGAGTATTCCCCCACTGTGCATCTGCCGTCGTGCTGGCAGTGGTAATTATTCCGAAAACAAACGCAAGCGCCATTAAAGCGCTGCCAAGTGTCTTTTTCATATTCTTCCCTCCGTGTCGATCCTTCCACCGTTCGAGAGTTGAATTTGCAACCTTCATGCCACCTATTTTCATTGAAAATACTGGGAGTTTGAAGACAAGCAGTAACCATTTCGTGCACTCAATGTCCGAGATCAGACGCTTCTTATTTAGAGTGCGCCGGCAGAGCGAAGCGGCGACGGCGCTTTGGATTGTTCTTAGACGGCCTTGGATTGTTCTTAGACGGCGCTTTTGGTTTTATTCTTATTTTGAGATCTCCAATTTCAGATCTGAGATCGTCGAGGAGAATCCGGTGTCGCCGCTCCGCTCTGCCCCCAAAGCAGAAGCCCGACCGTAAGGGAGGGCTCAAAACCCCGGCACCATCGTGCAGGCGCAAGCGGAGTACATAGAGATCGAGGGACGCAGCCGTAGTTGTTCTCTTACTGCGTGAGGTAAAAAGATGAAAACCAAATACTACAAGTACACGCTTCAGGGAGAATATTCCCACGACGATGCCCTGCGTAAACTGGGAGAGGCGGCAACCGAAGGCTACGTCGTCCGAATCGACAACGAGCGCGGCCAAACTCATATCTACCTCGCCAGCTCAGCCGATAAGAAAACTGCACAGGGCCTGGCTCGAAAAGAAGTATCGGAAGGCGACGTCACAAAGCTCTTCTGACTCCCGAGACAGCCTATCGTTTGGAACCGGGAAAGCCTGGCCCCACGGTCAGGGCACTCATTTGGCTCGGCCGACTACTTCACTGCGCGGACGTGGAGGTTTAGGACTACTTCGTCGCGGATCAGGTTGTCGCTGGGGCCGGCGTAGTTGATGCCGAAGTCCTTCCGGTTAATTGAAAAGGTGCTATCGACGGTTATGGCGTCGGGGGCGGCGGCGATCTTTGCGGGGAAGGTTACGGATTTGGTTACGCCGTGCAGTTGCAGGTTGCCGGTGACGGTGTGGGTGGCGCCTTTTTCGCCTCCACTAGCAGCGCGTTTTATTTCGGTTGAGGTGAAAGTGGCCGTGGGGTATTTGGCTACGTCAAAGAAATCGGGCGTCTTCAGATGTTTGGTCAGGTCGGGTGTGTCAGTGGTTATTGAAGTCGTATCGATGTTGATGGTAACGCGACTGGTTTCGATCTGGCCGGTGTAGTCGATGCTGCCGGAAAACTTTTCAAACGCGCCGTGATGACTGCCGGTGACTTTCGAGGCGTCGAACTCGATCTTTGAATTGGCGGGAGTGATTGAATACTTTTCGCCCTTCGCGGCGGTGGGCGATGAGACTGTTACTGCCTCGCCGGTGCCGGCTTTGGGTTTGTCTGAGGCCGGGTTGTTACAGGAGCAAAGGACCAGGAGTCCCGTCAGGATCAGGATTGAGCGACGCATATTGAGTTCTCCTTTTGGGTGAAGTTCCGGTAGTAAACAACATTGCGACCCGGATCACAAATGCACGGCAGGATTGTAGGGGCGGCACTCCGTGGCCGCCCCTTCTTTTCCCGAACCTCACGGCGATCTTCTCAACCTCGAGGCGCGCTCTACCGCGGCGCCCTCGTGGATTAGAACAAGGGGCGGCCACGGAGTGCCGCCCCTACAAAACCAGCAACAGCTTGCCGGTGGTTTTTCGGCCTTCGAGATCGCGATGGGCTTGTTGGGCTTCGGCGAGGGGATAGGTTTTATGTATGCGGAGTTTTAGATCGCCGCGCACTATCATCTGCAAGACGTCGTTCGAGCGCTGTTCGAGTTCTTCGCGGGTCGCAATGTAGTCGCCAAGTTTCGGCCGCGTGACGAAAAGGGATCCCTTCTGCGTCAGCGTTAACAGATCAAAAGGTGGCACTGCCCCGCTGGCCGCGCCGAACAGCACCAGGTATCCGCGCGGCCGCAGAACGTTCAGGTCCTTTTCAAAAGTAGTCTTCCCTACCCCGTCGTAGATTACGTGAACGCCCTTACCGTCCGTCAAACGTTTTGTCTCTGCTGCAAAGTCCTGCTGCGTATAGATAATCACTTCATCGGCGCCGGCATCGCGGGCGAGCTGCGCCTTCTCTTCTGAACCCGCGGTGCCGACTACAAATGCACCGCCGATTTTGCACATCTGTACCAGCAGCAAACCAACCCCGCCGGCCGCGGCATGAACCAGGGCCACCTCGCCGGCTTTGATCGGGTAAGTGCTGCGGCTGAGATAGTGCGCGGTCATGCCTTGCAACATGGCGGCAGCGGCTTGATTGAAGTCCAGATGATCAGGAATCCTGACCAGACGATCAGCGGGCACGGCGGCGTATTCAGCATAGCTTCCGAGCGTGCTGGTGTAGGCCACGCGCTGCCCTGCCCGCACACTGGTTACGTCGCAACCGACCAGGGTCACAACGCCGGCCGCTTCCTGGCCGTTGATGAACGGCAGTGGAGCGGGATAGCGGCCTTCGCGGAAGTACACATCGATGAAATTCACGCCCGCGGCTTTGATCTGGACAATGGCTTCGTTCGCTTTGGGTTCAGGTGTAGGGACATCGACAAGCTCGAGAACTTCAGGGCCGCCGACCCGGGAAACTTGAATGGCTTTCATCGGTATGGTGGCACAGACTTTAGTCTGTGTTCGACTATGGAAACACAACAGTGCATCACAGACTGTAAGTCTGTGCCACTACGCTATGCGGAAGCGCCCTGGGCGGTTACTCGTTCCAGGCGGCGCATCAGCTCTGCCTTTGGTTGCACGCCGACAATTCGGTCAACCTCGCGGCCGGCCTTGAAAACCAGCAGAGTCGGGATGCTACGCACGCCGAAGCGACTCGAGGTCAGAGGATTCTCGTCCACATTGAGTTTCGCTATTCGCGCGCGGCCCGCCATCTCTACCGCCAGCTCTTCCAGCACCGGCGCAATTATCCGGCATGGCCCGCACCAGGGCGCCCACATGTCGAGCAACACGGGGAGTTGCGACTGCTCGACCTGCGCTGCGAACGTGTTGTCGGTGACGGTCAGAGGTTTGTTTGCAAGGGACAGAGGCTTTTTGCACCGTCCGCAGACGGGTTCATTCCCCTGTTCAATCTTTGTGCGATCGACTCGATTGTTGGCGCCGCAGGATGGGCAGCGAAGCAAGTCCGTATCAGGCATTGGTTCACCTCAGGCAAAAACTGTTTAGGAAAGACATCGTCGCTCTTTTTGCCTGAAGTGTCCAATGTGGCACAGACTTCAGTCTGTGAAGCCGGCCATCAACTCACTCAAGAATGAATCATCTGGTATTCGTCGCCTGGTCAGTAGCGAATATTTAATCACGACTGAAGTCTGTGCCACTCTATGCGTCGGCGACTTTGACGATTTGTTTGCCGAGGTTCTCACCGGTGAACAAGCCTATGAAAGCCTTCGGCGTGTTCTCGAAGCCTTCCACGATCGTTTCCGCGTATTTCAATTTTCCTTCAGCCATCCACTGGGCCATTTGCGTAACGCCTTCGGCAAATCTTGGCGCGTATTGAGTGATTATGAATCCACGCATCAGGGCACTGTTGACCAGCAGGTAAGGCTGCGGGCGCGGGCCAACGTCCGGTTTGTCTAAATTGTAGAAAGAAATCTGCCCGC
>JBDTOI010000171.1:0-8719 GCA_039933315.1 Pyrinomonadaceae bacterium
CAGGGTAGCCGAAGCGGCAACCCTGGGCTGGAGGACACAACCCCGTCGGGGTTGGCTCCTTCACCTTCACGCGAATCGGTGCGCTCTAACTCCTTAGTTCCGCGTGTGGGTTTCCACCCACGTATCTGCTCGTCGAAGACGAACTGGCGCGCTTTGGGTGAAACCTCAGCTTTCGTCAACCGTCGATTCTGCGGCTAACCCCTCCCTGATCCAGCGCTTGAATTGCCGCTTCGCGCATCACATTCAACGGCGCATCCTTTCCTGTCCATAACTCGAACTGCTTCGCCGCCTGCGCCAGCAGCATCTCCAGGCCGCCCAGCGTGATGCAGCCGGCGGACGCTGCCTCTCCTAGCAAACGCGTCTGCTGTGGATTGTAAACGAGATCATACACCAGCCGCACTCCGGCAAGCTGACCCGCGTCCGCAATGGTTTCATTCTGGTGTTCGCCTGAGGTCCCCACGGGCGTCGCATTAATTACCACGTCAAAATCACGAAGGGAAGCGCCCTTAAGCTGATTACACTCAACCCCGAATGCCTTCACCATTGGCGCTGCTGACGTGGGATCGCGTGCGAGAAGGCTCACGTCAGCTCCCTCCTGCAGCAAACTCCAAACCGCTGTCCGCGCAGCACCTCCCGCGCCAACAATTGCGCAGGAGAGGTTTGATAGTGGGCCCAGCGCAGTTCGCAGCGGCGCAATAAACGCAGCAGCGTCGAAGTTGTAACCGCGCAACCCATCAGCCTCGATGACGATAGTGTTTACCGCGCCGATTTCCTTCGCGACCGGATCGATCCAGTTGAGATGTGGCATCACCGCGCTCTTGTGTGGCGCCGTCACGCTGAGCCCGCGCAGCTTCCAATCAATCTCGCGCGACTGCGGATGGACCATGCGACGCATGAACGCCGCCGCGTCCCCAGTGTCAAAGGGAATGTAAACAGCATTGAGGCCAGTCGCCTGAAAAGCAGCATTCTGAAAGTGCGGGGAAACAGAGTGGGAGACGGGCCGCCCCATCAATCCGAAGATCTCTGTGTCCCGATTAATGTCATCAATGTGATAGGTGTCGCGCAACTCTCTGGCGGTCAATTGGCCGGGCGCCGTCGCAGTTTCATCGTCAACCGAACCATAAGTGAGGAAGGCGCCGCGCGATGGGCCCAGGATGCGCGTGGCAATTCCGGCCTGACCCATGGCAATCGCGATCATCTCCCGGCCCTCACCGCGCGCGCGTTCGAGCAGTTGAAATAGAGGCAGGCAATCAATAAGGTCGTCCGCCTGAACTGCGATTTTTACGATCCCGGCGGGCCCGGCAGCCAGTTGGTCATGGACAGCGTTTAATTCGGGAGGCTGGCTATCGAAGTCATGGAACGAACAGATGACACGCATCCAGTCAATAACCGCGGCAACGTCCTCCTGATCAGCCAACTCCGTAATGATGTCCGCCTCAACATCGACGAGGACGTTTTTCGATGACATCAACCGGCCCAGAACTGAACGCCAAAACGCGAGGCGCTCGTTCCGGTCCATAAGGTTTTGCCCGCCCTGCTCTGGTGAACGGAGGGTGACGATGACCGGCAAAGATTCTGTTTGCAGCAAACGGTCGAGAATCTCGTCAAGCGATGAGGCTGAACTCAGGCCACTCAAGCAATCAAGCCGGAGCTCGATCATGTCAGCTTGCGCCGCCGCGCCAGCCCTGGTCCGCAGCAGATCGCTGACGTTTCGCTCGCAAGCCACCACACAAAGCCGCACGTTGATCGGTGCTTTCATTGTTTCTTCAGCCGGGACAGTTTCGCACGCCTGAACGGTTTAGCCGTAGTCCGAATACGGCCGATATCCCCCTTCCTTTGGGAGGGGAGGGGGATCGAGACAAAGCAATTGATTCAACTGTGGGGATAGTTATTCCGTGAGGAGGGATTCTTGATAACCGTCAGCCGGCAAACAGCTCGTGCGAGAGGTATCTTTCGCCGAAGTCGCAGATGATGCTGACGACGCGCTTCCCTGGTCCCAGTTCTTCGGCAAGATTTCGCGCCGCCCAGGTGATCGCGCCGGAAGAGATGCCGCAAAAAATTCCTTCTTCGCGAGCCAGGCGTCGCGACATCTCCACCGCCTGGTCATATCCTACCTTCACAACTTGATCGACGACGCTCGCGTTATAGTTTCCCGGCACAAAACCCGCCCCTATTCCCTGAATCTTGTTGGGCCCCGCTTCGCCGCCGGAAATTACCGGCGAGGCTTCCGGCTCAACCGCTACGATTCGCACGCCACCATTCAGTCTTTCCTTCAATACCTGGCCCACGCCGGCGATGGTGCCTCCGGTACCCACTCCCGAAACGAAACCATCGATCCGTCCTTCCGTGTCTTCCCAGATTTCTTCGGCGGTGGTGCGGCGATGGACTTCGGGATTAGCCGGATTATCAAACTGGCCGGGAATCCAACTATGCAGCGTACGGGCCGCGAGTTCGTTGGCCCGGTTGATTGCTTCTCTCATGCCACCTTCGTCCGGCGTCAGCACTACTTCGGCCCCCAGGGCTGTCAGCACGCGCCGTCTCTCGACCGTGACCGTGTCGGGCAACGTAACGATTAGCCGGTAACCTTTAACAGCAGCCGCGAACGCCAGACCGATGCCGGTATTCCCCGAAGTCGGTTCAATGATCACCGTCTCACCCGGCTTAATTCTTCCGGCGCGCTCGGCGGCTTCGATCATGGCTGCCCCGATTCGATCCTTGACCGAGTCCATAGGATTTTGCGACTCGAGTTTGACGAGCAATTCAGCGGATCCGGCGGCGGGAATTCTGTTCAGGCGCACCAGCGGCGTGTACCCGATCAGCTCCAGCATGTTATTCGCAATTTTTGGCCTTTGGGGCATACGTATCCGAACAAGAGAGTGAATCGAAGTTGGACGAAGAATTCGAGAGACTATACCGCCCGGCCACAATCACGCGCAACTATGGTTAAGAATCCACAGATTTCGCCGATTACACAGAAACATGAGACAGAAGGAGAGTAGGCAGGCAGGGGAAGCAGAACCATCCACAAACTCATTTTCCTGCCTCGTCTCATAATCTGTGGAATCGGTGTAATCTGTGGAAAGTTCTACCGCTCTTCACCTTCGGCATCGAGATGTCGTGTGGGCGCTTCGGCGCCGAGGTGTCGCGTCGTTCCTTCAGTGACACTTGGAGGTGTGCGCAACAATTCACCCGTGCGGCGCGGCGGCAACGTATTCATAGGTTGGGGTGCTGACATGGCTGGAGAGAACTGCGCGGCTGGGTGGGGCATAGATTTCGCTTGCTGCTTGGCTTGTACAATCTGACCTATGCCTTTCCCCAGAAAGATGAAGGCGGGGATCAGCATCCAGAACCACCAGGACTTCCCTCCCAGTTCGCTGCCGAACAGCGCGAGCGCCGCAGCCAGAGCCAGAAAGCCAATCCCCATGAAGGTCTGCCCTATTCCATCACTCACCGTGGGAGGCCCGGAACGCCGCCTGCGGCGGCGAGCGTCGCGCGATCCTTCCAACTCTTCGGGCACGGCCTCTGGCAGTTGGCCGGTCAAAGCTTGCGGGATAAGACTAACGTTGGCGCCGCAAGAGCGGCAGAAGCTTGCGCCCTCCAAATTCTGGGCCGCGCATTTCGGACAGAACATTCTTATCCTCCTCTAGTAACAAAGGTCTTTAAGCGGTCAAGCGTTGTCCTCGTATCAAAACGAATCAGGGAAGCGGTCTGTTCAATCTTTAGCAAACCTCAATAGGTCCTATAGGTCGAATAGGACCTCTCTCTCTTTGTCTGATCGCGTCGTTCAGCGCCGTTTCAGCCCGCAGTTTTCGCTTGCGATCGTTGCCGCAGTGCCTCGTACAACACAATGCCGGCCGCGACCGACACATTCAGTGATTCGATCTTCCCGCGCACTGGAATCCTCACCAGCGCGTCACAGCGCTCGCGCACCAGTCGATGCAGACCAGTCCCCTCGCCGCCAAGAAACACCGCCGTAGGAACCGACCAGTCCCAGTCCGTGTACTCCCTTTCCACCTCGGCCGATGTTCCCACCGTCCAGATATTATGCTCCTTGAACTCATCGATCAGTCGGACCAGGTTGACTACGCGTGCGACCGGCAGATGCTCGAGCGCGCCGGCGGCAGTTTTAGCAACCGTTTCGGTCAGGCCCACTGCCCGTCGTTCAGTGATGAACACCCCCTGCACCCCGGCGCATTCTGCAGTGCGCAGGATAGCGCCGAAGTTTCGCGGGTCAACCACGCTATCCAACACTACAACCAGCGGCTGGTTCGCCGTGTCGACATTCGCCGCAATCTTTGCGATTAGCGCGTCTGCGTCGGCATATTTTGCGGCCGAAACCCTAGCCACCACGCCCTGGTGATTGGCATTCGCTGTTGCTCGATCCAGAGCCGCGCGAGGGGCTTGTCGCGTGGGAATTCCTTTGGCACGCGCCAGACTTATTAACTCACTCAAACGGCTGTGCCGCGCGCCCTCGGCTACGGTAACCACTTCGATCGGGCGATGACCGGCGCGTAAGGCTTCAAGAACGGGCATCACGCCATATAACTCGCCCGTAGGAGATGATCGTGGCGCCGGCGTTTGTATTCGCGGCCCACTCGATTTTGCGTCTCGCTTCGCGCGCGGCACATCGGATCGCTTTTGGGGTTTTCCCATAAGACGCTCAGAGACCGCGCAGCTTGAAGTTGTGCAGAAGGCGCGAGTAGCGAGTGAACTGGGTTTCGTTATCGCTGACTGTTTGCCCGCCCGCGGTGTATTTGCCCATGTGCGCGCGACGGAACCCGCCTCCCTCGCTACGCTGCACCATGGGCCAAACCACTGTTAGCGCCTGCCGCAGGTGCAAATAGGAATCATCAAAGTCCGCTTGCGGCGCCCGCTGGCGCAACAGCTCAGTTAACAAACGGAAGTTTCCGGAAGCCAGTAGGCCCTTCCGCTCACGAAGACATGAGAAATCAAAGCCGGCAGAAAGAATGCGCCATCCCCCGTCTTGCTTCCTGGTGTAAACGTCCAGCACGGCTTCGTCACCGGTAAGCTCCCGGGCCTGCGCCGCGTCCGGCTTGGCACTTAGCGCTTTCAAATCGTCCACTTCAACCCGCTTCACAAATAAGCGACCCGCCACGATGAGGAGAATCTCATCCCAGCGAGTTGGGAGCCTTGATTCGGCGCCAGGTTCGCGCCCAACTACACCCTCCTCCAGCAGTTCGAGACTGCGAATTCTTTTGCAAGGCATACTATCCACTGCCAGCGCGGCATCGGCTACCACCACAGTTTCGAGTCGGAAGGACCGCAAACGTTCTTCTATCATTACGGCTTCTTCCATGCTCTCTGCCCGGGCCAACGGCGCCATGCCACCTCTCATAAAAATCAGTCTTAAATTCTCAGGGTCAAGACGAAGAAGCGAAGCCATCTCGCCAAGCGACTCACGCGACGCCCTGTCAGCTCCGCCTTTAACCAGAATGATGTTGTAGCCCTGCTCCCAATCTTCCAGTGGACGAAGGGTCGGCTTTCGCAAGGTGGCCGCGGCTTCGGTCACGGGCAGGACAACTCCGCAATACATGCAGTTCATGCGCGTTGGCGGATTCGCCCGCGTACAAGACGGGCACCGGACCAATTGTGCGCTGGTGAAGCGTTTCTCGACCGGCAGCGGCAAATCATTGAGAGCGGGGATGGACTCTTCGTCGTGGGGCAAGCGAGTAGCTCCTTCAGCTGAATAGTGCGAGGTGGATTATACGACTAAGCCGGGCGCTCCGGGAAAGCGCAGGTCAGTACCACCGGCGGTAGCGGGTGGGCCCCCCTCGATTGCGGAATGCGGACTGCGGAAAGCGGATTGCACACAAAGCCAACCGTTTCTTCAATCCGCATTCCGAATTCGGCATTCCGCAATCATCGGCTCCCCGCTCCCGCAGGTGGTACTGACCTGTACAATCCGCGCTGCGTGCCAACTTGACTCCGTCATATGGCGGCGGCATTCTATCGAGTAGTTATTTACAAATTTAATGGAGCACCTTTTGGTATGAACCATTTTGATCCGACGAATAATATTTCGTGGCAGTTTGGTAATCGCGGGCGAGTGGCAGTTTTCATTGATGGCAATAACCTCTTCCACGCAGCCCGTTTTCACAACATAGATATTGATTACAATAAACTGCTTCGAGTGCTGTTGGGCGACGGCCGGCTTTTGCGCGCTTTCTTCTATACCGGTGTCGATATTGGCGCCGAGCGGCAACAGGGTTTTCTGCTCTGGATGCGGCGAAACGGATTTCGCGTGGTGCAGAAAGAGCTGAAGACTTTTTACGATGGCACGCGCAAAGCCAACCTCGACGTGGAAATCGCCGTAGATATGTTGTCGCTGGCGGGACGTTACGATACTGCGGTGCTCGTCTCAGGTGACGAAGACTTTGTTTATGCGGTCAACGCAGTGGCTTATAAAGGCTGCCGGGTCGAGATCGCGGGTTTTCGTTCCAACACGGCGCCAAAGCTGATTGACGTAGCCGACTATTTCATTGACCTGGGCGAAATAGCCGAGAAGGTGCGCAAGGACATTCCTCACGGAGTACACGAGCGCGATCTTCATGCGCCCTCAGCCGCGGTCGCCTTCATGGAAGTTGTCCCCGACTCTCCCGACCATGTTGATGCATACCATTCGACGGTCACTTCGCTGATGGAAGTGAGTATCGAAGAAGAAGAACATTTTGAGCGGGCTTCCGAATTTATCCGTGTGACCGACGATCAGTAGCCGGCCGGCGCGCGTTACAAGAAATACTGGCGGGTTCGCCCTATGAAGATTTTCAGTGTCGAGGAAGCCAACTCATTACTGCCCGATGTTCGTGCGATCGTCCGAGCAATTCAGCGGGCGCATCGCGGGCTGCAATCGTACCGCTCAGCCGTAAAAGAAGCTGCCGCCGGCGCGGAACAGGGTGGCGGCGGTATGGCCGGTGGTTCCCGCTATGCTGTCCTTCTAACTGAGCTCTCCCTGCGGGTAAATGAGTTGGAGGGCCTCGGCGTACAACTAAAAGACTACGCCCGGGGTTTGATTGACTTTCCTGCGCTGCGCGAAGGCCGGGTGGTGCTGCTCTGCTGGCAAATGGGCGAGGGTGACAGCCTGGAATGGTGGCACGACGTTGAAGCCGGTTTTGCCGGACGACAGCCTCTCTAGCTAAGTGGCACAGACTTCAGTCTGTGATGCCCGTGCCCAGGGGTGGCCTGCCCCCTTAAACTTTGCTGCCGCTCACCTCGAGATCACAGACTAAAGTCTGTGCCACAATCCCTCTCAAATCCCTTTTCCAAAACGTCCAACTTCAAGTGCTGGTATATTTTCTGGTTGACGACTTAAAGTAACGTCTGATACCATCCGCCCCGAACTGCGCAGTGGGCTGGCGTTCGTACTGGACCCATCCCCCAAACCATTCCAGACCGACGGAGGCCCTCGTAAATGCAGTGTAGCTCCTGTGGCGCCAGCTATCCGGAATCGGAAAATTGCCCGGAATGCCCTGCGGTTCCTCCCAACGCCTTCCAGCTAAATGCTGGGGAATTCGATAAAAAGGAACAAAACGAAGCGAAACCGAAGAGGGACAAACCTCGCCGGTCGGCTCAGAAATCCGCCAGGACCTCTACCCTAATCGAGTTTCCGGGTGGCGGACGTGTACCCCAATGGCGCAAGGAACTCAGCGAAAGAGTGCGTGAAGTACAAAAGCGACGGGCCCTCGAAGCTACGCTGGAACCCGCCGCGACAGCCGGTCAGAGAAAACAAGCAAGCCGTTCTCCAGAACCAACTCAACTAGGTCTGGTGCCGCCTTCTCCGGCGGTTTCCATCAATCCGCTTGTCATGAAGGCACTCCTCCGGATCGAAAGAGCGCATCGCACCCCCTATGCATCAACCGGCTATAGCCGAGGCGGTCCGGCGCTGGCGCGACTCCCGGAGGAAGCCCCGGAGGTTGACGTTATGCCGGCAAACTTTCAAACAGAGGTGGTAACGTCAGAAGCTCATGCCCTGGCCCCTATTGTCCTGCCTGAGCGATCACAGAAGGATCACGGTTTGGTCGTGGTGCTTCCTCAGCTCGAACAAAAAGCGGCCACTGAACCCGTCAAGCCAAGGAAGATCCGTTCGATTGGCGAGCTCGCTGAGAATGCGGCGCTTTCTTATCTGGAGAATCTGCCCAGCGCTCATGCGGTGTTCGTAGATTTGCCCAGGGATGACCGCGCCAGCTTTGTTTCTCGCACTGTGGCCGCCTTGATCGATCTGATTGTGGTGGCTTTTGCTTCATGCCCGTTTGCCGCTGCGATTGAATTGTCGGGTGGCAACTGGAATGACCTGCGGGTAAAGGGATTGATGGCCGGCATAGTGGTCGCTGTGACCTTTATCTATCAGACAGTCTCCACAGCGCTGACCGGCCGAACGCTTGGCATGAAGCTTTTTGGCATCAGGGCCGTTGATGTGCGGACTAGTCTCATGCCCAGCGGCTCGCAGTCAGCCCGCCGCGCGCTCGGCTACATTTTTTCTCTGGCTACGGCGGGCCTGGGCATTCTGTATGGCGTGTTTGACGCCGAACGTCGCACCGCTCACGATCATTTCTCCGGCACCATAGTCGTGCACGACTAACTGTCAGAACCGCCTGCGGTAGCGGGCGGGCCCCTCGATTGCGGAATGGGGATTGCGGATTTCGGATTGGGGACAGCGAATAAAGCTACTCGTTTCTTAAAATCCGCATCCCGAAATCACTAT
>JBDTOI010000172.1:0-8693 GCA_039933315.1 Pyrinomonadaceae bacterium
ATCGTCAATGGTGTTGAGGATCATGTTCATGCGCTGTTTGCATTATCGAGGACACATTCTATTGCGTCAGTCGTCAAGGAGATCAAACGCACCTCTTCTGGTTTTGCAAAGGAGCTTTCAGCGACACTGGCAAAGTTCCATTGGCAGGGTGGATACGGAGCCTTCTCTGTGAGTCAATCCAATTTGGGGGAAGTTGTTAGACATATAGAAAACCAGGAAGAGCACCACAAGCGAGTGACTTTTCAGGACGAGTACCGCGCTTTCTTGAAGGCGTACGGCATTGAATACGACGAGCGTTACGTTTGGGATTGAGTGTCGGTAAGCCGGTCGAAGTGATGAAGGCCGAACCCGTTTGAGAATCTCTGCCCGTACTCCCAGCCAGTAATCCTAACGCTGAAAGCGTTCGCGAATTGCAGCCCAGGGTTGCGGCGACGTGCCCGCGGACCGTTCAATTAAGCAACCCTAACGCTGAAAGCGTTCGCTAATTCGAGCCCAGGGTTGCGCTTTGGCAACCCTGGGATTACTCGTTCATTTTTCGAAGGCGCAACCCTGAAAGGGTTGATTCTTTGTCTGCCAAGTCGGAAACCCGGCGCAACTCCTTCAGAGTTGCGCCATGGAATGCGGGTGGTTTTTGTTTCCCGGGGTTTCAAAGCAAACCCTGGGCTGGAATTAGCCAACGCTTTCGGCGTTAGGTTATTAGGCAGAAGCGCGAGCTAGATTGACCGCGATAGGAGAACGTCTATGGCGCCTAACGAGCGGGAAAATAATACGAGCAAATCCGGTATTGCGTCGCGGATCCGGCATATGATAACTAGTTAGACATAAACCAACTATGAAAGATGCCACCAAGCGTTCGATTTTTCGATGGATTCACATCGTGTTTGCCATTCCGATAGCTGGTTATGTTTATAGTCCGTTTGTAGAACTGCCAAACTACGCCCCGGTGGTCCGCTATGTCTCTATTCCGGTACTTGTCCTTACGGGATTTTGGATGTGGAAAGGCCATCTCATTCGACGACTTGTTTCGAAAATCGGAAAGAAATGAAAGCCACAAAATCTAATTCAGTGCCCTCGAAGCCGAAGGCCAGGGGATTGCGAGCAAGCAAGCGCCGCAAGTCGGCCACTAAGTCCAAACCCGCTGCAGGTAAAGCCAAGCCCGAGCAAGCAACCGGGAAATCGGCTTCCCGGATCAGCGACAAGCGGAGGCGCGGCCTGGGGGATTGGCGCGGGGAGACCCTGGGCCGAAAGCGCGCCCTGATCATGGAGGCCGACCCCGAGATGATCGAGGAGCGGAAATGGAAGAAGCCGTCGAATGCGATGACGGGGGTCCCGGTCTGGTCGCGCGACGGGATCGTCTGCACAGGGGAGACTTACACGAAGGTCGTGAAGCTCACTTTCGCCCGGGGCGCCAGCATCAAGGATCCGTCGCGGCTCTTCAATTCCAGCCTGGAAGGCAACACGCGCAGGGCGATTGACATTCAGGAAGAGGAAACGATTGACGCGCGCGCGTTCAAGGCGCTTGTGAAGGCTGCGGTATCTGAGAATGCGCTGTCGAAGAAACGGTAGACACTGAGGATAAAGTTCATCGTTCCCAGGATAGCCGAAGCGGCAACCCTGGGCTGGAGGACACAACCCCCTTAAGGGTTGGCCCTTCGATAATTCACCCGCCCCCACCTCACGACGTTAATAAAACCACCTGCCGGCACGTCTTATTGGTAGACCTGCGCCGGACTTTGCGCCAAACAAGGCAAACTCTTGACGGCAATCTGTCGTATGAGTGCTGACTGAAGCCAAACCATGCGTTCTCTTTACTCATTCTATGTGGATTCCGCGAGGATCGCGCTGCAGTCGATTCTGGCTCACAAGCTGCGCGCATTTCTCACCCTGATTGGCATCATCATTGGCGTGTCGTCCGTGGTGGTCGTCGGCGCGACCATCTCTGGTCTGAACACCTACGTCGTCGAAAAGGTGTCAAAGGTCCTGGGCACGAACCACTTCATGATTGCCCGCATGGCCAGCTCAGGCGAGTTGTCGGAGGAAGATTTAGAGCGCATGAACCGTCGCAACAAGCAACTGAAGTGGGGCGACATGGAGTGGTTGCAGAAATACTGTGAGACCTGCTCGGCGGTAGGGGCGCAGGCGGGGCGGGGAACGAAATTCGACCACCAGGGCGTCAGCTTCTTCGGCGGCATAATCTTAGGCGTAACCGCGAACATGGCTGAAATTGAAGACAAGACCATGTCGGACGGTCGCTTCCTCCAACCCGAAGAGGTGTCGCACGCCAAGCTGGTCGTCGTCCTTGGCGGGGACATCAAGGACAAGTTCTTCCCGGACGTTGATCCTATCGGCAAAGAGTTCAAAGTGGCTGGTCTACCAATGCGTATAGTCGGCGTGGAAGAGAAGCGTGGTCCTATCTTCGGCGACATGATCGACAAGCATGTTTACATCCCGCTAACGACTTTTCAGCGCATTTATGGACGCAACCTGGATTTGCAAATCCACGGCAAGGGGCAGCAACGCGAGACCTTCAGGTTGACAATCGAGGATGCACGCGTCGCCTTGCGCAATTATCACGAACTAACCGGAGGCGAGGACGATGACTTCGGCCTCGTTAACACTGAAACGCTTGGTAGTCAGATCGATCAGTTCACGGGGGCCATCGCGCTGGTCGTCACGCCTATCACTTTGATAGCCCTCGTGGTCGGCGGCATAGTGGTGATGAACATCATGCTGGTCTCCGTCACCGAACGCACGTTCGAGATCGGATTGCGTAAGGCCCTCGGCGCCAGGCGCAAACAGGTGTTGGTCCAGTTTCTGATCGAGTCATCGATGCTCTGCGCCCTCGGCGGCGTGCTGGGCCTGCTCGCGGCCGCCGGAATTTCCTGGGCCGTAACGGTGTTTACGCCGATTACGATGACGATTACCGCGGGCTACATATTGCTTGCGCTCGGCGTCTCGACCGCGGTCGGCATGGTCGCCGGCATCTATCCGGCATTTAAGGCCTCGCGCCTGGATCCCATCATCGCATTGACGCGCACCTGATTCATGAAATTACGACTGCCACATTTCATCCCGCGCGAGACGCTCTTAATGGCGCTCGACAGCGTGCGCGCGCATAAGTTCCGCAGCGCGCTCACCGTGCTGGGAATCGTTATCGGCGTGCTGGTTGCAATTGTGGTCGCCTCGATTCTCACTGGTCTCCGAGCCAACATCGTCCACATGGTCGAGGAGTACGGCACCAACAACATCTACGCCTTCCATCTGACGACGGGGCCGCAGCTGGGTGAGCGCGACCAGGCCGAGCGGGCGCGCAAGCCCCTGACTGCGGAAGACGGCGAAGCGATCGCTCAGCAAGCTTCTGCGGTTGACGCGATGGCGCTGGAATCGACGAACATCGGCTGCAACGGCTGCGGCTTTGACGACACGATCAAAATCGAAAGCCGGACCTACCGGCGGGGCAACACGCAGGGTGTCACGGCGAACCACGCTGACATACACAATGCGTCGCTAAAGGAAGGGCGCTTCATTTCTGAGCAGGACGATTTGAATCGACGCAATGTCATGGTCATTGGCGTCAATGCCGCGCAGGCTCTTTTCCCCGACAGGGACGAGGGCATCGTCGGAACGCGCGTAAAAATGGGCGGCAGCGCATGGGAGATCATCGGCGTGCTGGCGAAACGCCAGACGACGGTCTTCGGAGAGAACGAAGAAGATAACGCGGTCTTCGTGCCCTTTCGCACGGGACTCCAGGTCGCTCCCGGTCGCAGATTTCTGACTATTGTTTTGCGCGCCAAGTCTGGACAGTTGCACGAGGCGGTCGATCAGGTCGAGGAGATTTTGCGCACGCGCCGGAACGTGAAGTTTTCGGAGCCCAACAACTTCGACGTCAAAACAGCTGACGCCTTTATTACTCAGTTCGACAGCATCTTCGGTATGGTTGGCATTATCGCCATTGCTATCTCATCGGTGGGATTGATGGTGGGCGGCATCGGCGTCATGAATATCATGCTGGTAAGCGTCACCGAACGAACGCAGGAGATAGGTATTCGCAAAGCCCTCGGCGCCCGCCGCCGGGACATCACCAATCAGTTTTTGTTTGAAGCGATGACGCTGACTTTTCTGGGCGGAGTAATCGGAGTGCTGGCGGCCGTTGGTATCAGCAAAATCATAGGACTTCTGATACCCGCCCTGCCCGCCTCAATTCCGATGTGGGCCGTCATGTCGGGCCTGACCGTCAGCGTCGCGATAGGTTTGATCTTCGGTGTCTGGCCCGCACGCAAAGCCTCGAGATTGGACCCCATCGAGTGTCTGCGGTACGAATGAAACGCGACTCGTTGAAGAGCGGGGATTGTAGGGGCGGCACTCCGTGGCCGCCCCTCGTCGCGCAAAGGAAAGGGGCGGCCACGGAGTGCCGCCCCTACAAATTCATCGTTAGGTCACGGTCGCAACCCTGCCGGCATCGACGACATCTCAAAGGACGTCCCATCAACCTTTCCAAGCTAAGGAGTAGATAAAACCACCTCAGTCCAGCCTATATCAACCGATCACCTTCGAACGACTCTGAGTCGCTGCGATAGTGGCAGCCGCGGCTTTGGCGGTTGTGCTGGGCGGCCTGGGTTATTATGAGGGCCACCTCAACGGCGTTACGCAGACCTATCAATCCATCCGAAAGCTTGGTTGTGCGGTAGAAGGTTTCGATCTCATTCCAGAGATGGCGGAGTTCGCGAGTCGCGCGCGACAACCGATCCGCATTGCGCACCAGGCCGACGTAATGCCACATGATGTTCTGGATGTTTTGCATGTCGCCCTGAATCAGGGCCGGATCGGGTTCCGCCGTCAGATCGCTTTCGTCCCAGGGCGGCACATCGTCAAAAGTCGGTCGTTTGGTTTGCGAAGATGAAGCCAGCGCCTGCTCAATGTCCTGTGCCGCACGGTTGCCCCAAACCAATCCTTCCAGCAGTGAAGTTGACGCCAGCCGATTCGCGCCATGCACGCCGGTGCAACTAATCTCGCCGATCGCGTAAAGATTGTTGATGCTGGCTTGCCCCCACTCATCCACCAGCACGCCCCCGCAGAAGTAGTGCGCCGCGGGCACCACCGGCACCGGCTCGCGCGAAATATCAATGCCGACCTTCAAACACTGAGCGTAAATGTAAGGGAACCGTTTCCGGATAGCCTCGGCGGGCTGGTGCGAAGCGATGTCGAGCAACACATGCGAGTAGCCATGTGTTTCCATTTCATGGTGGATGGCCCGGGCCACGATGTCGCGTGGGGCCAGATCTTTCCACTGCGGCGCATAGTCGGCCATGAAGGGTCGCCCATCCGGCGAAAGCAGCACTCCGCCTTCACCGCGCACCGCTTCGCTGATCAGCATCCCTTCGGCGCCCGGCGCAGCCAGGGCCGTGGGGTGAAACTGAACATACTCGGCGTTGGCAATTCTGGCGCCCGCGCGGTGAGCCATGGCCAGTCCGTCGCCGCGGGACCCGCGGGGATTAGTCGTGTTGCGGTAGATACGTCCCAGGCCTCCTGTGGCCAGAACAGTAACGTCCGCGAGATAGCGGTGCACGCCCTTCTGCTCACGATCAAACAGATAACAGCCGTGACAGGAGATTGGCTGGTAGTTGTCCAGCGGGTCGCGCGAGTGATGGGGAAAGGTGATCAAGTCCACCGCAGTCGCGGCCGGTTCGATGGTGATGTTTGGACACCGTCGCAGCGCGGCGATCAAGCCATTCATGATCGCCTGCCCGGTTACGTCGCCTACATGCAAAATGCGCCGGCGGGAATGCGCGGCCTCATTACCCCACACCGGTTGGCCCTGGCTGTCGCGGTCAAAGACGACGCCACTGGTTTCTTCCAGGACCTCATGCAGAAGCGGCGGGCCTTCTTCGGCGAGGATCCGCGCCGCGTGTGGCGAGCTGACGCCGGCGCCGGCCGCAAGAATATCAGCCAGTAATAACTCCGCATTATCATCGGGGCCCTGGCCGATGATTCCGCCCTGTGCATAACGTGTGTTCGATTCGTGGGGATCCTCGGCGCGAGTGACGATGGTGATCCGGCGTTGAGGATTGCGCGCCAATCGCAGGGCAGCGGTCGCGCCGGCGATGCCGCAACCGATGATCAGGACTTCAGTTTCAGTCAAGTGGTTTGTCATCCAGGCTGGCGCAAGTGGTGCAGGGCCTTAGCCATCTCATTAACACCTGACTTCAGTCAGGTGGTTACAGGTCACTCATAGATTGTTAACCGTTTCAACGGTTTTATAGGTGGAACGTTTAGTGTGATTTCGTAATCGCAGATCTGGTGACGGAACAATGGGCGCCCCCGCTACCGCAGGCGCTTCTGACAGGTGCAAAGGTTTGTCAGTGAAACCGTTGAAACGGTTAGCGCACATTGGTGACTGCGGATCACCGCACTGAAGTACGGTGTTAATGAGATTGCACCACCGCTAGCGCATGTTGTTGCTAGCCTATTGCCAGCATGCGCTCGACTGACTGATAAGCTCGCCGGCGAATCTCTTCATCGACCTCGATCACATACTGATCTTTTTCCAGCGAGGCCAGCGTGTCTTCCAGCGTGATCTCGTTCATGTGCGGGCAACGGACGCTGCATAGTCGCAGCATCTCCTTGCCGGGATTGGCGGCCGCGATGTTGTCGCCCATGGAACACTCCGTCAGCAGAAGGTAATGGCGCGCCCTGGTCTTCTCCACATGCCTGATCATCGCGGTAGTGCTGCCGGAGAAGTCGGAAGCCTCGACCACCGCGGGGCTGCATTCGGGATGGGCCAGAATTATGACTTCGGGGAACTGCTTACGGACGTTGTTGATATCTTCGACAGTAAACTTTTCATGCACCTCGCAGCGGCCGGGCCATCCGATCATCTGATAGTCGAGTTCATTCTCATACTTCTTCAACGGATCGCGCGTAGGAAAGATTATGTGCTTTCCCGTTTCGCGGGCCACGTTCGCCGCGAGGTACTCGTCGGGAATGAAAATTACCCGATCGCTGCCCAGCGACTCCACCACGGCCACAGCATTGCCCGAGGTACAGCAGATATCCGATTCGGCTTTGACGTCGGCATAGGTGTTTATGTAGGTGACCACCGGCACACCGGGAAACTTTTGTTTCAACTCGCGCACGTCCGCCGCTGTAATGCTTTCAGCCAGCGAGCAACCAGCCTTAGGTGAGGGAATCAACACCGTCTTGGTCGGGTTAAGAATCTTTGCGGTTTCGGCCATGAAGCGCACGCCGCAAAACACGATGATGTCTTTGTCAGTCTGCGCTGCTTTGCGGCTCAGCTCGAGCGAATCGCCGGCGAAGTCTGGAATCGAGTGAAAGAGCGCCGGCTCCATATAATTGTGACCCAGGATAACGGCGTTCCGTTCTCGTTTGAGGATATTGATCTTCGCCGCCACCTCGGCCTTCATGCGCAGCTCAAAATCCGGCACTGTGTCGGCCAGCAGCGATTTCAGCTGCTCGTACATTCCGCTTGCTGTTGTTTCAGTAATCATCTCGACACTTAGTTGTATTTATTCCCCCGATAGTTTGCTTCGTCCTCTCCCGATGCGAGAAGGGTAAGGGAGACGGGCTGGCTTTGCACAAAAAAGTCTTATTTCGTGTTCCTTCGTGCAGTTTAGTGTGATTTCGTGGATCGTCTGACTGCCGATCCCAAGCACACGATCCACGAAATGACACGAAATCTCACGAACCAATGCTCATTTTAGACGTTCTGTAAGACTCCGAACCGGGCGGCGACTTTTTTTGTGCCTATCCCGTCCATTTAAGGCTGACGTCAAATACTTTCGGCGAATGCGTCAGCGCTCCGACGGAGATGTAGTCAACGCCGGTTTCAGCAACTTTTCTGACATTTTCCAGACTGATATTGCCCGAAGCCTCAAGCTTCGCCCGCCGATTACTCAACTTCACAGCCTCCCGCATCGTCTCGATCGACATGTTGTCGAGCAGGATCCGTTCGACGCCGAGCTCAAGTGCGTTTCGAACATCGTCCAACGTGCGCGTTTCAACCTCGATCTCGAGCGTCGTCCCTGACTCGCGCACTCGTCGCACCGCTTCAATCAACGAACCGGCGAAGTCGATATGGTTGTCTTTGATCAGGACCATGTCAAACAAGCCGGCGCGGTGGTTCTGTCCGCCGCCGCGGACGACAGCCAGCTTGTCGATTAAACGCAGGCCGGGAACAGTTTTGCGCGTGTCCAGAATAACCGCGTCCGTGCCGGCGACTGCGTCCACAAACTGGCGCGTCAGAGTCGCGATTCCTGACATGCGGCCCAGGAAGTTCAACGCCGTACGTTCGCCGGTTAACAACGAGCGGGCATCGCCAGAGACCTCAGCAAGCAGCGTCCCCTTTACGACGGGCGATCCCTCAAGTACGCCGGCGCGAAAACTGATTTGGGCGTTTAGCAGTTCTAAGACGTTCCGGGCCACGTCGAGTCCGGCAATAATGCCACTCTGTTTCGCGACAATGTGCCCGTGGAGGTTGGCGTCCAACGGTACGATGCTATTGGTAGTCACATCGCCGTCGCCAATGTCCTCGGCAAGCGCGCGTTTCAGGCAATCGAGAATCTCGGGTAGCAATCCTGTTTCCATTAATTGAATCTCTTCATCCGACACCGGCGTCTGTTCCTATTATTATGTCACGGCGGCGACTTCTCGGCATTCACTGGCCTCGTGCCGGCTAA
>JBDTOI010000173.1:0-8524 GCA_039933315.1 Pyrinomonadaceae bacterium
CCTGGTATGAAAGGCTGGCCACTGGAACCAGGACTCCGATCAGAAAATAAGCGACTCCCACGCACAGCAGCGCCCGCATGGGACTGCCCAGCGCCACCTGGCCTTTATGAAGCGCGGGACCATAGAGTCCCCAGGCCAGCGCGGCGCCCAGAGCGAAGATTATCCACAGCATCGAGAGACCCCTCCAGAACCTAAACTGTTAGTTTGGTAACAATATACTCGGCTCATCAATGTGCGACATGCTTTAGCTTGTCGTCGCGATTCGCAAACACTCAGCAATAAACTATCCGTAACGTCCCACGTTGAGAGTTCCCAAGCTAGACGACAAGCTGAAGCATGTCGCACATTGATGAGCCAAGTATATTGTTGCCGCTGGTTTGCAATTGACTGATCAGGTGGAAAGAGCGGGGGCAAGCCCGCCTTCCTGACTGCAAGTTAATAGGGTTGAGTCAGATTTCCAACCTTGGTTATCAAAGTTCAACTGGAAGAACTTGCAGTCAGGAAGGCGGGCTTGCCCCCGCTCTTTCTCTGAATCTTATTGGAAAAACGAACCTTCCTTCGTTTCCGCTCGTAGTAGTTCGCGTAAGTAAGATAAGGTCAGAAGTCTCCGCGGTGATAGCTGGAAACGAAAGTTGCGAAAAACTCATCATTACAGTTGCCGCGGATTGACCTGACGGTTCCAAACATCTTAATACTGAGTATTCTAGCAATCTGGTTGACGCTTTTGATAGCTAAAGACGCTTCGGCCCGGGACTTTGGTTGCCGCCGATGGCCGCTTTCTTGAAATCCTGATGGCTATTTCTCCACCGTGAACGTTTTATGTCTGAGCCCTCCCCGACGGTCGGGCTTCTGCGGCGGAGCATACGCTGGTATATGCCAGGCTTTGTTAAGGGCGCGTAATAAGATGTTAAGAGTTGTAAACTCAGAGCATATTCGATGCTTCGAGTATTGACTTGAGTTTAGCAGTCGGTTAGGAACAAGGCCGACTAATTCGGTACTCTGAACATCCGGCAGTGCCTTAATTTGGAGTGCGGTGGCAAGCGAAGCGCGACACCGCTTTGGATAGGGCCAGTAACCATTTTCTCAAGAGGAAAGATACTTGAGAGTTTAGGTGGTGCTTGAGCGGTAGATAACTGGCGAATCCAAAGCGCCGTCGCCGCTTCGCTCTGCCGGCGCACTCCAAATTAAGAACATCCGCTGTCGTGAACAACCTCCCGAACGTTAAGGAGATAACTTCAATGTCGTTGGCTGCAAAAACTCTCGCCGTGGTTCTGCTTCTTTCCCTGACATCATCTGCCGGGGCACAAACGCACCGGGCTTCGGTACGTGGGACCGTCTTTGATCCCGTCCGGGCTGTCGTACCAGGCGCGACGATTACGCTAATCAATCAAGAGACAAACGAAGCACGTTCAGTCATAAGCGCGGACAATGGGGAGTACACCGTAACTTCACTGCAACCCGGTTCATATCGTATCGAAGTGGCTGCGGCTGGTTTTGCAGCCTTTAGCCAGAAGATCGCACTTCTGGTCAATCAGGAATCGAGGTTTGATGTTGAGTTGGGCCTTGGCCCTATCATGGATAGCCCCGACGACATTTATGCAACGGAGGTCCTCAACAAAGATTCGCCCTCGCTCGGCACCGTAATCGAGAACCGCCATATAGAAGGCCTGCCCCTCGATGGACGGAATTTCTACGAGCTGACTTTGCTGGTGCCCGGAGCGACCCCCGCTGCCCAGGGTTCAGCCGGCTCGGTGCGCGGTGATTTCTCTTTCAGCGTTAACGGCGCGCGAGAAGACAGCAACAACTTCCTGCTCGACGGTGTTTACAACGTCGATCCGAAACTTAATACCTTTGGCGTGCGCCCGCCGGTGGATGCGATACGCGAATTCGAAATGCTGACCAGCAGCTACGACGCTGCCTTTGGCCGTAACCCCGGCGCGCAGGTTAATGTGATTCTCAAGTCAGGCACCAATAGCTTTCACGGCTCGCTTTTCGAATTTCACCGCAATGCAAAACTGGATGCGCGCAACTACTTCGCTCCTGGAAGCGAAGCTAAACCAAAGTACCTGCGCAACCAGTTTGGCGGCTCCGTTGGCGGGCCCCTCAAACGCGATCGCACTTTCTTCTTCGCCGATTATGAAGGCACGCGTTCACGCGAAGGCATTACGCGCGTTACCAACGTGCCGACCTTGCGCGAACGCGCGGGTGATTTCTCGCAGTCGCGAGATATTTTCGGCAACCCCGTCTTCATAAGTAACCCATTTCTGCCGCGAGACCCAATCACCTTCCAACTGCCCCCTTGCAACGCGGCTAACCAGACCGGATGCTTCCCGGGCAACCAGGTTCCGCTCGCATTTCAACATCCTATCGGGCGCGCGATCGCAGCGATCTACCCCGCACCTAACCGCAGCGTGCCGTTTCAAAACTTCGTCTCTTCGCCAACTCAGCAAGACGACAACAACAGTTTCGATGCGCGGGTTGACCATCGCCTGGGTGACCTGACGGACTTGACCGTCCGTTACAGCTTCGGGCATCGAAACCTGTTCGAGCCTTTTACCGGGCCCACCTTTTCGCTGGTCCCCGGCTTTGGCGATGCCGTGAAACGACGCAGCCAGAATGTTATGGCTGCACTTAATCATGTATTCACGCCGGCCTTCATCAATGAGACGCGGGTGGCATTGAGCCGGGTCGCTTCATCGGTAAGCCAGCAGGCCAGCATCCTCAATTCCGATCTGGGTTTGCCGGTGATTTCGCCCAACGCGCGCGATGCCGGACTTAGTTTCATCAGCGTGACTGGTTTTTCACCGCTCGGCGACGAAGGGAATAATCCGCAGAAGAGCGTCACGAATGTTTATCAGCTCCTTGATACAGCCAGCTACGTCCGCGGCAAACATCTGATAAAGTTTGGCGCCGACCTGAGGTTTTCGCAGCAGAATGCTTTTCGCGATGTCGAATCGCGCGGGCGCCTGACCTTTTCGCCATTTGCGCAAATCTCCGGCAATGCGCTGGCGGACCTTCTGCTCGGCTTTCCTATCTTTACCAGCGTAGCGCGCGTTGATAACCCGCAGCACCTGCGCACCCAGAGCTACAATTTCTTTTTCAACGACAGCGTGCGCGTGAGGCCGCGCCTGACTATTACGGCCGGCCTGCGATACGAGTACAACTCGCCGGCGGTGGATACCGAAGACCGCGCTAATGTTTACGACACGGTTACGCGCAGCCTGATGCGCGTGGGCACCAACGGAGTGCCGCGCGGCGGGTTCGAACCCGACAGAAACAACTTCGCTCCGCGCGTCGGTTTCGCCTGGACGCTGGATGACGATGGAAATACCGTGCTGCGGGCAGGGTACGGTGTGTACTACGACCAGTCTCCGCTGGCGCCGGGAGAGGCGCTTTACTTCAACTCGCCTTATTTCGACAACAACATCTTTTTCTCGCTGCCAGGTCTGCCTTTAACTTTAAGCAGTCCGTTTCCGACTTTCTTTCCGTTTCCTTTACCGGACTCAGCGCTGGCCATACAGCGCGACTTGCGCACCGCCTACATGCAGCACTGGAATCTGAACGTGCAAAGACAACTCGGTCGCAGCACTGTGCTTGAAGTTGGCTACGTCGGTTCCAAGGGCACGAAACTTCTGACGGCGCGTGATATCAACCAACCGCGGCCCAGCGTCTTGCCGCCGGGGTTGCCCTTCGTGCCGCGGCCCGATCCACGATTCGACGACATCGACTTGCTCGAGTCGCGCGCCAATTCGAACTATCACAGCCTGCAGGCCCGTTTCCAGCAGCGCCTATCGCGCGGGCTGGGAACGCTCGTGTCGTACACCTGGGCCAAGTCGATCGACAATGCTTCAAACTTCTTCAGTAGCGCGGGCGATCCAAACTTTCCGCAGAACAGCTATGACGTGCGGGCCGAACGCGGCCGCTCGAACTTCGACGTGCGGCACCGGCTGTCGGTGAGTTACACGTATGACCTGCCGTTCGGGAAGGGCCGCACCTGGCTGGCGGATAATGGATGGATTACGACAGTGCTGAGTGGCTGGCAGAGTTTTGGCATTATCACGTTGCAGACCGGGCGGCCCTTTACGGTGGCGCTGCTGTCGGAAATTGATAACAGTGGGACCGGGCGTTCGATTCTCGGATTCGGGGCCAACGACCGGCCCAATGTGATGGGCAACCCTGCACTGAGCCAGCGTTCTCCCGATCAGTGGTTCAACCAGAGTGCATTTGCTTTTCCGGCGCCAGGGACCTTCGGCGATGCGGGAAGAAATATCCTCGATGGCCCGGGGTATCAGAACGTGAATGCGTCTCTGATCAAGAACACGGCATTAACCGAGTCGGTTAATCTTCAGTTCCGGGCTGAGGTCTTTAATCTCTTCAATCATCCAAACTTCAACTTGCCGGATAACTTTCTCGGGTCGCCCACTTTTGGCCGGATCTCTTCGGCGCGTGATCCGCGGCATATTCAGTTTGGGGTGAAGCTGTTGTTCTGAGCTTGAGCGTTTGAAACATTGCGGTTTCACGCAAAGGCGCTAAGAAAAGAAAGACATAAGGCGCAAAGGATGACTCAACCCTTTGCGCCTTCTGCTTTCCTTGCTTAGCGCCTTTGCGTGAAACCTCAACTTAAAATCCATTCAACAGTACGCGCAAATAAGGGGCGCCCACGGAGTGACGCCCCTACCATCGTTCTACTCAACTCAAAACTTCTTCACCTTCGGGCCTGCGACTCAACCAGAGTAATGCCACGCCAACGAGCGCGCAGGACACCGAGTCTTCCACCGTCCACCACATCGGCATCCCGGCCGTGTAATCAATGATGAAGAACACCGGCCCGGCCAGCAAAAATGAGATGCCATTGAGAAGAATCAGCGGGCGAAAACGCTTCACATCCCATGACAGGATCCAGAGAGATATGCCGTGCATCCCATATGTGTATGACGCCTGGCGGGTCAGAAACATGAGGACCGATCCCTCCGGCATCTGGCCCAGGCCGAGCCACGCGTGTGAAGCCTCCATCCACGACCGCGGCATGATCACCGCAAAGAACGCGAGCATCTCCACCAACCCCACGATACGGAGCAACCACGTCAGTATGAGTTGTCGATCGGGTTGGTTCATTAGGCGCTTGCGGTCGGCTAAATATGGAGTGCGCCGGCAAAGCGAAGCGGCGACGGCGCTTTGGATAGGCTGCCTGGCCCACCATTTACTGCTGACTTCAAACTCACCTTACACTTGCTTGACTGTTTGTGTGCTTGAGATCTGGATGTTGTACCTGGACATGAAGGCATGCCTACCAGCCCAATCCAAAGCGGTGTCGCGCTGCGCTTGCCACCGCACTCCAAATAAGAGTTCTGACTACTGGGCGGCGATGTTGTAGGCGGCCATTTGCGTGGCGTTGCGCACCAGCAGCTTGCCGCCGGCGATGGCGGGATAGTTCCAGGTCTTGCCTTCCAGAGCAGCGAAGCGAGCGACTTCTGAATACTGATCAGGAGTGGCTTTGACCAGCGCCAGTTCGCCCGAGTCGCTGGACACGATCAAGTGACCACTGGCCAGAATTACCTGCCCGTAACCGTATCGTCCGCCCTTCCACTTGCGCACGCCGGTGTTTACATCCAGGCAGGTCAGGATTCCTTCATCCAATCCGTAGATGTGGCCCTCATGAAGAACGGAGCTGTTGAACTTGTTCTTCATGTTTATGTTTTCCCATAGCGCCCGGGCAGTTTGAGTTTTCCCGCTGCCGGAGATTTCCACTAAGGCCGCGCCTTTGCCGTAACCGGATGAAATGAAGAAGCGATTGCCGCTAACGATGATAGGCTGCGACACGTTGATGCCCATGTCGGTGTCCCAGTCCTGACTCCAGAGCAAGGCGCCATCTTCCGGCGCCAGACCCATTACCCGCAAAGCGCTGACGACTACTATCTGCCGGCGCCCGGCCAGGGTGACGAGCATGGGGGACACATACGCCTGAGTGTCGTTTTGCGAAGACCAGACCGGCGCACCCGTCATCTTGTTGTAGGCCACGACGGATTTACCGGCTGTGCCACCTGGCAGCACGATGACTTTGTCGTCAACCACCAGCGGCGAGGCGGCCATCGCCCATGACAGGTTTTGGGCACTGTTCTCTTTCAAAATATTGCGGCCCCAGGCCACTGCCCCGGTCCTGGCATCAAGACAACGCAATTCGCCCGTAGCTCCCAGCGCATAGATTCGCCCGTTATCCCAGGTCGGGGTCGAGCGTGGTCCATCGCCGGTCGAGTCGGTGTATTCCGCGTTCCATGCTTGTTTCCAGATTTCGCGTCCATTGGCGACATCATAAGCGGCGACGACTTCCTGTCCGCGCCTTTGTTCGATCGTGTAGGCCCGGCCATCTGCCACTACAAACGATGCATAGCCCAACCCGATGGGCTGTTTCCAGACCGGGGCCAGCCCGCCCGAGGGCCACTGGGTCATCACAGCCATCTCGTCATAACGGCCATCACGGTTCGGACCGCGGAAGTTGGTCCAGTAGTTTCTGGTGGCGTGGGCCGAAGCGGTATCTGAGGTGGTACCCGCAGCGGGAGCGGTAGCTTGTCCGGCAGCGGGTTGCTGCGAAGCGGCGCCGGCGACGGCCGCGGGATTACTTCCCGGCTGACCGGTTTCGCTGGCGAGGCGCTTCTCCTGTTCGGCACGATCTTGCTCAAGCCTTGCGTAGTGGGCCTCCTTGGAACTGGATTTCCGCCACGTAGTGAACAAGAACACGTAGCCGACGACAAGGATCGCGATGCCTACGGTAGCCAGGATCTTCGTTTTCGCGGCGGTATCGCGGCGCATCCAGATCAAAGCCAGACCCAGGGGCGGCAACAGTACCGACGCCCCAATCAGACCCGCCACCGAGCGATACCATGGTGTTGATTCCGTTGATGCAAACATCGCTATTCCTCCGTAAAACGGTCCACAGATTTCACGGATTACACAGAACCACTACTAGACCAGGTACAAGGGTTTAAGGACCTGGCTGTGGCCGGCTGCTCCCTACCTCGTTTTCAATCTGAGTAATCTGAGTAATCTGTGGATAAGTTCCCCTGACTAAAGAACGCCCGCCGCCAGGGATTGTTAACAGTTGGACGCTGGCGGCCTACTAATTGTTCCATTTCCGCACCCAAATTAGCTCTCGATGCAGTAAAGGTTCTTCTCCCCGCGAATAAAGAGCTTGCGGTCGGCGATGGCGGGAGAGGCATATACCGGTTCCCCCAGCGAGTTTGTGCGGATCAATTCATGTTTCGGCCCCGCCTTCAACATGAAGGTATCGCCCTCTTCGCTGGTTAGAAGGATCTTGCCCTCGTAGGCCACGGGCGATGCCAGGAACAGTACCGGCTTCGGCACTCGCGCGCCTTCATACTGTACCTTGCCAGTCATCGCGTCGAGGCAGGTCAGGAGTCCCCTGTCGGTCATCAGGTACAGGTACTGGCCATAGAGAATTGGCGAGGGCACGTAGGCGGTGCCCTTGTTATAGGACCACACGAGCCTGGGAGTGCCGGTCACATCTCCGCTGCCGCCGGCCTTAAGCGCCAGGGCGATCTTTGCCGGGTACCCGGAAGTGACTACTACCAAATCATTCGAGACGACAGCGGAAGGAACGGCGTTGCTCTCCAGGCCTTTGTGTCGCCAGAGTTCCTTACCGGTCATGGGATCATAAGCAATGATCGCCTCGGCGGCGCTCGTCACCAGCTCGGTGTGCGTGCCCGCATGGACCAGCACGGGAGTGCTCCAGGTAACGTCAACCTTGCGAGCTACGCGCCACACTTCCTTGCCGGTCTTCTTGTCGAAGGCAGCGATGAATGAATTGCCGCCGCTCTCGTCGCACTGCATGATCACCAGATTCTCGTAGAGGATTGGCGAAACTCCATAGCCGACACTGGCAGTGCCCAGTTTGCCCAAACTCTGTTTCCAGATCAGCTTGCCTTTGTAGTCATAAGCGTACAAACCTTCGCTGCCAAAGAAAGCGAAGACGTATTTGCCGTCAGTGGCCGGGGTGGAAGATGCGAAGCTGGCTTTCTTGTGGCGACTGTCGTGCACCGGGCCTTCGTATGCCACGCGTTCCCATATGATCTTGCCCGTCTCGCGATCGAGGCAGACCACTTTAAAGGTGTGCTTGAGATCCGCGCCAACTGCGTCCGGGTGGACGAAATCCGATCCGTCCGCCATTTTGTGAGTGACGCCAGGCTTGCGGCCGGGGATGGCTTCACCATCGAGCGCCGTCGTCAGGAAAATCTTCTTGTCCCAAACGATGGGCGACGAGTGGCCGCGACCGGCAATGGGCGTTTTCCATTTAACGTTCTTCGTGCCGCTCCATTCGTCGGGCAGCCCGGTCTCGGTAGAGACGCCCTGCCCGTCCGGTCCGCGCCACTGGGGCCAGTTTGTGCCAGTGGATTTAGCAGGTGCCGAACCGGCAAAACTAATGGTCAAGAGAAGGCAAAAACAGAACGCGATGGTGATGCGATGAAAGAGTTTCATGTTGGATGTCCTTTAGAAAGTAAAAACAAGAGTC
>JBDTOI010000174.1:0-8485 GCA_039933315.1 Pyrinomonadaceae bacterium
AGCGTCAAAGTGTTGGTTGCAATTCCTAATACGCCGCTGGTCAACGTGAGCGTTCCCGAGACCGTGTGGCTTCCAGTAAGGTTCACGCCCGCGGCATTAGCGATGGTCAGGTTGTTAAAGGTCATCGCATCAGTGCCGATGCTCTGAGCAACCGAGCCATTGCAATTCACCGTGCCACCGTTGGCTGCGAAGGCTCCACCGACTTTTAGAAGATTGGCGCTAAGGTTGAGCGTGCCCGAGGTCGAGGTGAAGGTGCCGCCGCTGATGCTAATGCCGTCGGTGCCGTTGAAGTTTAGCGTGCCGGCTCCGTTGATCGTGCCTCCGGTTTGTCTAATCGCATCGCCGGTGCCACCGTTCGTGACGTTGGCGTCGAACGTGCAGTTATTCAACGATGTGATAGTGCCGGCGCTGATAAAGATCGCGCCACCATCGCCACCGCCTGAGCTATCGCTGTTCGCGGTATTGTTGGTGAAAGTCAGGGCGTTCAAAGTAATTGGGCCAAAGATCGACGCACCGGCCTGGCTGATCGCAATGCTGCCGCCGTTGTTTTTCGCACTATTGCCATTGCCGGCACCCGCTTGCCCAATTGTGCTGCTGGTTTGCACAGTAAGGCCCGCGGTGGAATCTGCCGGAATCCCGGTCCAGGCGTTAAAGATTCCACCGCCATTGACTGCGCTATTGCCGTCTACGTGGCTGGTGGTTTGTATGATCGCTGTACCAAAGAAGTTATAGATCCCGCCACCGTCTCCCGCGAGGCTGTTGTCGCTGTCAGCCTGATTGCCAGTGACGTTCACGGTAGTCAACGTTAGGGTCGAAGCCGCGTTGGTGACCGCATTCCTTGCGCTACTGTAAATTCCTCCGGCGTTGCCTTTGCTCAAATTATTGCTAATGGTGCTGGTTGAAATGGCAACGGTCGGGCTATTGATCTGAATGCCTCCACCACCTATCGTGCCGGCTGTTGTATTGGCGACATTGTTTTGAATGGTGCTACCCGAAATGGTAACTGACAGGCCACCGCGCGCATCGACTCCGCCGGGTGCGCCAAACGTCGGGTCAGTAGCTGTATTTCCGTCTGCCACCAGCGCGCCGCCAATGGTGCTGTTAGTGATATTTAGGAATTGGGTTTCGACGGTGTTTCCTCCGGTCCAGGCGACCCCGCCCGTACTTTGATTGGTGGCGGTATTTGCTCGAACAATACTCGACGAGTTAACCGTTAACGAACCGAAGCCTGCCCATACACCGCCACCCTGACCGGCAGAAGTGTTAGCGGATAGTTTGACGTTGGTCAGGGTCAGTAATCCTATATTGGTGTTGGCTAGATCGGAACCGTCATAGTATATGGCGCCGCCTTCCAGGAAACTGCCACTGCCGGTCGGTGAAAAACCATTTTGCATTGTCAGGTTGGTAAGCGTGACAGCTATCCGCCGGTGAAATCCGATAACGACGACATCGTTAACCTCGAGAATCCGCTCCTTGTTGTTCGGAACATTCGTAGCCAACGTCGGGCTGAGGGTGCCCATTTGAATAATGCATCCGTCGCGTGTGCCACCGGTGATGCTAACCGCCGTTAGGATAGGAGAGCCGTCAAACAGGTCCCAACTAAAAATGTCCAGGTCCCCGCTTTGCTCGGTCGCGCCGAAGGTGTTGGCCTCGTCGTCTGGTGGTCCCAGTGTCAACGTATAGGTTCCGTCGGGAACGATGATGGCGTTCGAGCCGCCGGTATGGTTTGACTGCATGACCGCTGCGCGTAGCGTGCACAAACCATTAGAAGCCTGACATACGCCATTTGCAACGTTGCTATCAGGAAGATCGGCGGTGGAGTTGACGTTGAAGTTAGCGTCGGGTGTGATGATTGATACATCCGGCTCCATCTTGTTCGATCCCAATACGACCGTGCCCGGCTTGACCCCAACACTCAGGCGCATAGACACCGCTGCTATGGGCGCGCCCTCGACTGATATCTCTTTTGCATCGCTGGAGTGCTGTTTGCTTTCACCCTGGAGCTTCGCTATATCCAGATCGTTTCTGAAGACCCGGACACTATTATTAATCCCATCACCAATGAGCAGCTCGTCCAGGGGCTGGCTGAATGCGTTCGATCTTTGGAAAACTACCTTACCGGCGCCGGTGTAAGCTGATGCGCGCTTCATCGTCTGCGCGACCTTCCAACCGGAGGCACGATTCGGGCGTATCAATTTATTGGTTTCGGCCGTTAAAGTTTCCATGTCGATCTTGTCCCGCAAGAACGACCGGCGCAGCTTGCCGATAGTCTCCTTCTCGGCTTTGGTGAAGGGGCGAGTATCGGGAGTTCCGCGTGCCGATAGATAAACTGTGCCGTCGTCAGAAAGCAAAGCAATCTCGCGCTGGTGGTTTCGATCGAGAGTAAAGTCCCCCGTAGCCAGCCCTCTGATTGCGAAAGGAACATTCTGCCGCTCGATGGACACAGACTCCGCGCCACTATTCGCACCCGCTATCGGCGGGACGCTTCGTCCATGAATAACCACCACCTCAGTCGAGCTGGCGGCGGCGAGATCGGTAATGCCGTCGCCGTCCAACTGATCGAACGCCAAACTAGTTACTTCTCCGGCCATGGAGTGGCTTTCGGGGCCGCCAGCCAAATCTTCGGTCTTATTGTAGACAGCCAGTCGGGGTCCGCCCGGCGCGGAAAGACCGAGCGCCAATTGCGTAAAAACTCCGAGTTGTTGTGGCGCCGCACCCATCTCCGTCAAGACCCCGGGCACCTCAATGGCCTGAGCACCGCCTAAATTCCCCTGGCCGTCGCCGGCGAGTAAATACATTCTCTGGCCGCCACGTGCAGCCGCCATCACATCCGCATAGCCGTCGGAATTGAAGTCGCCAAACTGTAAAAAGTCGGGCGCTTCGGGCAATGAATACAGTTGTACTTCTGCAAGAAATGGGGAAGGATAACGACCCTGCGTGATAGCTTGAAAAACAACTGGATCAGTCGGTGAGATCGCCTGCAGGTTCCCGTGACGCATCCCGATCGCGCCGGCCCCGCTGTTGGCGTAACCAATCACCAAATCGCCCATGCCATCGCCATTGAAGTCATCAGAGATCATCGACCGCGGCTGTAGCTGCGCGGACTCTGCCGCCTGCTGCAGGTCGGGCGCTCCCAGATAACGACTCTGCATATCGCGTCCCAGCTTTAAATTGAACCGGTGTGGTCCCAGGCCGATATCGAACAGCCGAACCGCTCCATCGCTCTTGCCAGGCCGAACGTTTTTTGGCGCCTCAGAATTAACGGTGGTCGCGAGGCCCAGCGCAAAGAGACAGCAGAGCGTCAAGGCAACGAGCAAACTTATAGAGCGGGACGAGGTGACGTTTTTCATGATTGAATTCCCTTGGAAGTGGTAGGAGAAATGCACACCAGTCAAGCTAAGTTATATGGACGCCTACTTAAAGCGGCACGAAGGGCTGGTAAGGGCCTCGTGACGAAACGGATCGCAACTAAGCCAGATTGTTTGGATTCTGAAATCGAACGTGCTCCAGAGACGACAGCGATAGCATCATACATCGAACGAGCGCCCGTGAAAAGTCACTGGCGCTCGTTTGATGATTCAGTTCCCAACAAAATTGGCTGCGTGGCAAACTGCTCTCTACGAGCGGGGGGGAAAGACTCCCTGCAATGCGATGATGAAAGTCACCACCAGATATGGTTGCAGGTTGTTATGTGGCAGGCTGCCACCCGTTGGCGCCAGAGCCTGGGGTGACATCGGAGTATTCGGCACAGTATTGACGTACTGCTTGACGATGCTTGAGCCGGCCCAGGTCTGTGCCGCCGGCGTCTGGGAATTGCCCAATGAGGTCCTGGCATTGGCGATGTGATTGTGCGAGGGCATCTCGCCCTCAAGCAGAGTTATGAAGTCGCTTCCAGATTGCTCACCCAGGAAGCGCTCCGTCAGACCGCTCCCCTGGCCCGGGTGCATGGGCGCGCTATTCTGGAGATTGGGCAGCGCGAAAGTGCTCTTTCCATCACCACCATAAAAGGTGCCCAGCAGCGAAAAGAGCGCGGTGTTTTGCGAGATGGGCAAAAGCTGTCCGTCACACAGGGCCCAGCCGGTGGGAGCAAAGTTTCCAGCAAACATTTTGATTTCTGCAACGAACGGGCTCGACATGATCTGCTTCTCCTTCAGTTTTCAAACTGGACTTTACTACGGCGCAGAAGTTAATTCCGGGATGGGAAGACTCCCTGCAGGGCGATAATGAAATTGAGCACTAAGTACGGCTGCCTATTCTCATGCGGCTGACTTCCGCCGGTATTGGAGACGGACCCGGGATTCATCGCCGCCGCCGCGAACCCGGGAGATGCCGGTGACTCGTATGGGTTTTGCGTGCTGATCGCCCAGATGTTGTGCTGGACGACGGGAGAGCCGGCGGCCGGGAAGGGCAGATTGCCCGAAGTATTACTAGCGTTTGGTACATGTGTATGAGTCGGCATCTCCGAGATGGTCATGGTGTGAACGGCTTCTCCGCCTCTCTCGCCCAGAGTCTTGCTGCCCACGTGAAGCGGAATGCGCCCGCGAAAGTCAGGCAGGGCAAAAGTGGTTTGTCCATCGCCGCCATAAGTGGTCCCGAGTATCGAGAATAAGGCCTGGTTCTGATTGATCGGCAGAAATTGGCCATTGCAGAAGGCCCAACCTTTGGGGGGGAAGTTAAACGAGACGATTTTTATTTCACCTAGAAATGGGGTTCCCATAATCTTATTCTCCTCAGAATTCCGGCGGACCGGCGAAGCGCAGCTCTATGTTTGACTCGGAAAAATACCAAACAGCGAAATGATGAAACTAATAACCAGGTACGGGCCCATGTTGTCGTGTGGCTGGTTCCCGCCGGTGAACAGGATGCCCTGAGCGTGCATGGTGCCCGCAGGTGGATTAGGGGGCGTGGAATAGCATTGCTCACCCGTTCCCGCCGCGGACCAGGTCGCGCCTCCCGGATTCGAGAGCGTGCCCGCATTGCTGTTGGCGACAGGCGTGTGCGCGTGAGCGGGGATCTGATTTACTGTCAGAGTAACCGATTCAACCCCCGCTTTTTCCCCAAGCTGGTAAGTGTTACCGTCTTGACCAGTACCCGCATGGAGCGGAATGCGGCTTTGGAGATCCGGAATCCCGAAGGTCTCCTGCCCATCGCCGCCATAAGTCGTTCCAATCAGGTTAAAGAGCGTATCGTTCTCCGAAATTGGCATCAGTTGGCCATCACAAAACGCCCAACCTGCAGGAGCGAAGTTACCGCCAAACATCCTGATTTCTCCAACATATGGCTGACTCATTAGTATCCTCCTCTAACAGCACACGACAGTTTAATTTCTGAAAGCGTGAAACAAAATGTAGATTGGAAAAAGGGCCAGGTCTCGCTTCATTTGCTTGAATCAGTTCGTCGAGGTTGGGGATTGTAGTCTCTGAGGCCATATTAGTTCAAGCAAAATTTTGCCATTTATTTGAGAAACATTTTCATCAATTCCAAAACTCCTACGTCTGGAAATTAGCAGATCCCGCAAAAGTCCTATCTTTTCTGGCAAATCTTCGGAGCTGGATAAGAAAATTCCGACCAACCATAAAAAAGTCTTGAAAATTTGTCACAAGGCTACTAGACTGCCCGCTCCGAATCGTCCGCAGTCCCGACGCCAAGTAAGAGCTTTTCGCTGCATTCCAAATCGACAATATTTACAGGAGATTCCGGCATGTCACTTTCAAGACGTAAATTCCTGCGAGCAGGAACGCTGGTTGCCCTCGCGGCCGGTATTCCAGCCAAGGCGGTCCTGGCGGAAACGCTGGTTGTACCAAACTCGCCTCTTCCGGCTTACCCCAATTTTCGCGCCGCTCTGTCTCTAAACCGTGAGGCTTTCTCTCGTTGCCTAAACACCAGATTCAGCTTCGTTCACGGTGAAGCGACGCCGGTTGCCGTGAAATTGATCGAAGTCAATGATTTGACCCCGAACGCGAACAGACCCTCGGCCGAGGCGACCGGGAAAGAATGCTTTGCGGCGGTCTTCATCGGATCTCACAACGCGCCTTTACGACAGGAAACTTACACGGTCACGCACGAATCACTCGGAAGATTTTCCATGCTGGTAGTTCCCGTTGCCAGCAATAAAGAAGGTCTCTACTACGAGGCAGTTTTCAACCGACTCCACTGAAGCTCACTGCTTTCCCTGACGTTCACTGTTTCCCTGGGGCAGATAGAATCCTTGCCCAGTCGGAGCGGTTTATCGCTTCGATTTTCTCAGAAGGAGAATTCATGAAGCGATTGCTCCCCCACTCACTCCGCACTTCGACGTCCCTGTTTCTTACCGGCATCGTTGCAACTGCCGTGATGGGGTATTTCGCGGTGGTGCCGCAATCCGCGGCTACGCTCACCACGTTTACAGTGAACAGCACTCTTGACCTTCCGGATCTCAACCCGGGCGACGGAATTTGTAACGCCGGCGTTGCCTTGTGTACGTTGCGTGCGGCAATTAACGAGTCCAACTTTTCCGGTGGCGCGAACGTCATTACTGTCCCCAGCGGCACTTACACACTCACCCTCGGACCGTCTGATGACGAGTTCAATGCGCTCGGCGCTTCTATGGATAGCGGTGATCTGGACATCATGGATCTCGGCGCATTTGTTGGCTCGACACTGACTTCGGTGACTATTAACGGCGCCGGCGCGGGCTCCACCATTATCGATGGCGGCGGCATTGACCGCGTCCTCGACATTAATAATTTTGCGGCGGGCGGTGCTTCCGTAAATGTGACGTTGACGGGCTTGACCATCAGAAATGGAAATGCCCCCGTCTCGTCGGGATTCAATGAGTCAGGCGGCGGTATTCAATTCGATGGCTTTGATAACCAAACCTTCGTTCCAGCCGGAACGCTCACAATAAACAACTGCAACATTACCGGTAATACAGCGGCGGGCCAGGGCGGAGGCATCCTTGCGGTATTCGGCTCATTGAACCTGAGCGGAAGTGAAGTTTCAGGAAACACCAGCAGGAATGCCGCTGGCGGGGGCATAAGCTATGACGGCAGTTCTTTTGGCGGATTGCGGACACTGCAAATAACGACCAGTAGAATCTCCGGCAACCATGCGAATAACGGTACCTTCGGCAGCGGCGGCGGCGTGTTCGCAGGTGGAAACGCGGCCAAGTTGATTGGCCATAGTGCAATCACAAACAACACCGCCGGTGCCCAAGGCGGTGGCGTATTTAACAGCAGCGGCAGTTTGACGATGAACTTCAATTCCATCGTCGGCAATACCGCCGCCGCAAATCCGGCCAGCAGCGGCTTGCGCAACAACATCGGTCCAATCATTGCGGCGAATAACTGGTGGGGGTGCAACCAGGGCCCAACCGTCAGTCCCTGCGATCGCGTCTCAGGACCGCTGGGACCTGGAATCGGCGCGTGGCTCACCCTAAGTCATACAGCTTCACCCAACACGATCCAGGCAAATCAATCGACGACGCTGCAAGCGGATTTCTTTACCAATAATGTGGGCTCGGGCATTTCCCCGGGAGATTTAATAGCCCTGAACGGCCGGACAGTCGTCTTTAGCAATCCGGTTCTGGGCACAATCTCAGGAGCCGATCCTACGATCAATGGTGGTAAGGCGAACGCGACATTCACGGCCGGGCCGACTGGCGGCACCGGTAGTGCGGACGCTACTGTGGATCACGCGACGGTAACGGCCTTCATTACGATCGCGGAGGCGCCAAACGTCACCACCAACCCAACTGATCAGACCGTCTGTGACGGCGGGACCGCGACCTTTACCGCTTCGTCCAATGGCCTCCCCGCACCAACCGTGCAATGGGAAGTAAGCACCAACGGTGGCGGCTCGTTCGCTCCTATTCCGGGCGCAACCAGTACGACGCTCACGTTTACGGCCACTGCCGCCGACAACGGCAACCAGTATCGAGCGGTATTCACGAATAGCGCAGGCACGGCCACAACCACTGCCGCCACACTGACTGTGAACACAGCGCCGGTTGTGACTACCAATCCCGCAAATACGACCGTTTGCGACGGCGCCACGGCGACGTTCACGGCAGCAGCCAGCGGTTCATCGAGCGTGCAATGGCAGGTCAGCAGCGGCGGCCCGTTCGCGGATATTCCGGGTGCAACCAGCCCGACGTTGACGTTTACTGCCGCTACCGCCGACAACGGCAAACAGTATCGGGCGGTGTTCACCAACAGTTGCGGAACGGCGACAACGACTGGCGCGACGCTAACCATTCAACCGTCCACGACGACGAGCGACCCGACAGATGCCACGGTATGTCAGGGCGCGACCGCTAACTTCTCGACGACGGCGGGTGGCACTGGTCCATTTAGTTATGCATGGACCGTGGACGGCTCACCGGCGGGGACAGACAGTCCGAATCTCGCCGTTGACACCACTTCACTGAGCGTGGGCAATCACACGGTGGTGGTGACCACGACTGGAGCCTGCGGCACGGCCTCGCAAACAGCGAGTCTGACGGTGA